>NZ_JBIWKB010000002.1:232167-348344 GCF_044765425.1 Streptomyces sp. NPDC102462 | reverse complement strand
GCAAGGGCAAGCTGGAGATGGAGCTGACCGTCGAGCGCGGTCGCGGCTATGTCTCCGCCGTGCAGAACAAGCAGGTGGGCCAGGAGATCGGCCGTATTCCGGTCGACTCGATCTACTCGCCGGTGCTCAAGGTCACGTACAAGGTCGAGGCCACGCGTGTCGAGCAGCGCACCGACTTCGACAAGCTGGTCGTCGATGTCGAGACCAAGCAGGCCATGCGTCCGCGTGACGCGATGGCGTCGGCCGGCAAGACGCTGGTCGAGCTGTTCGGTCTGGCCCGTGAGCTGAACATCGACGCCGAGGGCATCGACATGGGTCCGTCCCCGACGGACGCCGCGCTGGCCGCGGACCTGGCGCTGCCGATCGAGGAGCTGGAGCTGACCGTCCGCTCCTACAACTGCCTCAAGCGTGAGGGCATCCACTCCGTGGGTGAGCTGGTCGCGCGCTCGGAGGCCGATCTGCTGGACATCCGTAACTTCGGTGCGAAGTCCATCGACGAGGTCAAGGCGAAGCTGGCCGGCATGAGCCTGGCCCTGAAGGACAGCCCGCCCGGATTCGACCCGACCGCCGCGGTGGACGCGTTCGGGGCGGACGACGACGCGGATGCCGGTTTCGTGGAAACCGAGCAGTACTGAGAATTCGGGACCTTCTGCCGGTTCTTGGCTGCGGGTCCGTTGTGGCTGGTCGCGCCCGCGCGGCGGAGCCGCAAATCGACACAGCCCCGCGCCCCTTACGGGGCGCGGGTCTTCCGGAGCTTGAAAGAAGTGACCGGATCTCTGACAGACAACCGTCTGCTCAGATACTGACCCCGGTACCTGGTACGGCCGGGGCAGAGATACAGGAGAAGAAGAATGCCGAAGCCCACCAAGGGTGCCCGTCTGGGCGGCAGTGCCGCGCACGAGAAGCTGCTCCTCGCCAACCTCGCGAAGAGCCTCTTCGAGCACGGCCGTATCACCACCACCGAGGCGAAGGCCCGTCGGCTGCGCCCGTACGCCGAGCGTCTGATCACCAAGGCGAAGAAGGGCGACCTGCACAACCGTCGCCAGGTGCTCCAGGTCATCACGGACAAGGGCATCGTCCACACGCTCTTCACCGAGATCGGCCCGCGCTACGAGAACCGTCCCGGTGGCTACACCCGCATCACCAAGATCGGTAACCGCCGTGGCGACAACGCGCCCATGGCCGTCATCGAGCTGGTGGAGTCGCTGACCGTCGCGCAGCAGGCGACCGGTGAGGCCGAGGCCGCCACCAAGCGTGCGGTCAAGGAAGACGTCCTCAAGAAGGAAGAGGCCGTCGAGGCCCCGTCCGACGAGGCCGTCGAGGCTGTCGAGGACGCCAAGCCGGAGGCTGCCGCCGAGGGCAAGGACGCGTAAGCGTCTGCGGGGTGCTGTCCGGCCGGCGGCTGCGGCTTCGTTGTGGCTGGTCGCTCCCCCAAGTTCTCGGCTTCGCTCGAACAGGGGGGACCCCCACCGCGGCGGAGCCGCATATCGATGCAGCCCCGCGCCCCTTCGGGGCGTGTGAGCGGGCCCGTTCCCTTCAAGGGGCGGGCCCGCTTTCGCGTTGAACGACCGTGCACACCCTGTGTGAGGATCTGTTTGTGAGTGACGAAGTACAGCCCGGTCAGGTGCGGGTGCGCCTCGATCTGTCCTACGACGGGACCGAATTCTCCGGGTGGGCCAAGCAGGCCGGGGGACGCCGGACCGTGCAGGGGGAGATCGAGGACGCGCTGCGGACCGTCACCCGGTCCGGGGAGAGGACGTACGAGCTGACCGTGGCCGGGCGGACGGACGCCGGGGTGCACGCGCGCGGCCAGGTGGCCCATGTGGACCTGCCCGCGGGGCTGTGGGCCGAGCACCGGGAGAAGCTGCTGAAGCGGCTCGCCGGGCGGCTGCCGAAGGACGTGCGGGTGTGGGCGCTCACCGAGGCTCCGGCCGGGTTCGACGCGCGGTTCGCCGCGCTGTGGCGGCGCTATGTGTACCGGGTCGGGGACCAGCCCGGCGGAGTGGATCCGCTGCTGCGCGGCCATGTGCTCTGGCACGACTGGGCGCTGGACGTCGCGGCGATGGACGCCGCAGCGAAGTCCCTGATCGGGGAGCACGACTTCGCGGCGTACGCGAAGCGGCGCGAGGGGGCTACGACGGTCCGCGAGATCCTTGACTTCGGGGTGCGCAGGCGGGCGGACGGCGTCGTGGAGATCGAGGTGCGGGCGGACGCCTTCTGCCACAACCAGGTGCGGTCCATGGTGGGTGCGCTGCTGTTCGTGGGCGACGGGCACCGTGACGTGGACTGGCCGCGGCGAGTTCTGGACGCCCGGGTCCGCGACAGCGCCGTCCATGTCGTGCGCCCGCACGGGCTGACCCTGGAGGAGGTCGGCTACCCGGCTGACGGGCTGCTCGCGGAGCGACAGCGGCAGGCCCGCCGGGTGCGGGGCACGGTGCACTGAGAGGGCTCGGCCGGGGTGCGGCAGAGCCCTCTCGGCGGCGGGCGGTGTGCGCTATGCGTCGCTGAGGATGCCTTCCAGGGTGGGCTTGAGGAAGGGCTTGAGCGACTTGGAGTAGCCGGAGGTGATGTGGCTGTTGTCGTAGTAGACGAGCTGATCGCCGATCACGGAGGGGCAGACGTCCAGCGAGCAGAAGGCCGGCGTGGTGTCGATGATCTCGGCGCCGTGCTCCTCGGCCACCTTTCGCTCCATGGCGCGGAATTCGGTGTATTCGAGGGCCTGCCACTGCTTGCGGTTGCAGGGGGTGATGTCGTCGGTGTGGGTGGCCAGGCAGTCGGGGACGTTCTGGCCCGGCTGCGGGGTGTCGGTCATGTAGACGAGGCGGGCGCCGGTCTTCTCGAACACCTTGAACGCGGCCTCCGCGCCGTCGCGGGTGGCTTCCTGCCGGGCGCGGTCGGCGATGATCAGGACGTCGGGCTTGAGCTTCTTCAGCTCGGCGAAGGCGGAGTCACGCCAGCTGTCGCACTCCCGGTACTCGCGGCCCAGAGTGGGGCTGGCGATGTGGTAGATCTGCGGCGAGCAGCCGCCCTTGGCCATGGTGACCACCTTGACGTGGAGTTCGCGGCCGAGTTCGTCGTAGAGGTCGTTCCACTGCCAGGCGTGGGAGTCCCCCAGGAGGACCACGGTCTTCTTGCTGCCGCGGTCCCCGATGACGCAGCCGTCCCGCATCACGAACTTGGTGATCTCGGTGTTGTCGATGCAGCCCTTGGAGGCGTGGTTTTCGGTCGCCTTCAGCAAGGTGCTCTGCACCCTGGCGGACAGTTTCCGCTGGTGGACGGCCTTCTCGACGGACGCCGTGCTGGTGAATCCGGGGGCCGGCCGGGCCGAGGCGGGTGCGGTGGCCAGGTTCAGCGGCACGATCGCGGCGAGCACCATCGCCCCCGCGGTGCCGGCGGTGGTGAAGCCGCCGGCGAGGACGCCCTTCCAGGGGCGTGCCACCAGCTGCACGTTGTTCTTGAACCGGCGTTCCACGAGGTAGTGCATGGCGGTGGCGATGAGGAACGACAGGACGACGACCCGCATACGCTCCTGGAAGGTGAACTCGCGGTCGACGATGTGCGGCCACATCACCAGGATCGGCCAGTGCCAGAGGTACCAGCCGTAGCTGACGTTGCCGATGAAGTTGAACACCGGGTTGAACAGGACGCGTTCGGCGCCGAAGCCGGGGTTGGCGCAGCCGCCGGCGATGACCAGGAGGGCGCCGAGGACCGGTCCGGCCACCGCGTAGCCGGGCAGCGGGGTCTCGGCGGTGATCAGGAGCGAGGTCACCAGGATGGTGCCGAGCCCCAGCCAGCTGACCAGTGCCGCCACCGTGGTGTTCATGCGCGAGACGAACGGTGCGAGGAGGGCGAGCAGGACGCCGGAGGTGATCTCCCAGATCCGGGTGTGGGTGCTGAAGTAGGCGAGCGGCTGGTTCACGGGGGTCTGCGACCAGCCCATGTAGAACGAGCCGGCGATCACGGCGAGGAGGGCGACGCCGACCAGGGCGCGGTTGCGCACGATCTTGCGGCTGAGCCAGACCAGGGCGACCAGCACGATCGGGGCGACGAGATAGAACTGCTCCTCGATGCCCAGCGACCAGAAGTGCTGGTAGGGGGACTGGGTGCCGTCGTTGGCGAAGTAGTCGGTGCCGTTCTCGACCAGCCGCCAGTTCAGGAAGCTCAGGGAGGCGCTGAGGCCGTCGGCGACGAAGTCGCGGAACTTCAGGGGGCTGGCGTAGAGCCAGGCGATGGCCGCGGTGCCGACGATGGTGAGGGCCATGGGGGGCGCGAGGCGGCGGAAGCGGCGGGCCCAGAACTTGGTCAGGGACACCTTGCCCGTCTTGTCGATCTCGGCGAGCAGCTGGCTGCCGATGAGGAAGCCGCTGAGCACGAAGCTGACGTCCACGCCGCCGTGGATGTCGAGGATGCCGCAGTGCATGCTGACGACCATCATGATGGCGACGGCACGCAGGCCCTGGATGTCCGGCCGGTACTTGCGAAGGCGCTCTGCCTGCGCGGCCGATGAGCGGTGGCGGGTCACGGTTCTCCCGTAGCAGGTGGTCAGTGGGCCGTCAGGCAGGCGGCAGCCGTTCCGCTGACGCGCACCCCTTGGGCGGGAATGCGGATGCCGCACGACAGCCGCAGCTGGGCCGGCAGCTCGTTGTCCGCACCGACGTGGGAGTGGCAGCCCACGACGACTTCGCGCAGCAACGACTCGCTGCCGATCGAGGAGTCGTGGTCGACGACCGACTCGTGGATCCGGGTGCCTTCGCCGACGGTGACGCGTTCGCCGATGATGGAGCGGTCGATGACGGCGTGGGCCCCGACGACGGCGTGCGGGCCGACCGTGGAGCCGCCCGTGACGCGGGCGGTGGGGTCGATCGTGGCCGTGGGGTGGATCAGGGCTTCGGCGGGCGGTCCGACGAGCGGCGAGGTCGCCACGCCCGTGACCAGGTCGGCGGAGCCCTGCACGAAGGCCAGGGGCGTGCCGAGGTCGCGCCAGTAGTCGTCGGTGGTGTGGCCGAGGACGCGCGCGCCCCGGGCGACGAGCTGCGGGAAGGTCTCCTGCTCGACCGAGACCTCGCGGTCGGCGGGGATGGCGTCCAGGACCGAGCGGCGGAAGACGTAGCAGCCGGCGTTGATCTGGTCGGTGACGCACTCTGCCTGCGTCTTCGGCTTCTCCAGGAACGCCAGCACCCGGCCGTCGGCGTCGGTGGGCACCAGGCCGAAGGCGCGCGGGTCGGCGACCCGGGTGAGGTGCAGGGTCACGTCGGCGTCCCGGGCCTCGTGCTGCCGTACGACGTTCCGCAGGTCGACGCCGGAGAGGATGTCGCCGTTCAGGATCAGCACCGGGGCGTCGGGCGAGTCGCCGCGCAGCCGCTGTCCGGCGTTGCGGATCGCGCCGCCCGTGCCCAGGGGGACCTCCTCGACGGCGTAGGAGATCTCCAGGCCGCCGGAGAAGTCCCGGAACTCGTCCTCGAAGAGGGAGGCGAGGTAGGAGGTGGCGAACACCAGGTGCTCGACGCCCGCGTCCAGCAGCTTGGCCACCTGGTGGCGGATGAAGGAGGTGCCCGCGACGCCGAGGAGCGGCTTCGGGGTGTGGTTGGTGAGGGGGCGCAGACGGGTTCCCTTGCCGCCCACCAGGATGATGGCTTCTCGCATGGTTGCCTCGCTGGTCAGTCGGCGGTCCCGGGGCCCGCGTAGCCCGAGGAGAAACAGTTCTTGACGGCCCGCTCGGTGAGGGGGCGGCCGGCGAAGTCGAGCCGGGAGGCGGTCTTGTCGTCCGGCGGGGTGTTGGGGTCGTCGTCGAAGTGGATCGACCACCAGTAGACGCCGCTCATCCGGCGTTCCTGGACGACCTTGCAGACGGCCGTGTACCAGTTGGCCTGCACCTTGGGGTTGACGGCCCTGCGGGCGTAGAAGTCGCCGGGGGCGTGGTAGGCGCCCTTCATCGCGCCGATGCCGGCCTCGGCGACGGTGATCTTCGGCAGGGGTCCGGTGGCCTTCTTGTCGAGCCACTCGTTCCACCCGGCGACCAGGGTCTTCACGGGGGCGTTGTCCGGGACCTTGACGGGGAAGTAGGCGTCGACGCCGAGGTGGTTGACCGGCATGTTGATCCGGCCGGAGACGTAGTTGTCCCAGTTGGCGTCGTAGGAGATCTCACCGGAGAACGTCTTCTCGGCGGACGCGACGAGGTTGTCCCAGCCCGGCTTGCCCTCCATGGAGTTCAGCTCGGTGGCGATCACGAAGGTGTTCGCCTTCTCGGCCTCGGCGATCTTCAAGTAGGGGGCGAGGAGCTTCGCGTACGAGGCGAACCAGGCGGAGTCCGAGTCGGGCACGATGTTGCCGCGCCAGTCGCCCGTTCCAATGAGGGCGGTCTCGTCCATGACCGGGCGGATCGTGGTGCGGAAGCCCGCCTTCTGGAAGACCCGCAGGACCCGCTGGAGGCGTTCCGGGGAGGGGGTCTTGGCGCCGGTCGCGACGGTGTCGGAGGTGGGGCTCTTGGTGAAGAAGGGGAAGGAGATCGACACGGAGTTGGCGCCGAGGCCGACCAGGTACGCGGCCTGCTTGTTGGCCTGCTTCTCGATGAACTCGTCGGAACGTTTCTGTGGCTCCTCCTCCCAGTAGATCTGGACGCCCCACTGGGGCATGCCGGCCTTCCAGGGTTTGGCGACCTGGAGAGTGGAGGGCTTCGTCGCGTCCGTGGGCTTCCCGGACGGGCTGGGGGAGTCCGATTTCTCGGGGGAGCCGTCCAGGACGAGTCTGGGCAGGGCCGAGCCCGCCTCCCAGCGCACGGGGTGGTCGCCGAAGAGGAGGGGGGTGCCCAGGACGACGGTGAGGACGGTCACCGGGAAGATGGCGAGCAGGGGTAGGCGTGAGCGCATGGTCAGGTGTCTTCTGTCTTCAGTCTTGGCCCAGGGTCAGGCGGGCTTGGCGATCACGACGAACTTGTTCTCCTCGCGCCGGGCGAACTTCAGGAAGCCGCGCAGGCCGCCGAGTCCTTCGAGCACCGAGAAGACGGGGATGAGCGCGACCACCACGACCGGCTCCCACCACTTGCGCCGCCCGCTGAGCGAGGCGAGCGCGTTCAGCCGCAGCCCCTCCCAGTAGGTCCAGATGACGTAGGCGAAGTTCAGGGCCCACAGGATGACGACGGACTGGGTGGCGGGCGAGGTGTTCATGTCGTTGATCAGCCAGCCGAGGAGCAGGACGGCGCCGATGTGCTGGAGCGGGCCGAGGATCCAGGTGGTCACGCAGACCGACAGGAACCAGCGGTAGCGCAGCGGTACCTGGCGGTTGAAGCACAGGGCGACCAGGCCCCAGGCCCACCGCTCGCGCTGCTTGACGAAGTCGCGCGCGTTGGCGGGGGAGGCGCCGTAGCAGCGGCCGTTGAACCAGTCGCTGCGGCCGGGGTACTTGCGGCAGAAGGTCAGCGCGAGCCGGGCGTCCTCGACGATCTCCTTGGGGCCGAAGTCCCAGCCGATCTCCGCCTCGATGGAGGCGCGCAGCACCAGCAGCTCACCGTGGACCCCGGCCGCCGGGGTGCCCATGCCGGTCAGCGCGCGGAAGCGGGCGATGTCGTCGGCGGGGCGTACGGCGTCGGCGAGCCAGGTGAAGAGGCTGACCGCGTTCTCGCGCGGGTAGGTCAGGATGCCCTGCGCCATGTGCTTGGCCTCGTCGGGGTGGGCGCGGCGCTGGCGGTTGATGAACTGGGCGAGCGAGGTCGCGGTGTCGGGGCCGACGCCCGTGTCGTCGTCCATGTGGAGGACCCAGACGTAGTCGAGGGCTTCGCCTTCGGCGATGCGCAGCTCGTGGGCGTAGTGGTTGGCGCGGGCCTTGAAGCGGGTGCCGTTCGCCGGGACGTAGTCCTTCGGGACCGTGATGACCCGGATCAGCGGATGGGAGTCGGCGAGCCGGTCGATCTTGTCGGCCGCCTCGCAGCCCTCCTCGGTGAGGATGTCGACCCGCATGTACGGGAACCAGTCCGGCAGGTGCTCGACGTAGGACAGGACGGAACGTTCCAGCGCCGGGTAGGTGTCGTGGCGGCCGATGGTCGGGCACAGGACGATCATGAAGTCCTGGTCGGCCGGGGCGGGCGGGGTCATCCGGTCGCTGCGGCGGACCCGGCGGCGGATCAGCAGGGCGCCCTGGATGCCGACCAGCACACCGGCCACGGGCAGGGACCACACGACGGTGAGGATCCAGCTCAGCAGGGAGGAGCTGGGCTGGTAGCTCCACAGGCCGAAGAAGACCAGCAGGACAAAGGGCAGCAGGAACGGCAGGACACCCGGCTTCCAGGCGGCCGTACGCTTCGCGAGCTTCGCGCCTTGACGCGAGAACGAAGGGTCACCCTCTACCAGAGTCGACGTCATGACAGGTAAACAGGACTTCCCGTGAGATCGGTGGCGCGTTGAGGCAGCGACGGATCTCCGTTGCGGCGCGCGTGAGCGCACCGCTACGACTGGCTTGTTCCGGGTGCCATCCCCCTCAACGCCTTCGCTGGCGCCTCGGTCAGCGGAGCCTCTGCCCCCCCGGGCTCCGAACCACTGACCGAATAGGGGATCCACTCTCGCATATATGCACGAGATAAGGAACAGTTGTGAGGAAGGCGACATCAGTCGTTCACCGTGTGGCGCCTGGTGTGTGCCCCGTCCCGTGTGCTGTGCACGGGCCTCGGCCTATGCGGTGTGCGGCGCCTCGATCTCGCGCCCGCCCGTGATCACCCTCGCCGACCCGTAGGTCCGCTGCACATCCGCCGGGGCGTTCTTCTGCCGGGGCGTGGAGACGTTGTCGTACGTCAGTGCCTGGCCCCACACGGTCCACAGCACCCACGGTGTGCGGGCCAGGGTCCGGGGCTGCGCCGCGTTGAGCGGTACATGGAAGGACTCGGCGACGATCCGCGGCCTGCGGTACGCCTCGAGGCCGCGGTACCAGACCTCGGTCCAGGCGCCCGCGCCGAAGGGCCTGGCCGGGCTGTCGCTGTAGTCGTCGACGCCCACGACGTCGACGTAGTGGCCGCCGGGGTAGTACGCGTCGGGCTCGCGCCCGTACGTCCCGTCCCAGGAGTTCGGCGACCAGACGAAGATCAGGTTGTGCAGGCCGCGACGGCGCACGAGGTAGTCGTACGTCAGCCGCCACAGCCTGCGGAACGCCGCCGGGTCCTGCCCCGCCCACCAGAAACCGTGCCCCGGGACCGTGTTCATCTCGTGGTACGGCCGCAGCAGCACCGGCACCCCGCGGCCGGCCAGATAGCCCAGGTGGTCCGCGAGAAAGGCGAGGTCGTGCAGCAGCGCCCGGTGCTCGGCGCTGCCCTCGGTGACCACCCGGCCGAACCAGGCGGGGTCCGTCGCGCCGGGGGAGTTGCGGTGCAGCGTCTGCTGGAAGCCCTTGACCCGGCTGCCCGGATAGGGCTGATGGAAGGAGAAGCCGACCAGGCCCGCCGGGCCGCCCCCGTTGTGCGGCAGGGAGACCTCCGCACCGGAGAAGCACTCGCGGTGCGTGCCGGAGGGCCGGTACGAACCGTCGGCCGCCCGGGGCAGACCCGCCCACACGCCGACGGCGAGGTCCACGGCGTCCTCCACATAGCCCCAGGAACGCCGGCAGGACGGCCAGGCCGCCGAGTAGGAGCGGGCCTCGCCCACCGCCCAGCCGGGCCGGTCGTAGCCGGGGCCGAGGTCGAGCTCGACGAAGCCGGGCAGCCGCCCGGTGATGTCGCGGGCCTTGCGGTAGTAGTAGCCCGGCTGTTTGGTGCCCCGGTAGTCGCCGTACCGCGCGTTGTACCGCTCGTTGTGCAGCTCCACGTGCTGGCCGATCACCGTACGGCTCGGGCGGCCGCGGCGGGCGGCGTTCTCCAGCCCGGCCAGCAGCGTGTAGACGCGGCGCGCGGCGGGTGTCGCCGCGGGGTCGCGCCGGCGCAGATCGGTGGGGACGAGGCGGGGACCGTGCGCCCCGCCCTCGCCCTCGGGCCAGGCCCACACGCCCAGCGGGGCCAGCAGGGCCGCGCCGGCCGCGGCCGCTATCAGCCCGACGCGGGCACGTCTGTCCAGGTCCAAGGTGTCACGCCGGTGCGGTGCGTCACTCGCCGGCCGCGGCCGACGCCTGGGCCTCGCCGCGGCGGCGGATCTGCCGGAAGGTGAACTCGGCCAGGTCGTCCCCGGTCGAGAAGACCTTGGTGTCCTTGGTCGTCACGTTCTTGCCGTTGGTGAAACCGGCGATGGTGAAGTAGGCGTAGCGGCCGTAGGAATTGGTCGTCGAGCGGCAGACCGCCGAGTCGCAGAAGGCCGTGACGCCCTTGCCCGCGAGGGACTTCACGATGCCCTTCTTGTCGGTCTGGCCCTTCGCCTTGACGGCCTGGGCCTCCGTCTCGAAGACGGCGACGCCGACGGTGACCGCGACCCCGTCCTTGAGGTAGCTGACCCGCAGCAGCCGCGTGCAGTCGTTGCCGGTGAGGACCTTGGGCAGGGTGCCGCCCGCGGCCGAGGCGCAGTCCTTGGTGTCGGCGGTGGCGCCCTTCTTGTAGACGGTCTCGCCCATGGTCAGCTGGGTGCCCGGGAAAAGGGTCTCGGCGCTGAGCGGCGCCGTGTCCTTCTGCGCGCTGGATATGAAGTCCTTCGGGTCCAGCGGCGGCGGCGCGCTGGTCGGATCGAAGGACGGCGCGGGCGCGGCGGAGTCACTGGGCAGGGAAGCGCTCGCGGGCAGGTCGGCGGGCTGCCCCGAGGCGTTGTCGCCGTTGTCACCGTTCGCCGAGACCACGGCCATGGCGACGGCCGCGCCGACCACGACGGTGGCGACCGCGCCGCCGCCGATGAACAGCAGTCTGCGGCGCTTGTTCCGGGTCTCCGAGGCCTCCGCCAGGGCGGCCCAGTCCGGGGTCTGGCTGCCGCCGCTGTTCCAGGGCTGCTGAGAATGCGGTTTCCAGGGATCCCACTGGGACTGGGGTCCCCCCTGCCCATAGCTCATGGGGCGCATCCTAGACGGGGACCGGCGGTGCCGGTGCGCCCCTGCCGGGACCGATAGGGGACCTATCGGCGCAGGGTGGCGCATCTTCGCCGCCGGAGGTGTCGCAGGCCACTCGTTTTGACCCGTCCGAGGCACCCCGGTATCCTGCATGTTCGTTGTGTATTGGCTTGCTCATTCTCACGGGACGGGCCCTTACACCGGTCCACCGGGCCGATGACCAGCGACCAGCACGCGGTTTGCGTCACCGCAGTGCGGTCAGGGCTGTCGTGATCGTCTTCGGTGACCTTGTCAGGACCACTCACTGAAGATAGCGAAGGCTACGAACCGTGCGTACGTACAGCCCCAAGCCCGGCGATGTGACGCGTCAGTGGCACGTCATCGACGCTCAGGACGTCGTCCTGGGTCGTCTCGCCACGACCGCCGCCACCCTCCTCCGGGGCAAGCACAAGCCGATCTACGCCCCCCACGTCGACGCTGGTGACTTCGTCATCATCATCAACGCGGACAAGGTGCACCTCTCCGGTAACAAGCGGACCCAGAAGATGGCGTACCGCCACTCCGGCTACCCGGGTGGTCTGCGCTCCATCCGCTATGACGAGCTGCTGGACAAGAACCCCGAGAAGGCCATCGAGAAGGCCGTCAAGGGCATGCTCCCCAAGAACTCCCTGGGCCGTCAGATGCTCTCGAAGCTGAAGGTCTACAAGGGTGACCAGCACCCGCACGGCGCGCAGCAGCCGGTGCCGTTCGAGATCACCCAGGTCGCGCAGTAAGTCCGGCCACCCCCTAAGACTGAAGAGAATCTGAGGAGAATCGTGGCCGAGACCACTGCCGAGCAGCCGCTCGAAGAGCTTGACATCGACAGCTACACCACCGAGTCCGAGACGCCCGTCGAGGGCGAGTACACCTCGGAGTCCCTGGCCTCCCGCTTCGGCGAGCCCCAGCCGGCCGCCGGCCTGGGCCGCCGCAAGAACGCCATCGCCCGGGTCCGGATCGTTCCGGGCTCCGGCAAGTGGAAGATCAACGGCCGCACCCTTGAGGACTACTTCCCCAACAAGGTGCACCAGCAGGAAGTCAACGAGCCGTTCAAGGTTCTGGAGCTGGAAGGCCGTTACGACGTCATCGCCCGCATCGCGGGCGGCGGTGTCTCCGGTCAGGCCGGTGCGCTCCGTCTCGGTGTCGCCCGCGCGCTGAACGAGGCCGACGTCGACAACAACCGCGGCCCGCTGAAGAAGGCCGGCTTCCTGCGTCGTGACGACCGTGCGGTCGAGCGCAAGAAGGCCGGTCTGAAGAAGGCCCGCAAGGCTCCGCAGTACAGCAAGCGCTGACCGCAGCTGCCCGCTCGTACTCCGAACGCCCCGGCGGCACGCCACAGTGCCGCCGGGGCGTTCGTATATCACAGGCCAAGGGCGTATAACGGCACAAGACGCTCAAAGGCTTGTGTGATCGGATATCCAGGCATGCGATGCCTGGGATGCGGAGCCGCACCGACCCGGCAGCGAACCGTCGCATGCGCTACGGCTTCGAAACTGACGCTTCCTCAGGAGGACAAGTGGGACGACTCTTCGGCACGGACGGCGTGCGCGGTGTCGCCAACGCGGATCTGACGGCCGAGATGGCGCTCGGCCTCTCCGTCGCGGCGGCGCACGTGCTGGCCGAGGCGGGCAGCTTCGCGGGCCACAAGCCGACGGCAGTGGTCGGGCGGGACCCGCGTGCGTCCGGGGAGTTCCTGGAGGCCGCGGTGGTCGCGGGGCTGGCCAGCGCGGGCGTGGACGTGCTGCGGGTCGGTGTGCTGCCGACGCCAGCGGTGGCGTATCTGACCGGCGCCCTCGGGGCCGACCTGGGTGTCATGCTCTCCGCAAGCCACAACGCGATGCCCGACAACGGCATCAAGTTCTTCGCCCGTGGCGGCCACAAGCTCGCCGACGAGCTGGAGGACCGGATCGAGGGCGTCTACGAGGAGCACCGCACGGGCGCCCCCTGGGACCGACCCACCGGCGCGGGCGTGGGCCGGGTGCGGACCTACGACGAAGGGTTCGACCAGTACGTCGCCCACCTCCTCGGCGTGCTGCCGAACCGGCTCGACGGACTGAAGATCGTCCTTGACGAGGCGCACGGCGCCGCCGCCGGTGTCTCGCCTGAGGCGTTCTCCCGGGCCGGGGCGCAGATCGTCACCATCGGTGCCCAGCCGGACGGGCTCAACATCAACGACGGCTGCGGCTCCACCCATCTCGACCAGCTGAAGTCCGCCGTCGTTGAGCACGGCGCCGACCTGGGCATCGCGCACGACGGCGACGCCGACCGCTGCCTGGCCGTGGACCACACCGGCGAGGAGATCGACGGCGACCAGATCCTGGCCGTGCTCGCGCTGGCGATGCGGGAACGTTCCGCTCTGCGCTCCGACACCGTCGTCGCGACCGTGATGTCGAATCTGGGCTTCAAGCTGGCCATGGAGCGCGAGGGCATCCGCCTCGTGCAGACCGCGGTCGGCGACCGCTACGTCCTGGAGGAGATGAAGGAGCACGACTACGCCCTCGGCGGCGAGCAGTCCGGGCACGTCATCGTCCTCGACCACGCCACCACCGGCGACGGCACGCTGACCGGGCTGCTGCTGGCCGCACGGGTCGCGGAGACCGGCCGTACGCTGCGGGAGCTCGCGGCGGTCATGGAGCGGCTGCCCCAGGTCCTCATCAACGTGCCGGACGTGGACAGGTCCCGGGTGAAGACCTCCGCGGACCTCGCCGCCGCGGTCGCCGAGGCGGAGCGGGAGCTGGGCTCCGCCGGACGGGTACTGCTGCGCCCCTCGGGCACCGAGCCGCTGGTGCGCGTCATGGTGGAGGCGGCCGACATCGACCAGGCCCGCTCGATCGCCGCCCGCCTCGCCGACGCGGTGAAGTCAGCACTGGGGTGACCCTCGGCTCCACCGCGCCCGGCTGACGGCCGGCGCCACCCCGCTCACGAAGCCCCCGGCGCCCACCCGAAACGGCCGCCGGGGCCCCACCCAAGCAGACAACCGACCTCCGGGCCGCGTGGGTTGCCGACGCGGTGGTGTCGGTGCCGGGGTTCTTCTCGAAGGCGGTGGCCTGGGCCGGGCGGGTTTGGGGCGGGCCGGTGGTCGGGCGGAGTCTGTGCCGGGGAGTCGGCCGGGAGACTTGCCGGGCCGTCCGGGCGGGCAGTCGACGGGGCCGAGCCCGTTCGTTCGGGTGGAGGGCGGTGCCCTCGGCTGGGCGGTCCGCCGGGGCGGGAGCCCGGGTGGGGGTGTTGGTCAGGGGGATTTCTGGCGGCGGCGCTGTGCTGCCCACAGGAGTTTCTGGGCGAGCAGGGTGAGGGTGCCCGCGAGGACGATGCCGCCCAGGTTGGCGAGCAACTGCCAGACGGAGCCCCAGGTCTGCGAGTAGTCCGCGTAGCTGAAGGCCACCGCGGCGTTCGCGGCCGCCGGGACCGTGGTCACGGAGATCGCCACCCCGATCAGCGCGCCCGATTTGGCGGACGTCAGGGACAGGGTGCCGGCGATGCCGGCCAGGAACGCCACCACGAACGACATCGCGTCCGGCTTCCAGATGAACGCGGTGTTCGGCCGGGCCGCCTCCACCATCGACCTCTCGAACAGCCCGAGCACGTCCATCAGCCCGCTGAACCCGGCCGTCACCACCATCGCGACGGCGAACCCGGCGAGCAGCGCCCACAGCGACCGCCACACCAGGTGCGGCGCCCGCTGCACGAGCGCCGTCGAGATCCCCGCGAGCGGCCCGAACTCCGGGCCGACGGCCATCGCGCCGACGATCAGGATCGCGTTGTCCAGCATCACACCGCACGCGGCGAGCATCGTGGCCACGGCCAGGAACGCCACATAGGTGACGGTGAGCGTCGACTCCTCGTGGGTCGCCTCGGCGAGGTGTTCCCACAGCACCGCGTCCGCGCCCTCGCCGGGCGCCTCCTCCTCGGCCTTGTCGGCCCGCCTGGACAGGGACAGGTCGATGTTCTCGACGGCGATCGAGCCGGTCTCCTCAAGGCCCGACGCCCGCAGCGCGGTGAGCAGTTCGTCGCCCGCCTCCCGGGCCACGTCGCACAGGACGACGTCCCCGACGGGGTTGCGGGCGGCGCCGGGCAGCACCACGAGGTGCGTGGCGCCGACCGTCCGCTCGATGAGGCGCACGATGTCGTCGGTCGCGCCGGACGGGACGATCAGCCGGAGGTGAAGCATGGCGGCAGGGTAGCGGTCACAGTTTGCGCAGCCGCAGCCGCTGCACCTTGTGGTCCGGGCCCTTGCGCAGGATGAGGGTGGCGCGACCGCGGGTGGGGGCGATGTTCTCCACCAGATTGGGCTTGTTGATGGTCCGCCAGAGCGTGCGGGCGTAGTCCAGGGCCTCCTCCTCGGACACCTGCGTGTACTTGCGGAAGTACGAGGACGGGTCGAGGAAGGCGGTGGCCCGCAGCTTGCGGAAGCGGCTGAGGTACCAGCGCTCGATGTCCTCGGCGCCGGCGTCGACGTACACGCTGAAGTCGAAGTAGTCGGCGAGGCCGACCCGGGTGCGGCCGTCCGTGCCGGGCAGGGCCTGCTGGAGGACGTTCAGGCCCTCGACGATGAGGATGTCCGGGCGGCGCACGGTGAGCCGCTCACCGGGCACGATGTCGTAGATCAGATGGGAGTAGACGGGGGCGGTGACCTCGTCCTTGCCTGCCTTGATGTCGGCGACGAACCGGATGAGGGCGCGGCGGTCGTACGACTCCGGGAAACCCTTGCGGGACATCAGGCCGCGCGCCTCCAACTCCTTGGTGGGGAGCAGGAAGCCGTCCGTGGTGACCAGTTCGACCCGCGGGTGTTCCGGCCAGCGGGACAGCAGCGCCTGCAGGAGGCGGGCGACGGTGGACTTGCCCACGGCCACGGATCCGGCGACGCCTATGACGAACGGCGTGCCGGACTGCGAGCCCTGTTCGCCGAGGAAGGTGTTCAGGGCGCTTCTGAGCCCGTCCGTGGCACCGACGTACAGATTGAGCAGCCGGGACAGCGGGAGGTAGATGTCGCGCACCTCGTCGAGGTCGATGACGTCGCCGAGGCCGCGCAGCTTTTCGACCTCCTCGGCGGTGAGCGGCTGCGGCGTCTTGTCGCGCAGCGCGCTCCACTCGGCTCGGGTGAGGTCGACGTAGGGAGTCGCCTCCGGTCGGTGCCGGTGGGCGCTCCGGGGCATCGGGGAGACCGGAGAGATCACAGTCCATTGTTAACGGAGTTTGAACGGAACGCCGGGTGGGATGGGTCACGCGCGGGAGCGGCGCGCTATGACGGGCGGTCGTACGACGGTGGGAATTTCCGATTCCGGGCACGCGGTGCCGGTTTTGCGCGGGCTTCGGCCCGTAGGCTGCGGCCCATGTGCGGAATCGTGGGATATGTGGGGGCCCAGTCGGCGCTCGACGTCGTCATGGCCGGGCTGAAACGGCTGGAGTACCGGGGGTACGACTCGGCGGGCGTCGCCGTGCCCGCGGACGGCGGGCTCGCCGCCGCGAAGCGGGCCGGGAAACTCGTCAACCTGGAGAAGGAACTGGTCGAACGGCCGCTGCCGGCGGGGACCACGGGCATCGGACACACCCGGTGGGCCACCCACGGGGCGCCCACGGACGCCAACGCGCATCCGCACCTGGACAATGCGGGGCGGGTCGCCGTGGTGCACAACGGGATCATCGAGAACTTCGCGGTGCTGCGCGCCGAGTTGACCGAGCGCGGCCATGACCTCGCGTCCGAGACCGACACCGAGGTGGTCGCGCACCTGCTGGCCGAGGAGTTCTCCGTGACCGCCGACCTCGCCGAGGCGATGCGGCTGGTGTGCCGGCGGCTTCAGGGCGCGTTCACCCTGGTGGCGGTGCACGCGGACGAGCCGGACGTGGTGGTCGGCGCGCGGCGGAACTCGCCGCTCGTGGTGGGCGTTGGAGAGGGCGAGGCCTTTCTCGCCTCGGACGTCGCCGCGTTCATCGCCCACACGCGGTCGGCGATCGAGCTGGGTCAGGACCAGGTGGTGGAACTGCGCCGGGACGGCGTCACGGTGACGGGCTTCGACGGCCGTCCGGCGGAGGTCAGGTCGTACCACGTGGACTGGGACGCGTCGGCCGCGGAAAAGGGGGGTTATGACTACTTCATGCTCAAGGAGATCGCCGAGCAGCCCAAGGCGGTCGCCGATACGCTGCTGGGCCGCATCGACGCGGCCGGCTCGCTGAGCCTGGACGAGGTCCGGATCGACGCGGGTGAACTGCGTGACGTGGACAAGGTCGTCATCGTCGCGTGCGGTACGGCCTTCCACGCGGGGCTGATCGCCAAGTACGCCATCGAGCACTGGACGCGGATCCCGTGCGAGGTGGAGCTGGCCAGCGAGTTCCGTTACCGGGACCCGATCCTCGACCACCGGACGCTGGTCATCGCGGTCTCCCAGTCCGGCGAGACGATGGACACCCTGATGGCGCTGCGGCACGCCCGCGAGCAGGGGTCCAAGGTGCTGGCGATCTGCAACACCAACGGGTCGACGATTCCGCGCGAGTCGGACGCGGTGCTGTACACGCACGCCGGGCCCGAGGTCGCGGTCGCCTCGACCAAGGCGTTCCTCACGCAGTTGGTGGCCTGCTATCTGGTGGCGCTGTATCTGGCCCAGGTGCGGGGCACCAAGTGGGGCGACGAGATCGGGGCGGTCATCCGGGACCTGTCGCGGATCGCCGGGTCGGTCGAGCGGGTCCTGGAGACGATGGAGCCCGTGCGGGCGCTGGCGCGCACCCTCGCCGCGAAGAACACGGTGCTCTTCCTGGGGCGGCACGTGGGGTATCCGGTGGCGCTGGAGGGCGCGCTGAAGCTGAAGGAACTGGCGTACATGCACGCCGAGGGCTTCGCGGCCGGGGAGTTGAAGCACGGGCCGATCGCACTGATCGAGGAGGACCTGCCGGTGGTGGTCGTCGTGCCGTCGCCGCAGGCGCGGTCGGCGCTGCACGACAAGATCGTGTCCAACATCCAGGAGATCCGGGCGAGGGGCGCGCGGACGATCGTGATCGCGGAGGAGGGCGACGAGGAGGTGGCCCCGTACGCCGACCACCTGATCCGCATCCCGGTGACCCCGGCCCTGCTCCAGCCGATGGTGGCGACCGTCCCGCTCCAGGTGTTCGCCTGCGAACTCGCCACCGCCCGCGGCAACGAGGTGGACCAGCCGCGCAACCTGGCGAAGTCGGTGACGGTGGAGTAGCGGGCCCCTGCGCCGCGCGGCGCTCCGGCGGGCCGCGTTCATCCGGCGGGCACCGCCGGCGCGATGGCTTGCCTGTGCGATCTGTCGTGCCGATCTGCCGTCTGGCGTTGGCGTCCTGAGCCGCCGTCACGGAGAGCGGTTCGCCGTAGGGTGCTCGGCATGAGCATCATCGGGGTCGGTATCGACGTGGCCGAGATCGACCGGTTCGAGGCGTCGCTGCAACGGACGCCCGGACTGGTCGGCCGGCTCTTCCTGGACAGCGAGTTGCTGCTGCCGAGCGGCGAGCGCCGGGGCGCGGCCTCCCTCGCCGTACGCTTCGCCGCCAAGGAGGCCCTGGCCAAGGCGCTCGGCGCCCCGCCCGGACTGCACTGGACGGACGCCGAGGTGTACGTCGAGGACAGCGGGCAGCCCCGGCTGCGGGTGACGGGCACGGTCGCGGCCCGGGCCGCCCAGCTCGGCGTGAAGTCCTGGCACGTCTCCCTCAGCCACGACGCGGGCGTGGCGTCCGCGGTGGTGATCGCGGAGGGCTGACGATCGCCGCCCCACGGGGGCGCGGGTGCGGGCACGGGGGCATCCGGGGCAGACTCGAACCCATGCGTACTGCGTACAGCGTGGAGACGGTGCGGGCCGCCGAGCGTGACCTCATGGCGCGGTTGCCGAAGGGGGCGCTCATGCAGCGGGCCGCCGCCGGACTGGCGGCCGCCTGCGCCCAGTTGCTCGGACGCGTCTACGGCAGCCGGGTCGTGCTGCTGGTGGGCAGCGGGGACAACGGAGGTGACGCCCTGTACGCCGGGGCGCGGCTCGCGCGCCGGGGGGCGGGGGTGACGGCCGTGCTGCTCGCGGCCGACCGCACCCATCCCGCGGGGCTCGCCGCGCTGCGCCGCGCGGGCGGCGGCCTCGCCGCGCCCGGCGGCGGCGAGGCGGCCATCGAACGGGCCGACCTCGTCGTCGACGGCATCGTCGGGATCGGCGGGCGGGGCGGGCTGCGGCCCGAGGCCGCGGCCCTGGCCGCCGCCGCCGAGCGGTCCCGCGCCGCCGTCGTCGCCGTCGACCTGCCGAGCGGGGTAGAGGCGGACACCGGGCAGGTGCTGGGGGCCGCCGTCCGCGCCGACCTCACCGTGACCTTCGGGACGCACAAGCCCGGGCTGCTGATCGACCCCGCCCGGGAGCACGCGGGTACCGTGCGGCTCGTCGACATCGGGCTCGACCTGCCCGCCGAGCCGGACCTTGAGGCCCTGCAACACGCGGACGTGGCCCGGCTGCTGCCGGTGCCCGGGGCGGAGAGCGACAAGTACCGGCGCGGGGTCGTCGGGATCGCGGCCGGGTCGGCGCGGTATCCGGGGGCCGCCGTGCTCGCCGTGTCGGGCGCGCTGCGCGGCGGGGCCGGGGCCGTGCGGTACGTCGGGCCCGCCGGGGACGCCGTCATCGCCCGTTTCCCCGAGACCCTGGTCTCCGACCGGGGCCCGCACAAGGCGGGACGGGTGCAGGCATGGGTCACCGGGCCGGGCGCCGGGGACGACGCCGGGACCGTCGCGGAGGTGGTCGGGGCCGAGGTGCCGGTGCTCATCGACGCGGACGGGCTGCGGCTGGCCGACCGGGACGCCGTACGGGCCCGCATGGCGCCGACCCTGATGACCCCGCACGCCGGAGAGGCCGCCGCGCTGCTGGGCGTGGACCGCGAGGAGGTCGAGGGGGCGAGGCTGCCGGCGGTGCGCGAGTTGGCGGCGCGGTACCACGCCACCGTCCTGCTCAAGGGCTCGACCACGCTGGTCGCCGACCCGGACGGCGGGACCGTGCGCGTCAACGCGACGGGGACGGCATGGCTGGCCACCGCGGGCAGCGGAGACGTGCTGTCCGGGCTCGCGGGATCCCTGCTGGCCTCGGGCCTCTCCCCACGGGACGCGGGCAGCGTGGCCGCGTATCTGCACGGACTGGCGGGCCGGTTCGCGGCGGACGGCGCGCCGGCGGGGGCGCACGATGTGGCGGGGGCCCTCGCGCGCGCATGGCGCGACGTCCGAGCGGAGTCCGACAGCGGACCTGGCCGGTAGGCCGTGGCCGGGGGTCGTGTGGGCGGGGGTGTAGACCGGGCGGGGGAGGGCGTTGGGGCCAGCGGGTCTGTTTGCGGCGGGTGGGGGCGCGCGATGGTGCGGGGGCGCTCGCCACGGTCCGCCGGCCGGCGCGTGCGCGGAGCGGGCCCGGCTTTCGGATGTCGTCCGTCGGCCGGCGTAGCGGCCGTCGTTCGGCTGGGGCGGCCAAGGGCCGGAGTCGGTCGGGAACGGTGGGCCTCCGGGGGCGCGTGACGGTGTGTGGGGCGCGTGGTGGTGAGCGGGCGCGGGGCTGTGCCCCGGTACCACCGGTCGCCTCTGAGACACTGGAGGCGCCATGAAAGACACAACACCCCTGCCGACGGCGCCCCTGCGAGCCCGTGCCGAGATCGACCTGGCCGCACTGCGGTCCAATGTGCGCGCCCTGCGCGCCCTGGCACCGGGCGCCGCCCTGATGGCCGTCGTCAAGTCCGACGCGTACAGCCACGGGGCGGTGCCGTGCGCGCGGGCGGCCCTCGACGCGGGAGCGACCTGGCTCGGCACGGCCACCCCCGAGGAGGCCCTGGAACTGCGCGCGGCGGGGCTGCCGGGGCGCGTCATGTGCTGGCTGTGGACCCCCGGCGGCCCCTGGCGGCAGGCGATCGAGGCCGACATCGACGTGTCGGTCAGCGGGATGTGGGCGCTGCGCGAGGTCACGGCTGCGGCACGCGAGGCGGGCCGGCCCGCGCGGGTGCAGCTCAAGGCGGACACCGGCCTCGGCCGCAACGGCTGCCAGCCCGCCGACTGGGCCGACCTGGTGGGCGCCGCCCTGCGCGCCGAGGCGGACGGGCTGATCCGGATCACCGGGCTGTGGTCGCACTTCGCCTGCGCCGACGAGCCCGGCCATCCGTCCATCGCCGCCCAGCTCACCCGCTTCCGGGAGATGACGGCGTACGCCGAGGACCAGGGCGTACGCCCCGAGGTGCGGCACATGGCCAACTCGCCGGCCACGCTCACCCTCCCCGAGGCCCACTTCGACCTGGTGCGCACCGGGATCGCGGTCTACGGCATCTCGCCCAGCCCGGAGATCGGCACCCCCGCCGACTTCGGACTGCGTCCGGTGATGACGCTGGCGGCGTCGCTGGCGCTGGTCAAGCACGTTCCCAGCGGGCACGGCATCAGCTACGGCCACCACTACGTCACCCCGGGCGAGACGACCCTCGGCCTGGTGCCCGTCGGCTACGCGGACGGCATCCCGCGGCACGCCTCCGGCAGCGGCCCGGTCCTGGTCGGCGGCAAGTGGCGGACCGTCGCCGGGCGGGTCGCGATGGACCAGTTCGTGGTCGACCTCGGCGGCGACCGGCCCGAGACCGGCGCCGAGGCGGTCCTGTTCGGGCCCGGCGACCGCGGTGAGCCCACCGCCGAGGACTGGGCGCAGGCCGCCGGCACCATCGCGTACGAGATCGTCACGCGCATCGGAACCCGGGTCCCCCGCGTCTACGTGAACGAGGACCGGGACGGGTAGTCCGCACAGGGACCCGGGTCACATCGGTACCGGTGGACCCGGCCCGGTGACGCCCGGGCCGGCGGCACGCGGACCCGCAGCACCCACCAGCGAACTGTGCAGTACGGCGAAGACGGCGAAGAGGAGCGGTACGTGAGCGAGAGCAGCGCGAAGGCCGTCGCGGCGGCCGTCGCCTCCGCAGCGCAGGAGGCCGGCGGCTGGCGCAGGGCGACCGGCCTCGCGGGCGCCGCGATAGGCGTGCTGGCCGCGGGCGCGGCGGCCGGCGTCGCGATCGAGCGGATGACCGTGGGCCGGGGGGTGCGCCGCAAGGCACGGCTGGCGCTGGACGCGACGGGACCGTACGGCGCGCTGCGCGGCACCCCGGGCAAGGCGTACGCCGACGACGGCACGGAGCTGTACTTCGAGGTCGACGAGGTCGAACCCGAGGGCGGCCCGGCGCCCCGGCGGCGCCGCCTCTTCGGCCGCAAGGCGCCCGCCCCGGTCACCGTCGTCTTCAGCCACGGCTACTGCCTCAGCCAGGACTCCTGGCACTTCCAGCGGGCGGCGCTGCGGGGCGTCGTGCGGACCGTCTACTGGGACCAGCGCAGCCACGGCCGGTCCGGGCGGGGCATGGCACAGCTGCGGGACGACGTGCCGCTGACCATCGACCAGCTCGGCCGCGACCTGAAGGCCGTCATGGACGCGGCCGTGCCGGAGGGGCCGATGGTGCTGGTCGGACACTCCATGGGCGGCATGACGGTGATGGCGCTGGCCGCCCAGTACCCGGAACTCATCCGCGACCGGGTGGTGGCCACCGCGCTGGTCGGCACGTCGTCAGGGCGGCTCGGCGAGGTCAACTTCGGACTCCCGCTGGCCGGTGTGAACGCGGTGCGCCGGGTCCTGCCGGGCGTGCTGAAGGCCCTCGGGCAGCAGGCGGCGCTGGTCGAGAAGGGGCGCCGGGCCACGGCCGATCTGTTCGCCGGGATCATCAAGCGGTACTCGTTCGCGTCGCGGGACGTCGATCCGGCGGTCGAGCGGTTCGCCGAGCGGATGATCGAGTCCACCCCGATCGACGTGGTCGCCGAGTTCTACCCGGCCTTCACCGACCACGACAAGACCGAAGCGCTCGACTACTTCAAGGACATGCCCGTGCTGGTGCTGGCCGGGGTGCGGGACCTGATCACGCCGAGCGAGCACAGCGAGGCCATCGCCGACCTGCTCCCGGACGCGGAGCTGGTGCTGGTACCGGACGCGGGGCACCTGGTGATGCTGGAGCACCCCGAAGTGGTGACCGACCGGCTCGCCGACCTGCTCACCCGCGTGGGAGCCGTGCCGGCAGGGGCTACCGTAAGTGGCTATGGAAGCACCAGCAGCGCCGCACGACCCGGCTGACCCCCGTGCCGTAGAGATCACCGTCGACTCTCCCGAGCAGATGAGGGAGTTGGGCCGCAGGCTGGCCAAGCTGCTGCGCGCCGGCGACCTGGTGATGCTCAGCGGGGAGCTGGGCGCGGGCAAGACGACGCTCGCCCGTGGTCTCGGGGAAGGGCTCGGCGTGCGTGGGGCGGTCACCTCGCCGACGTTCGTGATCGCCCGGGTGCACCCGTCGCTGGGCGACGGCGCGCCGCTCGTCCACGTCGACGCCTACCGGCTGTCCGGTGGCCTGGACGAGATGGAGGACCTCGACCTCGATGTCTCGCTGCCCGAATCGGTGGTCGTCGTGGAGTGGGGCGAGGGCAAGGTCGAGGAACTGACCGAGGACCGGTTGCAGATCGTGATCCACCGGGCCGTCGGGGACACGACGGACGAGGTACGGCATGTGACCCTGGCCGGGCTCGGAGAACGCTGGCGGGCCACCGACCTCACGGCCCTCATCGCCTGACCGCACCGCCCCCTGACCTGGCGCCCCGCGCCCTACCGGGCGCTGCCTCGTGGGGTGTTGTGGTGCTCGGGGTAGTGCGGTGGGCGGGAGATGATCGCCGCTGCCGCGCATGCGGCGAGCAGGTCGCGCATGGGGAGCGGGGCCGGCTCGCGTGGCGGTGCCGTGCGGGGCTCGCGCGGTGGCGCCGTGGGTTCCGGGGCCGACATGGACGCCTCCTGACGAACGGGGGCGGACGCAGCCAGGCACTACCGGGTACTTAGGTACACCTAACTACGAGCTGACTACCATGTGACCACACGGACCCCATCAGGAGCAATATCTTCCCGACACAACGTCGGAACCTGCCACCCCTCAGGGGCGCGGGGAACTGCGCGAGAACCCACAACGCTCCCGCACACGACAGCGCACCTGTAGCCCCCCAGGGGCGCGGGGAACGGCGCAAAAACCCACGACGCTCCCGCACACGACAGCGCACCTGTAGCCCCCCAGGGGCGCGGGGAACGGCGCAAAACCCACAACGCTCCCGCAGGCGACAACGGACCCGCCCCCTGGCGGAGCCGCTAGCGGATCACCACCACGCGAACCCCGATCGTCGCGAACTTCCACATCGCCTCGCCGTCCCGCCGGGTCTCCCGGATACCCCCCGTCTTCACGGAGGCATCCGGCACCGACGGCGAATCCTTGACCGCGGCGCTGAAGCCGACGACCACGCCGCCCACACTGGTGAACCGCACCACGTGCTCGACGAGCGCCCCGTCGGTCCCGGTGATCGCCTTCGACCGGGACGTCACCGCGTACGAGCCCGGCTTCGGGTCCACGGTGCCCGGCGTCACCGCGAACGTGTGCTGCACCCTGCCGCTCGCGCCGACCAGCCACACCCGGTCGTCGTCCACCGAGTACACGACCCGTTCACCCCTGCCGGAACCGGCGGGCAGCGCGGCGGGGTCCTTCCTGTCCCGGGGCGCCTTGCTGGCGGCCACCGGGGGCGACGCGCTCGCGCTGGGCCTGCCGCCGAGCCCGGGCGGGACGTTCGCGGAGGCCTGGTAGGCGAGGAAGCCGACCGTTCCCACGGCCACCGCGGTGAGCCCGGCCACGATCGACGAGCTGGTCCCTGCCACGTCTGCCCACCTCTGCTTCGCGTCATATGTCGTACTTCGTGCAGACCGTAGCAGTCAGTGACCGCCCGACCGGGGCGGGCGTGCACGGGGCCCGCGGAGCCGTAGGCTGTTCGCGTGCTCTTGCTCGCTCTGGATACCGCCACCCCCGCCGTCACCGTCGCGCTGCACGACGGCGACGCCGTCATCGCCTCCTCCAGCCAGGTCGACGCGCGCCGGCACGGCGAGCTGCTGCTGCCGGCCGTGGACCGTGTCCTCGCCGAGGCGGGGCTCCGGCTGGACGCCGTCACCGGGATCGTCGTCGGCATCGGCCCCGGCCCCTACACCGGGCTGCGCGTGGGCCTGATGACCGCCGACACCTTCGGCCTCGCCCTGGGCGTCCCCGTGCACGGCCTGTGCACCCTGGACGGCCTCGCCTACGCGGCCGACATCGAAAAGGGCCCCTTCGTCGTGGCGACCGACGCCCGGCGCAAGGAGGTCTACTGGGCGACGTACGCGGATTCACGCACGCGGCTGACAGGCCCGGCCGTGGACCGGCCCGCGGACATCGCCGAGCGGGTGGCCGGGCTGCCCGCCGTCGGCGCGGGCGCGCTGCTGTACCCCGGCACCTTCCCGCAGGCCCACGAGCCCGAGCACGTCTCCGCCGCGGCCCTGGCCGCGCTGGCCGCCGAGCGGCTGGCCGCGGGCGAGCCGCTGCCCGAGCCCCGTCCGCTCTACCTGCGCCGTCCCGACGCGCAGGTGCCCAAGAACTACAAGGTGGTCACCCCCAAGTGACCGAGTCCGTGAAGCCCGCGCTGCGCGAGATGCGCTGGTGGGACATCGATGCCGTCCTCGGCATGGAGAAGGACCTCTTCCCCGAGGACGCCTGGTCGCGCGGCATGTTCTGGTCCGAGCTGGCGCACGCCCGCGGCCCGGAGGCGAACCGGCGGTACGTGGTGGCCGTCGAGGGCGACCGGGTCGTCGGCTACGCGGGCCTGGCCGCCCAGGGCGAACTGGCCGACATCCAGACCATCGCCGTCGCCCGCGACCACTGGGGCACCGGGCTCGGCCGGCTGCTGCTGACCGAGCTGCTGCGGGCCGCCACCGCCTTCGAGTGCGCCGAGGTGATGCTGGAGTGCCGCGTGGACAACGTCCGCGCGCAGAAGCTGTACGAGCGCTTCGGCTTCGAACCGATCGGCTTCAGACGCGGCTACTACCAGCCGGGGAACGTGGACGCCCTGGTGATGCGCCTGACGGACCCGTCCGCATCCACTTCCGTACGAGGAACCGAGAACAATGGCTGACGAACCTCTGGTCCTGGGGATCGAGACCTCCTGTGACGAGACCGGCGTCGGCATCGTCCGCGGCACCACCCTGCTCGCGGACGCCGTCGCCTCCAGCGTGGACGAGCACGCCCGCTTCGGCGGGGTGGTGCCCGAGGTGGCGTCCAGAGCGCACCTGGAGGCGATGGTCCCGACGATCGAGCGCGCCCTGAAGGACGCCGGCGTGCACGCGCGTGACCTGGACGGCATCGCGGTGACGGCGGGCCCTGGCCTGGCGGGCGCGCTGCTGGTCGGGGTCTCGGCGGCGAAGGCGTACGCCTACGCGCTGGGCAAGCCCCTGTACGGCGTGAACCACCTCGCCTCGCACATCTGCGTGGACCAGCTGGAGCACGGCGCGCTGCCCGAGCCGACCATGGCCCTGCTGGTCAGCGGCGGACACTCGTCGCTGCTGCTGTCCACGGACATCACCTCGGACGTCCGGCCCATGGGCGCGACGATCGACGACGCGGCCGGCGAGGCCTTCGACAAGATCGCCCGGGTGCTGGACCTCGGCTTCCCCGGCGGCCCGGTCATCGACCGCTACGCGCGCGAGGGCGACCCGGAGGCGATCGCGTTCCCGCGCGGCCTGACGGGACCGCGTGATCCCGCGTACGACTTCTCCTTCTCCGGTCTGAAGACGGCGGTGGCCCGCTGGATCGAGGCCCGGCGGGCGGCCGGCGAGGAGGTCCCGGTGCGGGATGTCGCGGCGTCCTTCCAGGAGGCCGTGGTGGACGTGCTGACCCGCAAGGCCGTACGGGCCTGCAAGGACCAGGGCGTCGACCACCTGATGATCGGCGGCGGGGTCGCCGCCAACTCCCGGCTGCGCGTCCTGGCGCAGGAGCGCTGCGAGGCGGCGGGCATCCGGCTGCGGGTGCCGCGGCCCAAGCTGTGCACGGACAACGGCGCGATGGTGGCCGCTCTCGGCGCGGAGATGGTGGCGCGCAACCGGGCCGCCTCCGACTGGGAGCTGTCGGCCGACTCCTCCCTGCCGGTGACGGACCCGCACGTCCCGGGCGAGACCACCGGCCACGCCCACACCCACTCGCACGACCATGTGCACGAGGTCAGCAAGGAGAACCTCTACTCGTGACGGTCGCTCTGATGTGGGAGGCGCGGGCGGCACAGGGCCGGGGCGGGGAACTCCTCGCCTGGGCCAGGGCACAGCACCCGTCCGGGAGCCCGCTGCGCCGTGAGACCTTCCGCGCCCCGCAGGACCGGGTGCTGCTCATCACCTGGTGGGACGCACCGTACGACGCCGACCTCCCCGAACTCCCCGACCCGCCGTCCGACTTGGTCTCCCGCCCGGTCCACCGCTGGCGCTTCGAGTCGGTCGGCGAGGACTGACCTCACCCGCCGGCCCGGGGCCGCCCCCGGGTGTGACCTGGGAGCCCGGGTTCCGGCCGGCGGCCTTTCCCGACTGCTGGGCAGGGTGGAGGCCCGGCGGGCCCTCGCCGGACCGCCGTTGCCGTGGCGTGAGCGGCCGGGTGTCAGTCGTGTTCTCGTGTCTCGCAGTGCAGGCGTCGGTCGGGTCCGAGGGGGCGCACCGGGCCGGTGAGTGTCAGGTGGGCGGTGTGCCGGATGTCCGCGCTGGATGTGGCCAGGCGCAGTTCCAGTGCGCCCGGTTCGACCACCCGGGTGCCCGCGCGGTCGGTGAAGGCCGAGAGGTCGGCGTGGAAGCGGAAGGTCACCCGGCGGGACTCGCCGGCGGCCAGGTCCAGCCGGTGGTAGCCGATCAGGCGGACGTCGGGCCGGGTCACCGAGGCCACCGGGTCGTGCAGATACAGCTGGACGACCTCCGTGCCGTCCCGGTCGCCGGTGTTGCGGACGGTCACCGACACGTCGTACGCGCCGTCCGTGCCGATCTCCGCCTTGGGTCCGTTGAAGTCCTCCCAGGCGAACGTCGTGTACGAGCGGCCGTGGCCGAAGGCGTACAGCGGGGTCGGGTCCAGGCTGCTGACCTCGCCCGCCAGGCCCAGCGGCGGCTGGAGATAGGTCCACGGCTGGCCGCCCGGGGTCTGCGGCACGCTCACCGGGAGCCGCCCTGACGGGTTCACCCGGCCGGACAGCACGCCCGCGACCGCCGGGCCGCCCTCCGCGCCAGGGAAGAAGGCCTGCACCACCGCCCCGAGCCGGTCCCGCCAGCGGCCCAGCGCGTAGGGGCGGCCGGTCAGCAGCACCAGGACCACCGGGACGCCGGTGCCCACCAGCGCGTCCAGCAACTCGCCCTGGACGCCGGGCAGCCGCAGGTCGGCCACGTCGCAGCCCTCGCCCGAGGTGCCCCGGCCGAACAGCCCGGCCCGGTCGCCCAGCACCGCCACGCACACGTCCGCCTCCGCGGCTCGCGCCACCGCCTCCTCGAAGCCGGCCGTGTCCGGGTCCGACACCCCGCACCCTTGCGTGAACGTCACCTTGGCGTCCGGGAGTTCGGCGCGCAGCGACTCCAGGACGCTGGGGATGTCGAGGCCCATCGGCACCTCGGGATGGTGCGGGAGCACATGGGACGGGAACGAGTAACAGCCGAGCATCGCCAGCGCGTCCGCCGCGCGCGGCCCGATGACCGCGATCCGGGTGTCCGGGGCCAGCGGCAGCAGCCCGTCCGGGTTGTCCAGCAGCACCACCGACTCCTCGGCCAGTCGGCGGGCCAGGGCGCGGTTGGCCGCCGAGTCCAGGTCGACCGGCCCGGCCGGCTCCGGCCGCCAGTCCTCGTCCAGCAGGCCCAGCTCGCACTTCTGCAGCAGCACCCGGCGGGCCGCCCGGTCCACCAGCGACTCGGGAACCAGCCCCTCCCGCACGGCGGCCACCAGCGGCTTTCCGTAGCACTTCAGGGTGGGCAGCTCCACGTCGATGCCGGCCTCCAGGGCTGCCCGGGCCGCCTCCGCGGGGCTGCCGGCCACCCGGTGCAGCGTCTCAAGGAAGCCGATGCCGAAGTAGTCGGCCACCACGGTGCCGGTGAACCCCCACTCCTCGCGCAGGAGTCCGGTCAGCAGCCGCGGGTCGGCCGATGCCGGGACGCCGTCGGTCTCGTTGTACGCCGCCATCACCGAGCGGGCGCCGCCCTCGCGCAGCGCCATCTCGAACGGCGGGAGCGTGACGTCCGCGAACTCCCGTACGCCCGCCCGCACCGGGGCCAGGTTCCGGGCGCCCGCCGAGGACGCGTACCCGGCGAAGTGCTTGAGCGTGGCGATCACCCCGGCCGACTCCAGTCCGCGCACATAGGCCGTGCCGACCGTGCCGACCAGGTACGGGTCCTCGCCGATCGTCTCCTCCACCCGGCCCCAGCGCGGGTCGCGGACCACGTCGAGGACGGGCGCGAGGCCCTGGTGGACGCCGACCGAGCGCAGGTCCTCGCCGATGCGCCGGCCCAGCTCCTCGACCAGGGCGGGGTCGAAGGTCGCACCCCAGGCGAGCGGGACCGGGTAGGCGGTGGCGCCCCACGTGGTGAAGCCGGCCAGGCACTCCTCGTGGGCGACGGCCGGGATGCCGAAGCGGCCCGCGGCGGCGATGCGCCGTTGCGCGCGGGCCAGCGCCTGCGCGCCCAGCGCCGGGTCGACGGGGGCCGTGCCGAAGGAACGGGTCAGCTGGCCGAGGCCCAGCGTGATCAGCTCGTCCCAGTCGTAGTCGGCGGTCATCTCGCGCTGGAGGGGCGCGACCCCGTCGCCGTCCGTGGCGGCGCCCACCCACACGCCGTACAGCTGGGCGGTCTTCTCCTCCAGCGTCATCCGGGAGAGCAGGTCGTCGACGCGGTCGGCGGCGGCCAGGGCGGTGTCCCGCCAGGGAGCGGTGGTCATGTAACTCCTGTCAGAGAGGGGGAGAGGCTGCCGCGGGCCGGTCGTCCTCACTTGCCGCCCACGCCCATCAGGCCGCCCACCAGGGCGCGCCGGGCCACCAGGTACACGGCGAAGACCGGGATGCCGGAGAGGACGACCGAGGCGAGCAGGGCGGGGATGTTCACGCCGAACTGGCTCACGTAGTTGAACAGGCCGAGGGTCAGCACGCGCGGGCCGTCGGACTGGGTGAAGATCAGCGGGAAGAGGAAGCCGTTCCACGCCTGGAGCGCGGAGTAGATCACCACGGTGCTGATGCCGCCCTTGGCCATCGGGATGACCAGCTGGAACAGCATCCGGGTGGCCGAGGCGCCGTCCAGGGCCATCGCCTCGTACAGCTCCTCGGAGACGTCCCGCAGCGTGCCGGTGAGGATCAGCATCGACACCGGCATCGCGAAGGCCGCGGTCGGCAGGATGATCGCGAGCAGGCTGTCGTACAGGTTGAGCTTCGCGATCATCAGATAGAGGGGCACCACGACGGCCTGTGCCGGGATGGCGACCCCGAGCAGGAACAGCCGGAAGGCCGCCGTCGACCACCGGCTCCGGGTGCGTACGGCCACATAGGCGAGCGGGACGCACAGCACGAGGACGATCACCACGACCGCCGCCGCGACGATCGCCGTGTTCGCCAGGAAGTGGCCGAAGCCGTTGTGCAGGACGGTGTTGTAGTTGTCCAGGGTCGGACGGGCGGGCGGCTTGAGGGCGTTGTTGCCGAGCGCCTGGTCCTGGTGGGTGAGCGAGGCCGAGATCATCGCGTAGATCGGGACGATCACGATCACCAGCCAGATCACCGAGCCGAGGCCGGCGAGCGGGTTGGAGCGCCTGCTCCAGTGCCGGCGGCGGCGTCCGGCGGGCGGCCGGACCGGCGGCCGGTCGGTCCTCACGGGACGGGGCAGCGTATCGTGTGACACTCCGTCACATTCCTTCCCGGGTGCTGCGCATCGCGCCGAAGCCGGACAGCCGCACGAGCAGCAGGGACAGCCCAGTGGCGGCCACCACGAGGAACGTCGCGATGGCGCTCGCGTAGCCGAAGTCGTAACTCTTGAAACCCGCCTCGTACATCAGGTACGGCAGGATCGCCGTGTCGGTGCCGGGACCGCCCTGGGTGAGGATCAGCACGGTCTCGAAGTACGTCAGCGAGCCGACGACCATCAGCACGCCGGACGTCGTCGCCGTGTTGCGCAGCTGGGGCAGGGTGATCGAGAAGAACTGGCGGTAGCGGCCGGCGCCGTCGATCGCCGCCGCCTGGTACAGCACCTCGGGGATCTGCCGCGCCCCGCCCTGGTAGATCAGGGTGTGGAACGGGATGAACTGCCAGCCGCCGACGAACACGATGGCGAGGAAGGCGCCGTTGGTGGAGCCCAGGGTGTCCGTGCGGATGATGCCGAAGTTCGGGTCGAGCAGGGCGTAGAACAGCAGCGAGATCGCGGTCGAGGAGAGCAGGAACGGCACGAAGAAGACCGCGGACAGGACCGCCCGGTTGCGCTGCCGGCCGGCCGCCCAGACGCCGAGCAGCAGGGAGATCACGGTCTGGAAGACCCAGCTCGCCACGGTGAGCAGGACGGTGACCGTCAGGGACTGGGTGAGCCGGTCGTCGCCCAGCAGCTTGCGCCAGTTGGCGAGGCCCACCGGTTCCGGGTCGCCCAGGCCGTTCCACTTGGTGAAGGACAGACAGAAGGCCAGCACCATGGGGGCGACCGCGAAGAACGCGAAGAACAGCACGCCGGGCAGGGCCCAGGAGACGTGCGGGCGGCCCGCCCTCGTCCCCGGGCCGCCCTTCGCCGTGCTCGTGCTCACTTCAGTCCCTTCAGCGCCGACACGAACTGGGCCGGCGAGGACTTCCCGACGAACAGCTTGTTGATCTCGGTGAGCATCGGCGTGGAGACGTTCGGGTCCACGGCCTGGTCCCAGCTCAGCGTGAACGCCGGGGCCTGCCGCACCATCTCGTACTGGAACTTCGCGAACTCCGGGTTCGGCGAGGCGTCCAGCAGCTTCTCCGCGTTCGCCGTGGCCGGGATGTCACCGTTGGCGATCAGATCCTTGGCGTAGGACTGCGAGGCGCACTCGCGCAGGAACGCGATCGCGGCGTCCTTGTTGGACGTGCGGGCGTTCACGGACCAGTAGTTGGTGGGGTTGCCGACGACGTTGCGGATGTCGCCGGCGCCGCCCTCGATCTTCGGGAAGGCGAACCAGCCCAGGTTCTTCCGGGCGAAGTCCGGGAACTTGCCGAGCTGCGTCGAGTACTCCCACGAGCCCATCAGATGCATCGCCGCCTTGCCCTTGGCGAACACGGCGGGCGCGCCGCCGTTGGTGTACGCCACCGAGCTGAAGCCCTTGCCGAAGGCACCGTCGTCGATGAGCTGCTTGACCGTCTCGGCGGCCTTGAGGACGGCCGGGTCGCTCCAGCCGGCCGCGTCGCCGTTCTTGACACGGTCGAAGACCTCGGGGCCGCCGATGCGGTCGACCAGGTACTCCAGCCACATCAGCTCGGGCCAGATGTCCGCGCCGCCGAGCGCGAACGGGGTGATCCCGGCCTTCTTCAGCTTGGCGTTGATGTCGAGCAACTGGTCCCAGGTGGTGGGCGGCCGGAGCCTGTGTTCGGCGAAGACGGCCTTGTTGTAGAAGAGGATCACGGGTTGCATGCCGCGCATCGGTATGCCGTAGTCGCGTCCGTTCAGGCCGCCGGCCGCGAGGACCGAGGGCAGGAAGCCGTCCTTGAGGACCGCGTCGGACGCGATGGTGTCGGTGAGGTCGACCACCTGGTCGGCCTCCTGGTACGCCTTGATCGAGCCGCCGCCCCAGTTGAAGAAGACGTCGGGGGCGTTGGGTGAGCCCATCGCGGTGCGCAGCTTGGCCGGGTAGTCGGCGCCGGGCACCTTCTCCAGCTTGATCCTGCCCTTGGTCTGCTGGGCGGCGGACGACGCGTTGAACCGGTCGACGGCCTTGGTCTGCACCTTGACCGCGTCGTCGCCGTACACGAACGCGGTGAGCGTGCCGCCGCCGCTGCCGGAGCCGCCGGAGGAGCCGCAGGCCGAGAGTCCGGCGGTGAGCAGGGTGGTGGCACCGGCGCCGAGCACCCAGCGCCTGCTGAAGGTACGCCCGCCGTTGGACGTCTGGGACTCCATCACAGCACCTCTCGTCCGAATGTTTCGAATGATGTATCGAATGTTCCGGGAAGGTATGGCCCGGCGAGGGCTTCGTCAAGAGGTTGCGCAGGGATTACGATCGCGGGCATGAAGCCTGGGAAGTCCGCAGAAACACAGACCGCGACGCTCGCCGAGATCGCCCGCGAGGCGGGAGTGTCCGCTCCGACTGTTTCGAAGGTCCTCAACGGCCGCGCCGATGTCGCCCCGGCGACACGGACCCGCGTGGAGGAACTGCTGCGCGCCTACGGCTACCGCCGCCGCCGGGCCGAGGCATCCCGCTCGCCCCTGATCGACCTGGTCTTCCACGAACTGGAGAGCGCCTGGGCCATGGAGGTCATCCGGGGCGTGGAGAACGTGGCCAGCGACGCCGGTCTGAGCGTCGTGCTCTCCGAGTCGGCCGGGCGGCTCACCCCCGGCCGGACCTGGGCCGACCAGGTCGCCGCGCGCCGCCCGCACGGCGTGGTCCTCGTGCTGTCCGGACTCGACGAGTCGCAGCGCGCGCTGCTCACCAGCCGCTCGATCCCGTTCGTGGTGATGGATCCGGCGGGCGACCCGGGCGCCGACGTGCCGTCGATCGGCGCGACCAACTGGCAGGGCGGCCTGGCCGCCACCCGGCACCTCGTCGAACTCGGCCACACCCGCATCGGCGCGATCAGCGGGCCGTCCCGGATGATGTGCAGCCGGGCCAGGGTCGACGGCTACCGGGCCGCGCTGGAGACCGCCGGGCTGCCGGTCGACTCCTCCCTCATCGTCACCGGCGACTTCCACCACGAGGCGGGCTACCGGCTGGGCCTGGAACTGCTGCGCCGCCCTGACCGGCCCACCGCCGTCTTCGCCGGCAACGACCTCCAGGCGCTCGGACTGTACGAGGCCGCGCGGGAGCTGGGGCTGCGCATCCCGGAGGACCTGAGCGTGGTCGGCTTCGACGACCTGCCCGTGGCCCGCTGGGTGGGGCCGCCGCTGACCACCGTCCGCCAGCCCCTGATGGAGATGGCCGAGGCCGCGGCCCGGCTGGTCCTCGACCTCGGCCGCGAGGAGCAGTCACCCGTGGCGACCCGCGTGGAACTGGCCACGAGCTTGGTGACTCGCGCCAGCACCGCCCCACCGGCGGCGCCTTAGCGTCGCTCGACCGCACCGACGGCGACGCCGAGCCCCCGACTCCGCAGGGGACTTGGGACCACGCACCCCGACCACGTCCCCCTTCGAGACGACTCAGCCGCGGGCAACGCGGGGCGAAGCCAGTGGGGTGAGGATCGGCCGGGCCGGGGCGGGTGTGTCGTCGGTCCGGAGCGGCCGGGGCCGTCGGGTGCGCCTGGTGTTGCGTCGACCGCTGGGGCGGATCGCCCATCACCACGGGGAGTTGAGCGCTGCCATCCGTGCGTGTCCGGTGGCAGGGGAGTCGGTGGTGGAATCGACGGTGGAGGTCGGCTGGGAAAGCCGGGTGCTGGGCGGGGCCCAGTGCATGCTTGGGGCGTAGCCCGACTCCCTGCGGCGGGCCGCGGCATCGCCTCTTCCGTGGGAGCCCCCTGGTGGACTGAGTTCTGGCGGCCGTCCTGGCAGGGAGCCGGTGGTGGGCGTGTTGTTGTATTGACGGGGGTTCCCGCCGCCCGCACACTGCTCCGAAGCCAGTCGGTTATCGAACCGAAACGTTCGGAGGCGCCCGCATGAGATCTCTGAGAACGGGCTTATCCCTGGGGTCGCTGCTCACCGGCGTCGCGGCGCTCGGCGCCCTGCTGGTCGCGACCCCCGCAGCGCACGCCGCCGACCCCCCGCTGCGCGACCTCGGCGCCGCGAAGGGCAAGGTCATCGGCACGGCGGTCACCGGCTCCAAGCTGACCGGCACCTACGGTGACATCGCCGGGACACAGTTCGGCTCGCTCACCCCGGGCAACGCCATGAAGTGGGGGTCGGTCGAGCCCACCCAGGGCACCTTCAACTGGGCCGAGGCCGACCAGATCGTCGCCTTCGCACAGGCCCACGACCAGCAGGTGCGCGGCCACACCCTGGTCTGGCACAGCCAGAACCCGAACTGGCTGACCAACGGCAGCTGGACGCGCGCCCAGCTCAGCGGCCTGCTGCAGAACCACATCAACACGGAGGTGGGACGCTACAAGGGCAAGATCGCCGCCTGGGACGTGGTCAACGAGCCCTTCAACGAGGACGGCACCTACCGCTCGACCCTCTGGTACAACGGCCTCGGCACCGACTACATCGCCAACGCCCTGACCTGGGCGCACGCCGCCGACCCGGCCGCCAAGCTGTACATCAACGACTACAACGTCGAGGGCGTCAACGCGAAGAGCACCGCCCTGTACAACCTGGTCAGGTCCCTGAAGCAGCAGGGCGTGCCGATCGACGGCGTCGGCCTCCAGGCCCATCTGATCCTCGGCCAGGTCCCGTCCACCCTCCAGCAGAACATGCAGCGCTTCGCCGACCTGGGCGTGGACGTGGCGATCACCGAACTGGACGTACGGATGGCACTGCCGGCCGACAGCGCCAAGCTGGCCCAGCAGGCCGCCGACTACAAGTCCGTCGTCGCGGCCTGCGCGGCGGTGACCCGCTGCGTCAACCTCACGGTCTGGGGCTTCACCGACTCCGACTCCTGGGTGGAGAGCACCTTCCCCGGCTACGGGGCGGCGACGCCGTACGACGCGAACTACGCGCCGAAACCGGCGTACTACGGCATCGCGCAGGCGCTCGGCGGCGGTGGCGGCCCGACCGAACCGCCGACCGGCGCGTGCACGGCGGCGTACGCGGTGACCAGCCAGTGGAACACCGGCTTCACCGGGCAGGTGACCATCTCCTGCTCCGGCGCCGCGCTGTCGTCCTGGAAGGCCACGTGGGCGTTCGGCGCCGGCCAGCAGATCACCCAGGCGTGGAACGCCACCTGCACCCAGTCCGGTTCGGCGGTCACCTGCTCGAACGCGTCGTACAACGGATCGGTGCCGGACGGCGGTTCGGTGACATTCGGCTTCAACGCCGCATGGAGCGGCAGCAATCCGCTCCCCACGGTCACGTTGACGTGACCGGTCGAGAGTCCGGGGGCTGAGCCAGGGCCGGATTCGTGAGATTTTCCCAAGAAATCGGTCCCGCGGCCCTCCCCCTAACAGTCCGCTAATAATTCGGACTTACGTTCTTCTTGTGACCGGACACGACGAGAACGGCGACGAGGACAGACGCACGGGCCGGCGGTCGAGAGCGCTCAGGGCCGCCGGTCTCGCGCTCGCCGGCGCGCTGGTGCTGGGGATCGGGGCGGCGGGCTGGGTCTACTGGCACCTCAACCACAACATCAAGAGCGTCGACATCAACAGCGCGCTCGGAGACGACCGCCCGGCGAAGCCGCTCGTCACCCCGTCGGCGACCGCCGGGCCGACCGCGTCACCGCTGCCCACCGAGGCGGTGAACATCCTCGTCCTGGGCTCGGACTCGCGCAGCGGCAAGGAGAACCGGGAACTCGGCGGCGGCGACAGTTCGGGGGCCCGCTCCGACACGGCGATGGTGGTGCACATCGACGCGGGCCGCACCCGGGCCACCGTCGTCAGCATCCCCCGCGACACGCTGGTGACCCGGCCGTCCTGCCCGCTGCCGTCCGGGGGTTCGACGGCGGTGGCGTACAACGCGATGTTCAACAGCGCCTACTCCGTGGGCGGTCCGGTGTGCGCCGTGAAGACGGTCGAGTCGCTCACGGACGTGCGCATGGACCACTTCATCGAGATCGACTTCTCGGGCTTCGCCAAGCTGGTCGACGCCCTCGGCGGCGTCGAGGTCACCACCGACGAGGACATCGACGACGACCAGAGCCATCTGCACCTGAACAAGGGCACCCATCACCTCGACGGCACCGAGGCGCTGGCCCTCGCCCGCACCCGGCACGGCATCGGCGACGGCAGCGACCTGGGCCGGATAGGTCTCCAGCAGAAGCTGGTGAAGGCCCTGCTGGAGCAGATGGCCGCCACCGACCTGCTCGGCGACCCCACCCGGCTCTACCGGGTCGCCGACGCGGTCACCGCGAGTCTCACCACGGACACCGGGCTCGACTCCCTGCCCGAGCTGATGCGCCTCGGCCAGAGCCTGAAGGGGCTGACGGCGGACCGGGTGACGACGGTGATGATGCCGGTGGTGACGGCGCCGTACGACCACAACCGGGTGGTGGCCCGCGAACCGGCCGCGACCGACCTGTGGGCGTCCCTGCGCTGAGCCCCCTTGCGCCGCCCCCTGTGCCGAGCAGGGCCGCCGAGTGCGATTTCGTAACCTGAAATAACAACTCTGTTCATTCGCAACCGCGTTCACCCCGAACCGGTTGCGCACTACAGTGACTCAGCCGCTGTGGAACGGCTGTGTGGTCGCCTGGGGGACAGACGCCGACCCGGCCGCGCGCGGCAACTCGACTGACATGTCATCCGACCGTGGGGGGTCGACAACTTGAGACTGTTCACGCGCCGCCGTGCCGCGGCGCTCGCGACCGCGGCGGTGCTCGCCGCGGTGGGCACCCTGGCGACCGCGCCGGGCGCCGCCGCCGACGACGCGGGGCCCTGGCCCGGCACCGAAGGCAAGATCCTCGTCGACGGGGGCACCCTGATCGACCCGGCGACCGGCAATACCAGCCAGATCCCCAATGTGGGGGGCGACCACGCCGCCTGGGCACCGGACGGCAGCCGGCTGATCACCAGCTCGGGCCGGATCTCCAGCTTCCGCCCCAGCGGCTCCGCCAAGATCACCCTGCCGTGGGCCGAGGGTGTGCGCTCCAGCGCTCCGTACGAGGACCTGGCCTTCGGCTGGAGCGGCGGCTACGTCGTCTTCTCCACCGGCGGTCAGCTCGTCTACGGCCCCTCGGACGGGTCGTGGGCCCCGAAGCCGCTGCTGACCAACGCCCTGGAGCCGTCCACCGTCTGCGACACCCACCCGACGGTGAGCACGACGGGCCTGGTCGCCTTCCAGCGCAGCACCAACGGCTGCGACGACAACGCCGGCGTCTACGTCTACGACGGGTCAGCGCGGACGGTCAAGCGCGTCCTCGCCGACGCCCGGCAGCCCGACTACTCGCCCGACGGCACCAAGCTGGCCTTCGTCCGCCCGGACGCCGACGGCAACACCCAGATCTTCACGGCCGACGCCGACGGAACCGGCGTCAAGCAGCTGACCACCGGTCCGCGGCAGTACGCCAACCCGTCCTGGTCGCCGACCGGCACCCGGATCGTCTTCGACGCCCACACCTCGCCGAACAGCGACGACGTGCACACCATCGAGTACGTCGACGTGGCCACCGGCGAGCTGACCAAGGTGGCGGGCGGTGCGGGCCGGCGCATCGGCGACAACCCCAGCTGGCAGCCGCTGCGCAAGAACACCACCGGCCGGGTCTGGGGCGCCGACTCCTACGCCACCAACGCCGCCTCCTCCCGCTGGAGCTGGAACACGGTCGGCACGAGCCGGCCCGGCCTGCTGGACGCGAAGTCCGCGGTGCTGGTCAACCGGGACGACTCGGCGTACTCGCTGACCGCGCCCGCACTGGCCGGCAAGAAGCAGGGCCCGGTGCTGATGACGCCGAAGACCGGGCTGTCGACGGCGGTGAAGAACGAGCTGAAGCGGGTGCTGAAGCCGGGCGCGAACGTCTGGATGCTGGGCGGCACCTCCGTCCTGTCCGGCGACGTCGCCGCGCAGCTGCGGACCCTCGGCTACGTCCCGAAGCGGATCTCCGCAGCGGACCGCTACGCGACCTCCGTCTCGGCGGCCAAGGTGGTGACCACCAGCCCGAAGTACGTCTTCCTGGCCAGCGGCACCGACTACAAGGCGGCCCTTCCGGCGGCCGCGGCGGCGGGCGCCGACGGCCCGGCCGCCGCGGGCAGTCTCGTCCTGACCAGCGGCAACACGCTGTCCTCGGCGGTGAAGTCGTACCTCAACAGCCTGAACCCCGACAAGACCATGATCATCCCGGTCGGGTCGGCGGCGAAGTACGCGGTGACGCACACGTACCTCTCCAAGTGGCCGTCGACGTACTACTACTACCCGGTCACGGCGGGCACCGCCGAGGCCCTCTCGGTGGCCGTCGCCAAGCTCTGGTGGACCACGCCGCGCACGGTCGCCGTCGCCTACACCGGCTCCTGGCGCGACGGGATCTCCGCGGGCGCGGCGATGAACGTCTACGGCCCGATCCTGTGGACGTCCCGGCCCGGCCTGTCCGACGACACGAAGAGCTACCTGCTGCGCCAGTCCGCGGGCACCCACTCCGTCATCGCCTTCGGCGACACCGGCTCGGTCACCCTGGGCGGGCTGAACACGGCCGGCTCGTCAATCAGCGTCGGCGGGAACGACTTCGTGTACCGGCCGTTCTACAACGGCGTCGAGGGCGCGGGCACGCAGTCCTTCGCGCTGCGCGCCGGCGGCGACGGGCCCGCAGCCGCCCCGGCCAAGTCCGGCCGGCCGGACGCCGAGCCGGACCTGGACTCGCTCAGGACGGCCCGGCACCAGTAGCGGTCGCCGTCGCGGGGGCCCCGATCAGCATGGTCGGCGCCCCCGCGACGCGCGTGAGGAACACCGTCGCCGCGTTCGGCCCCTGCGGCCTGACTTTCCTGCGCAGTTCGTCCGGCTCCACCGCCGACCCCCGCTTCTTCACGGTCAGCGTCCCGACCCGACGCTCCCGCAGCAGCGCCCTCAACTTCTTCACGTTGAAGGGGAGCCGGTCGGTGATCTCGTAGGCCGTGGCGTACGGTGTCGCCCGCAGCTCGTCCGCGGTCACATAGGCGATGGTCGCGTCGATCAGCCCGCCGCCCAGCTCCGCGGCGACCTCGGCCACCAGGTGCGCGCGGATGACGGCGCCGTCGGGTTCGTACAAGTACCGCCCCACGGGCCGCACTTCGGGGTCCGGCAGGCCCCGGCCGAGCAGGGTGCGCGGACCGGGCAGCAGGGTGGCCCGCACGGCGCCCGGTGTCCCGGTGCCGAACCAGAGCACCGCCTCCTTCACCTCCCCGCCGTCCGAGATCCACTCGGCCTCCGCCCGGTCCGGGATCGCCTCGTGGGCGATCCCCGGCGCGATCTTCAGCGCGGCCGTGCGCGCCGCCGACGCCGCGCCCACCGCCCAGGACAGCGGTGGCGAGTAGCCCTCCGGGTCGAAGATCCGCCCACCCGCCGCCCGGCCGCCGCCCGTCACCGACGTGCCCCGCGCGGCTCCTCCCGTTCGGCCGCCGCGCCGGGCCGGGTCGACGAACACGGCGTCCCAGCCGGAGGTGTCGACCCCGGTGACATCCGCCTCCCGCACCTCGATCAGCTCCTCAAGGCCCAGGGCCGCCGCGTTGGCGCGGGCGACCTCGACCGTCAGCGGATCCCGGTCCACGGCGAGCACCCGGATCCCGGCGCGGGCGAACGCGATCGCGTCGCCGCCGATGCCGCAGCACAGGTCGGCGACGGAGCCGACGCCCAGGTCGCGCAGGCGTGCCGCCCGGTACGTCGCCACGCTGGTCCGGGTCGCCTGCTCGACCCCGTCGGGCGTGAAGTACATCAGGCCCGCGTCCGCGGCCCCGAACTTCGCCACCGCCCGCTGCCGCAGCCGGGCCTGGCCGAGGGCCGCCGAGACCAGTTCGGCCGGGTGCGCGCGGCGCAGCCGGGTGGCGACGGCGAGTTCGTCGCCGGGCCGCGTGTCGCGTACCTCGTCGAGGAGGGCACGGCCCTCGGGGGTGAGCAGTGAGCGGAAGGGGAGCAGGTCGTTCACCGGGTCATTGTGGGCCAGTCGGTGGATGCTGCGCCCGCGGCGGCGGTGTCGGACCCGATCGGCGGCCGGCGGCTGCGAGGATCCGGCACCATGCGAGTAGTAGTACAAAATGACAAAATTAGCGCACATCGTGGCAGGCCGTCCGTCCGGGGCGGCATCGCCCTGCTCGCCGTCACCGCCGTCGTCTCCGGCTGCACGGCGCCAGGCGGTGACGCGGACGTCCGCCCCGCCTCGGGCCGGCAGCCGCACCAGGCGCCCCCCGCCCCCCGCCTGGACGACTACGACGCCCGGCGCGGCGCCGACCGTGCCACCCTGGCCGCCGCCGCCCGCCGCTGGGGCCTGGACGAGGTACCCCTGACGCCCCCGCCGCCCCCCGCGCACAAGCCGCGGATCACGGCCCGCGACGGCTTCGAGGTCGAGGACCAGGAGGAACTGGGCCTGCCCCCGGTCTTCACCACGATCCCCACCCGGCAGAAGGTGGTCTTCCTCACCATCGACGACGGCGCCGAGAAGGACCCGGCGTTCCTGCGCATGATGGCCGACCTGAAGATCCCGTACACCGCCTTCCTCAGCGACTACCTGGCCAAGGACGACTACGGCTACTTCCGGACGATGCAGTCGCAGGGCATCACGCTCAACAACCACACCCTCCACCACCCCTACCTGCCCGGCCTGTCCTACGAGGAGCAGCGGGACGAGATCTGCGGCATGCAGGACATCCTGGAGAAGCAGCTCGGCAAGCGCCCGACCGTCTTCCGCCCGCCGTACGGCAACTACAACCGGGACACCCTGGTCGCCGCCAAGTCCTGCGGGATCAAGTACGCGCCGATCTGGGACGAGGAGGTCTTCGTCGACCACTGGGAGTACCGCGAGTGGGACCGCGGCCTGCACCCCGGGGACATCGTGCTCACCCACTTCCGGGGCCGCTCCGACTGGGACGGGTCCATGACCGACATGGTCCGGCGGTTCCTGAACAAGGTCACCCGCGAGGGCTACGCGGTGGCCCGCCTGGAGGACTACCTGTGAGGCGCCAGGGGCGGCCCACGGCGGCGGCACGGTGCCGGACGCCGGCCGCCGCCCTGGCCGGCGTCCTGCTCCTGGCCGGCTGCGCCCAGTCCGTCGACCCCATCGAACGGCTCGGCAAGAAGGCCGCCCAGGGCGTACGGTCACACGGTCCGGCCACCCGGCAGCCCTACCGCCAATGGGGCCTGAGCGCCCCGCTCGCCCCGGCCCCCAAACCCGCCGCGCGCCCCCTGCCGGCCGGCACCGCGGGCCGCCCCCTGCCCCCGGTCGTGGACCATGTGACGACATCCGACCCGGTCGTCTTCCTCACCTACGACGACGGCGCCGAGCGGGACCCCCGGTTCATCGACATGGTCCGCGACCTGCGGCTCCCGGTCAGCTTCTTCCTCACCGACAGCGTCGTCGGCCCGGGCTACGGCCACTTCGCCCGCCTCCGCTCGGTCGGCGCCGACGTCCAGAACCACACCCTCGACCATCCCGCCCTGCGCGGACTGCCCTACGCGGGGCAGCGCGCCGAGATCTGCGGCCAGCAGGACAAGCTCAGGTCCCGCTTCGGCATCCGCCCCCGCCTCTTCCGCCCGCCCTACGGCACGTACGACACGACGACCCTCACCGCGGCGGCCGACTGCGGCATCGCCGCGGTGATCCTGTGGCGGGCCGAGATGGGCGCCGACACCCTCGACTACGTCCGGGGCGACAAGCGCCTGCGCCCCGGCGACATCATCCTGGTCGGTCCCGACGAGTCCACCGGACCCACCCTCAGGGAGCGCACGACGCGCCTGCTCCGGCGGGTCCAGGCCGCCGGTCTGACCGTGGGCCGCCTGGAGGACTACCTGTGAGCCGTCGGGGCCACCTCGGCGGACGCGCCGCCGCGGATTGGCACTCCGCTTGACCGAGTGCTAATCGCAGTCATAGTCTCGGGTCTGGCACTCCCCCATGGAGAGTGCCAACAACGCGACGGGCAGGTCCGGCACCCGCGACGACGGATCGACCTGGTCGCCACCTCAGACAGTTAACCCCGTGAGATCTCCGAAGGGGGAGGTCGGATCGTGACGACCGCCAGCTCCAAGGTTGCCATCAAGCCGCTTGAGGACCGCATCGTGGTCCAGCCGCTGGACGCCGAGCAGACCACGGCCTCGGGCCTGGTCATCCCGGACACCGCCAAGGAGAAGCCCCAGGAGGGCGTCGTCCTGGCCGTGGGCCCGGGCCGCTTCGAAGACGGCAACCGTCTTCCGCTCGACGTCAGCGTCGGCGACGTCGTGCTCTACAGCAAGTACGGCGGCACCGAGGTGAAGTACAACAACGAGGAGTACCTCGTTCTCTCGGCCCGCGACGTGCTCGCGATCATCGAGAAGTAATTCACCCCGAAGCACTCGTGCTGTGAGCTGCGCCCCTGGCCCCGCCATCAAGAAGCCGGGTGCCCGGGGCGCAGCGTCTTTATCACCAGAATTCCGAGAGGGCTCCCGCTGCCATGGCGAAGATCCTGAAGTTCGACGAGGACGCCCGTCGCGCCCTTGAGCGCGGCGTCAACAAGCTGGCCGACACGGTGAAGGTGACGATCGGCCCCAAGGGCCGCAACGTCGTCATCGACAAGAAGTTCGGCGCCCCCACCATCACCAACGACGGCGTCACCATCGCCCGTGAGGTAGAGATCGAGGATCCGTACGAGAACCTCGGCGCCCAGCTGGTCAAGGAGGTGGCGACCAAGACCAACGACATCGCGGGTGACGGCACCACCACCGCCACCGTGCTGGCCCAGGCCCTGGTGCGCGAGGGCCTGAAGAACGTCGCCGCCGGTGCCTCCCCGGCCGCCCTGAAGAAGGGCATCGACGCCGCCGTCAAGGCCGTCTCCGAGGACCTGCTCGGCTCGGCCCGGCCGATCGACGAGAAGTCCGACATCGCCGCCGTCGCCGCGCTGTCCGCCCAGGACCAGCAGGTCGGCGAGCTGATCGCCGAGGCGATGGACAAGGTCGGCAAGGACGGTGTCATCACCGTCGAGGAGTCCAACACCTTCGGCCTCGAACTGGACTTCACCGAGGGCATGGCCTTCGACAAGGGCTACCTGTCGCCGTACTTCGTGACGGACCAGGAGCGCATGGAGGCCGTCCTGGAGGACCCGTACATCCTCATCAACCAGGGCAAGATCTCCGCCATCGCGGACCTGCTGCCGCTGCTGGAGAAGGTCATCCAGGCGGGCTCCTCCAAGCCGCTGCTGATCATCGCCGAGGACGTCGAGGGCGAGGCCCTGTCGACCCTGGTCGTCAACAAGATCCGCGGCACCTTCAACGCCGTCGCGGTGAAGGCCCCGGGCTTCGGCGACCGCCGCAAGGCGATGCTGCAGGACATGGCGATCCTCACCGGCGCCACCGTCATCTCCGAAGAGGTCGGCCTCAAGCTGGACCAGGTCGGTCTTGACGTGCTCGGCACCGCCCGCCGCGTCACCGTCACCAAGGACGACACCACCCTCGTCGACGGTGCCGGCGACAAGTCGGACGTCGAGGGCCGCATCGCTCAGATCAAGGCCGAGATCGAGAACACCGACTCCGACTGGGACCGCGAGAAGCTCCAGGAGCGCCTTGCGAAGCTGGCCGGCGGCGTGTGCGTGATCAAGGTCGGCGCCGCCACCGAGGTGGAGCTGAAGGAGAAGAAGCACCGTCTGGAGGACGCCATCTCCGCGACCCGCGCCGCGGTCGAGGAGGGCATCGTCTCCGGTGGTGGCTCCGCGCTCGTCCACTCCTCCAAGGTCCTCGACGGCAACCTCGACAAGTCCGGCGACGAGGCCACCGGTGTCGCGGTCGTCCGCAACGCCGTCGTCGAGCCGCTGCGCTGGATCGCGGAGAACGCGGGCCTTGAGGGCTACGTGATCGTCTCCAAGGTCAAGGAGCTGGACAAGGGCAACGGCTACAACGCCGCCACCGGCGAGTACGGCGACCTGGTCAAGGCCGGCGTCATCGACCCGGTGAAGGTCACCCGCTCCGCCCTGGAGAACGCCGCCTCCATCGCCTCCCTCCTGCTGACGACCGAGACCCTGGTCGTCGAGAAGAAGGAAGAGGAAGAGCCGGCCGCCGCGGGCCACGGCCACGGCCACGCCCACTGACACCCGGCAGAAAAGGCCCGGCACCCGAAAGGGCGCCGGGCCTTCGCGTTGCCCCTCGCGGTCACTGCTCCAGCTGGTCGAGCGCGCCCAACTGCTGCATCAGCCCCAACTGGTCGTGCTGCCACCATGTCTCGGCGATCCGGCCGTTCGCGCCGAACCGGAAGACGGTGGTACCGGTCGTGGTCACCCGCCTGCCGGTGGCGGTGATCCCCAGGAACTCCCCCCGGTGCGTGGCGTTCCAGGTCCAGCGGGCACAGGCCCGGTCGCCCTGGACGATCAGGTCCTCCACGGTGAAGGCGGCCTCGAAGGCGGCCCGCCACATCCGGTACTCGGCGCGGACCGAGTCCAGCCCGATCGTGTCCTGCGGATTGAGCGGATCGTGGCTGTGCACGTCCTCGTCGAGCAGGTCGTTCAGCGGCCCCAGCTCACCCGGCGCCGCGAGCGTCGCGAAGAAGCGCCGCACCGTCTCCGCGCCCAGCGGCTCGTCGCGTACGACGTCCAGATCGATGAACGTCGGCATCTCGTCGCACAGGGCCACCAGCTGCTGGTAGACCTTGCCCGTCTCGGGAAGGTTCGAGTTCCGCATCGCGTCCGCGTACGACGGGAACTCCACGATCTCGACGATGTGCGACGCGTCGGACCGGTCCTTGCCGACCAGGTCGTATGTCGCGGTCCGCTTCCCCTTGGTCTGCTCGACCCATGTGTCCAGCAGCCGGTTCATCTCGTCGAACCGGCTCGTCCTGCACTCGATGAGCTGTACGAACGTCATGACGCCGCCTCCGGCCCCCCTGGGTCCGGTTCCCTCCCGCCCATCTTCCCACCCGAGCGGCGCCCTCACCTTCGGCGCGCGAGGGTCCGCCGTGGGCTCACCGCGGGCCGTACCTGCGCCCGGTGCGGGAGCTGATGCCGCCCACCAGTCCGCGCGGTGCCACCTTCGCCAGCCCCATCAGCGCCTTGTACCGCGGATCCGGAATGGACAGCGTCCTGCCACGCGCCAGGTCCGCGAGCGCCGCCGCGACCAGCTTGTCCGCGTCCAGCCACATCCACCCGGGGATGTTGTCCGTGCCCATACCGGCCCGCTGGTGGAACTCGGTGCGCACGAACCCGGGGGCCAGCGCCATCAGGCGGACGCCCGTACCGGCCAGATCCTTCGCGACCCCCTGGGTGAACTGCACGACCCACGCCTTGGACGCCCCGTACGTGCCCCGCGGCACGAAGGCCGCCACCGAGGCCACGTTCACGATGCCGCCGCGCCCGCGCTCCCGCATCGCCTCGCTCGCCGCCGACGTCAGCCGCAGCACCGCCTCGATGTGCACCTTGAGCATCCGCAGCTCGTCGGCCATCGGTACGTCCAGATAGCGGCCCTTGTTGCCGAAGCCGGCGTTGTTGATCAGCAGGTCGACGGGGTTCTTGCGGTCGCCGAGCCGGGCGGCGACCGCTTCGATGCCCTCGTCCTGTGCCAGGTCGGCCGTCAGCACCTCCGCCTCGATGCCGTGCCGGTCGTGCAGCTCGGTCGCCTGTTCGCGCAGCCGTCCGGTGTCCCGCGCGACCAGGACCAGATCATGCCCGTCCGCCGCCAGCCGCCGCGCGAACGCGGCGCCGATCCCCGCCGTCGAACCCGTAATCAGAGCCGTTGTCATGGCCCAAGAGTAGTTACCCGCGAAAACGGCACCCGTTCCGTGCGCGCGGCCCTCCAGCCGGTGCGACGCTCGTTCGCGGGCCGCCCGTCGCGGCCGCTCAGACGCCCTGGCCGCCGTGCTTCGCCACGTACGCACGGGCCGCGGCCAGGGCCTCCGGGTGCAGGGCCGGGCCCGCCGCGAGGACGCGGGGCAGCAGCTCCCGCTCGGTGGTCTCCGCGCGGAACAGCACGGCGACCGTCACATCGTGGTCCGGCCGGTACACGATCCGCACCGGGTCGCCCGCCTTGATCTCACCCGGCTCGATCACCCGGAGGTAGGCACCGGGCGCACCCTTCCGCGTGAACCTCCGCACCCATCCCCGCTCGCCCAGGTGAGCCTGGAACGTCCGGCACGGGATGCGCCCGCAGGTGACTTCGAGCACGACGTCCGGGCCGATGCGCCAGCGCTCGCCGATCAGCGCGCCGGAGACGTCGAGACCCCGCGTCGTCAGGTTCTCCCCGAAGGCGCCGTTGGCGAGCGTCCGGCCCAGCTCGCCCTCCCAGTCGTCCAGGTCCTCGCGCGCGACCGCGTACACCGCCTGGTCGTCGCCGCCGTGGTGGCGCAGGTCGCAGACCGCGTCCCCGGCGAGGCCGCTACCGTCGCTGCCCTTCGGGCCCGGCGCGGCCACCCGCACCGGCCCGTCCACCGGACGCTTGTCGATGCCGGTCAGCCCGTCCGGCTGGTCCGTGTAGTCGACGGTCTTCGGGCGCCCCACATTCACCGAGAGAAGCTGCATGCCGGGCACCGTACGGCAGCGCGCTCAAAGCGTCGACGCAATATCGGGCACTGCGCCCAAGGTCGGCTTATGCTCGAAGGGTGATCGAGCCCCGTCATCTGCGCGCCCTGCGCGCCGTCGCCACCACCGGCTCCTTCTCGGCGGCCGGCCGGGAGCTGGGTTGCACCCAGCCGGCCGTCAGTCAGCAGATGAAGGCCCTGGAGACATCGGTCGGCACCCCGCTGCTGGTCCGCAGCGGGCGTGAGATGCGTCTGACGGAGGCGGGCGAGGCGCTGGTGCGGCACGCGTCGGGGATTCTCGCCGGGCTGACCGCGGCCGAGGAGGAGGTCGCCGCGATCGCCGGGCTGCGGGCCGGCCGGGTCCGCCTGGTGTCCTTCCCGAGCGGCAGCTCCACCCTCGTCCCCACCGCCCTCGCCGCGCTGCGCGCCGCCCACCCCGGCACCCGTGTCTTCCTCGAGGAGGCGGAGCCCCCGCACTCGGTGGATCTGCTGCGCGCCGGCGACTGCGACGTGACCCTGGCGTTCCGGTACGCGGACGCGGCGGGCGCCGAGGAATGGGACGACCTCGTCGTACGGCCGCTGCTGACGGACCGTCTGGTGGCGCTGGTGCCCGAGCGGCACCGGCTCGCGGGCGCGCGGTCCGTCGCCATCGGCGACCTCGCCGCGGAACCGTGGATCGCGGGCTGTCCGCGCTGCCGCGGCCAGCTGGTCGAGGTGTGCGAGGGCGCGGGCTTCACGCCCCGCATCGACTTCGCCACGGACGACTATCCGGCGGTGGTCGGCCTGGTCGGTGCCGGACTCGGCGTGGCCGTCCTGCCGCAGCTCGCGATCGAGTCGGTCCGTCCGCGGGGCGCGCGCACGGTGGCGCTGGAACCGGCGGTACGCCGGGAGATCGTCGCCCTCACGCTGCCGGACCTCGCGCATGTCCCGGCGGTGGCGGCGACGCTGGAGCAGTTGGCGCGGGCCGCCCGCCGGCAGTGAGGGGTACGGGCGCGGGCAGGCGTGCGCGTGCCGCCACGCCCAGCAGCGGGGCGCAGCGGTATGGGGTTGCAGAAACGTTCCTTCAGGTGTTGGGTGCGGTGTCCCCGCTGGTCGACGAAGCCGACACCAGCCGGTTCCGCGCCCTTCCCATCAGCTCCTCGCGCTCGTCCTCGGTCAGGCCGCCCCACACGCCGTACGGTTCGCGTACTGCCAGCGCATGCGCCGCGCACTCCGCGCGGACCGGGCACCTCATGCAGACCTCCTTGGCCGAGTTCTCGCGAGCACTCCGAGCCGCCCCGCGCTCACCCTCCGGGTGGAAGAAGAGCGAACTGTCGACCCCACGGCAGGCAGCCAGCAACTGCCAGTCCCACAGGTCCGCGTTCGGTCCGGGAAGGCGGGAGAAATCTGCCATTACGTGACCCCTTGTCGCCGTTCTGGGCGGATACGGTGCCAACGACCGTACATGTCCGGTCTAAGAAGATGAAAATATGACTCATTGCGAATCTAGCCCCAGACACCGTGAAATGGGAAGAAAAGGGGCTAAATGGGGCATAGGTTGTGATGAAAACCTGAGAGTCTGTCGGGCATGTATGCACCGTGTGCGCGCCCTCACGTAGAGTGCCGAAGATTGCACGCAGCCCCGTAACTCTTTCGAGTGACCGTCGTTGAGAGTGCGGAGGCGGTTGAGAACACAAGCGCTCGGGCAGGCGTCCGAGACGGTCGACCGCACAGGTGACGATTCCGTACCAGCCTGGAGGCTCAAGGTGACGCGCATCAGCTGCGGAGGGCGGCCATGACATCCGTCCTCGTCTGCGACGACTCCCCGCTTGCCCGAGAAGCGCTCCGCCGCGCGGTCGCGACCGTGCCCGGCGTCGAGCGTGTGACGACGGCGGCCAACGGCGAGGAAGTCCTCCGCCGCTGGGGTGCCGACCGCTCGGACCTCATCCTCATGGACGTACGCATGCCCGGACTGGGCGGCGTCGAGACCGTGCGGCGGCTGCTGTCCGCCGATCCCGGGGCCCGCATCATCATGCTCACCGTCGCCGAGGACCTCGACGGCGTGGCACTCGCGGTCGCCGCCGGCGCCCGCGGCTATCTGCACAAGGACGCCTCGCGCGCCGAGTTGCGCGCCACGGTGACGCAGGCGCTCGCCGACCCGACCTGGCGGCTCGCCCCGCGCCGGCTGCGCTCGGCGGAGATGGGCGCCGCGCCCACCCTCACCGCGCGCGAGATCCAGGTGCTCGAAGGCATGAGCCACGGACGCTCCAACGCCGAGATCGGCCGCGAGCTGTTCCTGTCCGAGGACACCGTGAAGACCCACGCCAGGCGCCTGTTCAAGAAGCTCGGCGCCTCGGACCGCGCACACGCGGTGGCGCTCGGCTTCCGCTGGGGACTGGTCCGCTAGGTCCTGTCGTCAAACTCCCGTCGTTCGCCCGGAGGGCGGGCCCTGCGGCGTCAGGTGCGTGCTCTCGGGGTGCCGGGCGCAGGTCCTCGTACTGGACGTACTTGGGCCTGTGGCCGGTGCGGCGAGAGTGCGTGCATGGCGTCGCGGGGCAGGCGGGGGTTTGACGACAGGGCCTAGGTCCTGTCGCCGGGTGTGCGGACGCCCTGGTGGCCCAAGGGCCGCTCAGGGCTTCGCGGTCGGTGAATGGCGGGCCGTCCGTGGCTGGTCACGCGGTTCCCCGCGCCCCCTCGGGGGCGCGGACCCCGGTCCGGGCGGCACCGTCCGGCGGGTGCCCGCTGCTCGTTTCGCCGCGGATGCCGCATCCTTGAGGTGTGGAGTCTCTCGGGGACGAGTCGGTCGAGCGGAAGGGGAGGGCGCAGGAGATGAGTGCCGGCGCACCTGCTCATAACGCTTCGGTGCACAACCATCAGCACGATGCGACGGACCGGACGGCCGCAGGGCACCATGGTCCGATGCGCGACGACGAGGCGGGCACGGCCCATGGGGCGATCGGTGCGCTCGTGCATCGCGCCGTCGACGGGGACGAGCAGGCCACGCACGATCTGCTCGCCCATGTCCACCCACTGGCGCTGCGCTACTGCCGCACCCGGCTGTCCCGGCTCCCCGGCGACGCGCGCCACTTCGTCGAGGACCTGGCGCAGGAGGTCTGTGTCGCCGTCCTCCTCGCGCTGCCCCGCTACCGGGACACCGGCCGCCCCTTCGAGGCGTTCGTCTTCGCCATCGCCTCGCACAAGGTCGCCGACCTGCAGCGGGCCGCGATGCGCCACCCGGGCTCCACGGCCGTCCCCTCCGACGAGATGCCCGAGCGCCCGGACGACTCCCTGGGCCCCGAGGAGCGGGCCCTGCTCAGCAGCGACGCCGAGTGGGCGAAGAAGCTGCTGGCCAATCTTCCGGAGAACCAGCGCGAGCTGCTGCTGCTGCGGATCGCGGTGGGCTTGACCGCGGAGGAGACCGGTCAGATGTTGGGAATGTCACCCGGTGCGGTACGGGTGGCGCAGCACAGGGCCCTCAGCCGCCTGCGGGCGCTGGCCGAGCAGTAGCCGCCCGCGGCCACGGACCAGTGTCTGAACGGGCCGGACGCACGGTCCGTACGAACATACGAAGCCCGGGGCCGCCCCGGACCGTGGAAACCGTGGAATGGGACGGTCGCGCTTCCCGTTAGCATGGACATCCGCACCGATCAAGGCCATTGGGGAAGGTGTCATGACTGCCAACGTCGACGGAGTGCCCGGTAAATTCGCGACACTCGGGCTGACCTACGACGACGTGCTGCTGCTGCCGGGCGCATCCGATGTGCTCCCGAGCGCGGTCGACACCTCGTCCCGCATCTCCCGCAACGTCCGGGTGAACATCCCGCTGCTGTCGGCGGCGATGGACAAGGTGACCGAGTCCCGCATGGCGATCGCGATGGCCCGGCTCGGCGGCGTCGGTGTGCTGCACCGCAATCTCTCGATCGAGGACCAGGTCAACCAGGTCGACCTGGTCAAGCGGTCCGAGTCCGGGATGGTCACCGACCCGATCACGGTGGGCCCGGAGGCCACCCTCGCCGATGCCGACGCCCTGTGCGCCAAGTTCCGGATCAGCGGCGTCCCCGTCACCGACCCACAGGGCCGGCTGCTCGGCATCGTCACCAACCGGGACATGGCCTTCGAGAGCGACCGCTCGCGTCGGGTCCGCGAGGTCATGACGCCGATGCCGCTGGTCACCGGCAGGGTCGGCATCTCCGGGGTCGAGGCGATGGCGCTGCTGCGCCAGCACAAGATCGAAAAGCTTCCCCTGGTCGATGACGCGGGTGTGCTCAAGGGCCTCATCACGGTCAAGGACTTCGTCAAGGCCGAGCAGTACCCGAACGCGGCCAAGGACGCCGAGGGCCGGCTGCTCGTCGGCGCCGCGGTCGGCGCCAGCCCCGAGGCCCTGGAGCGTGCCCAGGCACTCGCCGAGGTCGGCGTGGACTTCCTGGTCGTCGACACCTCGCACGGCCACAACAGCAACGCGCTCAGCTGGATGTCGAAGATCAAGTCGAGTGTTTCCGTCGACGTGGTGGGCGGCAACGTCGCCACCCGGGACGGCGCGCAGGCCCTCATCGACGCCGGTGTCGACGGGATCAAGGTGGGCGTGGGCCCCGGTTCGATCTGCACGACCCGCGTGGTGGCCGGCATCGGCGTGCCGCAGGTCACCGCCATCTATGAGGCGTCCCTCGCGGCCCGTCCGGCCGGTGTCCCGCTGATCGGCGACGGCGGTCTGCAGTACTCCGGCGACATCGGCAAGGCACTGGCCGCCGGTGCCGACACGGTGATGCTGGGCAGCCTCCTCGCGGGCTGCGAGGAGTCACCCGGGGAGCTGCTGTTCATCAACGGCAAGCAGTTCAAGTCGTACCGCGGCATGGGTTCGCTGGGCGCCATGCAGTCCCGCGGCCAGGCCCGCTCGTACTCGAAGGACCGCTACTTCCAGGCCGACGTCGCCTCCGACGACAAGCTCGTGCCCGAGGGCGTCGAGGGCCAGGTCCCCTACCGCGGCCCGCTGGCCAATGTGCTGCACCAGCTGGTCGGCGGCCTGCGCCAGACCATGGGCTATGTGGGCGCGGCCACCATCGAGGAGATGGAGTCCAAGGGCCGCTTCGTCCGGATCACCTCGGCGGGGCTCAAGGAGAGCCACCCGCACGACATCCAGATGACGGTCGAGGCGCCCAACTACAGCCAGCAGTGACCCACGCGCGCGTGCACCGCGCGTGACGTTCTGAGACGTTTTGAGTGCGGCCCCGGATCTTCCGGGGCCGCTCTTGTCGTGCCCGAGCGCGCCCTCGCCGTATCCGGGAGCCGGGCGATGTCCGACATCTGAGCGGGGGCGGTGTGCGGCACCTGAGCGGGGGCGGTGTGCGGCCCGTCGGCGATACTGGAAGACGCTGAACGCATCAGGGAAAGGCCACAGACGTGACTGAGATCGAGATCGGGCGCGGCAAGCGCGGCCGCCGGGCGTACGCCTTCGACGACATCGCCGTCGTACCGAGCCGCCGTACGCGGGACCCGAAGGAGGTCTCGATCGCCTGGCAGATCGACGCCTACCGCTTCGAGCTGCCCTTCCTGGCCGCCCCCATGGACTCCGTCGTCTCCCCGGCCACCGCGATCCGCATCGGCGAGCTGGGCGGCCTGGGCGTGCTGAACCTGGAGGGGCTGTGGACGCGGTACGAGGACCCGCAGCCGCTGCTCGACGAGATCGCCGCCCTGCCCGCCGAGGAGGCGACGCGGCGGCTCCAGGAGGTCTACGCGGCCCCCATCCAGGAGGAGCTGATCGGCGCGCGCATCAAGGAGGTGCGTGACTCCGGCGTGGTCACGGCCGCCGCGCTGTCCCCGCAGCGCACCGCCCAGTTCTCCAAGGCCGTGGTGGACGCGGGCGTCGACATCTTCGTCATCCGCGGTACGACGGTCTCCGCGGAGCACGTGTCCTCCTCGCACGAGCCGCTGAACCTGAAGCAGTTCATCTACGAGCTGGACGTCCCGGTGATCGTCGGCGGCTGCGCCACCTACACGGCGGCCCTGCATCTGATGCGTACCGGCGCGGCCGGTGTGCTGGTCGGCTTCGGCGGCGGCGCCGCGCACACCACGCGCAACGTGCTCGGCATCCAGGTGCCGATGGCCACGGCGGTCGCGGACGTGGCCGCCGCGCGCCGGGACTACATGGACGAGTCCGGCGGCCGGTATGTGCATGTGATCGCGGACGGCGGTGTCGGCTGGTCCGGGGACCTGCCCAAGGCGATCGCCTGCGGCGCGGACTCGGTGATGATGGGGTCCCCGCTGGCCCGCGCCACCGACGCGCCCGGCAGGGGCCACCACTGGGGCATGGAGGCGGTCAACGAGGAACTGCCGCGCGGCCAGAAGGTGGACCTCGGCACGGTGGGCACGATCGAGGAGATCCTCACCGGCCCGTCCCACAGCCCCGACGGTTCGATGAACTTCTTCGGTGCCCTGCGCCGGGCCATGGCGACCACCGGTTACAGCGAGCTGAAGGAGTTCCAGCGGGTGGAGGTCACCGTGGCGGACTCGCAGCACCGGCGGTGAGGTGACACCGCGCTCGACCTGAGACGCCGACACGGGCTCGGCCGCCCCTAGCGGGGGTGGCCGAGCCTTTCCGTATGCCCAAGTGGCCTTGTGGGGGCGCGGGTTGTGTGCGAGGGGCGCGCGGTTGCGTTCGGGGCGAATATGGGCTGAACGGGCGAACCCAGCAGGTAGCGTCAGTGATCGGCGACCCCGTTCTCTGGGGCGCCCCCTTCCAAGGACACGGTCCGGACCCCGCCCTCGGGGCCCGGCCCGAATTCCGACGGACCGCCCTACCGGGCCTCTGGGCGGCATCGTGGAAGGGGGCGCGCCCATGGGCCGTCACCGCAAGCCCACCCGCTGGGACCGCGTTCGGCTTCGGCTGGTGAAGTTCCGGAGGAGGTGGATCTTGCGGATTTACGGCCGGTGAGCGGCCGCCCCCATGAGATCTAGGGGCGGACACCCGTAAACCGGCCAGGAGCCCGCTGCAGTGGCCGCTGCGGTGGGCTCCACCTTTTTGTACGGTACCGGATTCGCTGTGGGGCGGTCCGGTTCCGGAGGAGGTGGATCTTGCGGATTTACGGAGGGGGAGCGGCCACCCCTATAGAGACGGGGTGGACACTCCGTTCACCTTCAGGAGCCCGCTGCAGTTCCCGCTGCGTTGGGCTCCACCCTTTACGACCGGGGTGAGCGGCCGCCCCCAGGAGAATTAGGGGCTGACACCCGTAAACCGGTCAGGAGCCCCCTGCAGTGGCCACTGCGGTGGGGCTCGGCCCGATTTCGTACGCTACCCGTCGGTCGGCGCCCTGTGCCACCGGCTCTGGAGTGAGCCCCCTCCGCGTGCGCCCCCTTCACAACCGGTGCGCCGCTCCCGTGGGTGTGGCGCCCCGTGTGTCCAGCAGCAGTTGAGCCTTCACCGACAGGCCCTGCATGTCGTACGTGCGGTGCTGCTGGAGGAGGATCGTGAGGTCGGCGTCGGCCGCGGCCTCGTACAGGGAGTCGGCGCGCGGGACCGGGCGGTCCAGGACGCTCCAGGACGCGATGTGGGGGTCGTGGTAGCTGACGGAGGCGCCCAGCTCCATCAGCCGGATCGCGACCTCGTGGGCCGGGGTGCCCTGCTGGTCGGCGAGGTCGGCCTTGTAGGTGACGCCCAGCAGGAGCACGCGCGCGCCGCGGGCCGACTTGCCGTGCTCGTTGAGGAGGACGGCGGCCCGCTGGACGACGTACCGGGGCATGCGGCCGTTGACCTGCTGGGCCAGTTCGACCATGCGCAGCGGGCGGCCGGCGTGGCCGGTCAGGTCCTGCGGGACGCCGTGGCCGCCGACACCGGGGCCGGGCCGGAACGCCTGGAAGCCGAACGGCTTGGTCTCCGCGCAGCGGATGACGTCCCACAGGTCCACGCCCAAGTCATGGCACAGGACGGCCATTTCATTGACGAGGGCGATGTTGACGTGCCGGAAGTTCGTCTCCAGCAGTTGCACCGTCTCCGCCTCGCGCGGTCCACGCGCGCGTACCACCTTGTCGGTCAGCCGTGCGTAGAACGCCGCGGCGGACTCGGTGCAGGCCGGGGTGAGGCCGCCGATGACCTTGGGCGTGTTGGCCGGGGTGTGGTCGCGGTTGCCGGGGTCGACACGGCTGGGCGCGTAGGCGAGGTGGAAGTCGCGGCCCGCGCGCAGCCCCGAACCCTTCTCAAGCAGGGGCCGCAGGAAGTCCTCGGTGGTGCCCGGATGCACCGGCGACTCCAGGATCACCGTGGTGTGCGGGCGCAGCCGGGCCGCCAGGGTGCGGGCGGCGGACTCCACCTGGCTCAGGTCGAGCCCGCCGTCCACGCCCCGGGGGGTCGGCGCGCAGATCACCGCGGTGCGCACCCGGCCGAGCCCGGCCGGGTCGGTGGCGGGCCGGAAGCCCCCCGAGAGCATCCGGCGCAGTTCGGCGGGGCTGAGCGAGCCGGTCTCCGGCCCGGTGGCGTAGCCGAGCGTGGCGATGCCGGCGGCGACGGCTGCCTGGGCGAGGGGCAGGCCGTAGGGGCCGAGTCCGATGACGGCGAGGTCTGCGGGCATGCGTGGGCCGTCCTTCCCAGTAGCCGAAGCGGGACAGGTGCGCAAGCCCGGTGGACAGGACGGGCGAGCGCAATGTCACACTAGGAGTAAATATGACCGTGATGTGGGATTGTCTTCTTGTGTCTTGCGGTGGTCTTCCGCTGGTCACGCGGTCGTTGTCCACAGGCTGGGGGCGAGTGGTGGCTGAAGTCGGGCAAGCCGGTCAGAATTTGGGCATGAGGAGGGGACGAACCGGGCTTCGCCCACCGGGTGCGGCCGACGCGACCGACAGCGGGAGGCAGCGGTGAGGACAGCGGCACTGGGGCCGGCGCAGCGCGCGGAGTCACTGGCGCGCATGGCCGAGCGCGAGCTGGACATATTGGTGGTGGGCGGCGGAGTGGTCGGCGCGGGCACCGCGCTGGACGCGGTCACCCGCGGACTGTCCACCGGCCTGGTCGAGGCGCGCGACTGGGCGTCGGGCACGTCCAGCAGGTCCAGCAAGCTGATCCACGGCGGCCTGCGCTATCTGGAGATGCTGGACTTCGCGCTCGTCCGCGAGGCGCTGAAGGAGCGCGGCCTGCTGCTGGAACGCCTCGCGCCGCACCTGGTCAAGCCCGTGCCGTTCCTCTACCCGCTCCAGCACAAGGGCTGGGAGCGGCTGTACGCCGGTTCGGGCGTCGCGCTCTACGACGCCATGTCGATGGCACGCGGCCACGGCCGGGGCCTGCCGATGCACCGGCACCTGAGCCGACGTCAGGCACTGCGGGTCGCCCCCGCCCTGCGCAAGGACGCCCTGGTCGGCGCCCTCCAGTACTACGACGCCCAGATGGACGACGCCCGTTATGTCGCCACCCTCGTGCGGACCGCGGTGTCGTACGGCGCGAAGGCCGCCAACCGCGCGCGAGTGACCGCCTTCTTGCGTGAGGGCGAGCGGGTGGTCGGCGTCCGGGTGCAGGACGTGGAGGCGGGCGGGGAGTACGAGATCCACGCCAAGCAGGTCGTCAACGCCACCGGTGTGTGGACCGACGACACGCAGGCGATGGTGGGGGAGCGGGGACAGTTCCACGTCCGCGCCTCCAAGGGCATCCACCTGGTCGTGCCCAAGGACCGCATCCACTCCACGACCGGACTGATCCTGCGCACGGAGAAGTCCGTCCTGTTCGTCATACCGTGGGGGCGGCACTGGATCGTCGGCACCACCGACACCGACTGGGACCTGGACAAGGCCCACCCGGCCGCGTCCAGCGCGGACATCGACTACCTGCTGGAGCACGTCAACTCGGTGCTCGCGGTGCCGCTCTCCCGCGACGACGTCCAGGGCGTGTACGCGGGACTGCGTCCGCTGCTCGCCGGTGAATCCGACGCGACCAGCAAGCTGTCGCGCGAGCACACCGTGGCGCACCCGGCGCCGGGCCTCGTCGTGGTCGCCGGCGGCAAGTACACGACGTACCGGGTGATGGCGAAGGACGCGGTGGACGAGGCGGTGCACGGCCTCGACATGCGGGTCGCCGAGTGCGTCACCGAGGACGTCCCGCTGCTGGGCGCGGAGGGCTACCGGGCGAGGTGGAACGCGCGGGCGCGGATCGCCGCCCGCGCCGGGCTGCACGTGGCCCGCGTGGAGCACCTGCTCAACCGGTACGGCTCGATGGCGGAGGAGGTCCTGGACCTGGTCGCTGCCGACCCCTCGCTGGGCGACCCCCTGCAGGGCGCCGACGACTATCTGCGCGCGGAAGTCGTGTACGCCGCCACGCACGAGGGCGCGCGGCACCTGGACGACGTGCTGACCCGCCGGACCAGGATCTCCATCGAGACCTTCGACCGCGGTACACGCAGCGCCCGTGAGGCGGCCGGACTCATGGGGGCCGTCCTCGGCTGGGACAAGGACCAGATCGAGCGTGAGGTCGAGCACTACGAGAAGCGGGTGCAGGCCGAGCGGGAGTCCCAGCTGCAGCCGGACGACCTCACCGCGGACGCGGCGCGGCTGGGGGCGCCGGACATCGTGCCGCTCTGAGCCGGCCGGGGCGACTTCACTCGAACGGGTGCGGTGAGCCGGGATCTCCGTGGGCGGCCCGCCCGTTTCAACAGGTGCGAGGGCGGAAGTCGGCCGGGAGCGGGGCGGGTTCGCGGCTCGGTTCCGCCGTCGCGACCCGTCCCGGCGCGGCGGGCCGGGAGTATGGCGGCAGGGGAAGGAATCGCAAGGAAGCGGAGGGAGGAGCGGAGGACCCGGGGCATCCGGAGGGGCACCCTGGGCGTCGGGCACTTGTCGGGTGAGGGACAATGGAGGCTCTGTCAGGGCGGGTTGCATGAGGGGACGCATGTCGGAGGCGGAGCGGGCGGGGACATCCCGTCAGGACAAGAGCGAACGTCTCCTCGCCGGGCGGTACCGGTTGGGAGAAGTGCTCGGCCGCGGCGGCATGGGTACGGTGTGGCGGGCCGAGGACGAGACCCTGGGCCGGACCGTCGCCGTCAAGGAGCTGCGGTTCCCGTCGAACATCGACGAGGAGGAGAAGCGGCGCCTGATCACGCGGACCCTGCGCGAGGCCAAGGCGATCGCACGGATCCGCAACAACAGCGCGGTCACCGTCTTCGACGTGGTCGACGAGGACGACCGGCCGTGGATCGTGATGGAACTGGTGGAGGGCAAGTCCCTCGCCGAGGTCATCCGGGAGGACGGCCTGCTGGAGCCCAAGCGTGCGGCGGAGGTCGGGCTCGCGATCCTCGACGTGCTGCGCTCGGCGCACCGCGAAGGCATCCTGCACCGCGATGTGAAGCCGTCCAACGTGCTGATCGCCGAGGACGGCCGGGTCGTGCTCACCGACTTCGGCATCGCCCAGGTCGAGGGCGACCCGTCCATCACCTCCACCGGCATGCTCGTCGGCGCGCCCTCCTACATCTCCCCTGAGCGGGCCCGCGGGCACAAGCCGGGCCCGGCGGCCGACCTGTGGTCGCTCGGCGGCCTGCTGTACGCGGCGGTGGAGGGCGTCCCGCCGTACGACAGGGGGTCGGCCATCGCGACGCTGACCGCGGTGATGACCGAGCCCCTGGAGGAGCCCAAGAACGCGGGACCCCTCAGGGACGTCATCCACGGGCTGCTCACCAAGGACGCCGCCCAGCGGCTGGACGACGCGGGCGCCCGGGCCATGCTCAACGCGGTGATCCACGCGCCCGAGCCGGAGGCGATGGACGCCACGCGGGTCGTGCCGCTGCCGGCGCAGCCCGGCGGGTCCGCGGACCGGGCCGCCGCGGGCGGCGGCAAGCGGGGCGAGGAGGCCGCGGAGAAGCTGCGCGGGGCGCTGCGTTCCGTGCGCAAGGCCGCGGGGGTGGCCACGGCCGGGGTGGCGAGCCGGACTGCCCCGAGAACGGGGGGCACGGAGGTGGGCGCGGGCGAGTCCGCTCCGGCCTCCGGCGACGCGGGTCCCGTCGGTGCGGGTCCTGCGGGTGCAGGCGCGGGCGTAAGCGGCGGCGGGGCTGCCGGTGCCGGCTCGGCTGGGGCGTCCGGGGCCGCTTCCCCGTCGGCCGCGGCCGGCGCGGCGGCTCCGGGGGCGGCCGCGCAGGCTGGTGCGGCGAAGACGGGTGCGGCCAAGTCGGATGCAGCGAAGCCGAGTTCCGGGTGGCCCGTGGTGCCGCCGCCGGATCTGCCGCCGCGGCCCGCGCCCCGGGCGCCGCTCACGGACGTGGTGCCGAAGCGGACGCTGGTGATCATCGCGGTGGTCCTGGTGCTCGCGGTGGTCGGCACGGTGCTGGCCCTCACCCTCGGTGACGACACGGGCTCCAACGGCGCCGAGGACGGCGGCAAGCCGGTGGCGAGCGCGGGCGCGAGCGCCGGCACCAAGCAGGACAAGGACGGCACCCGCACGGACGGCGAGACCGGCGATACCTCGGCCTCCTCCGGTACGGGCGCGGCGACGGACCCCGCGACGGGCTCCGCGTCCGGGGCGGGGAGCGAGCCGAGCGCGAGCGCGTCCGGCGACGGCGGCTCCGGCGAGTCGAACTCCAGTGGCAGCGGCGGCGCGCCCGTGGTGCAGACGCACAAGGGGCGCCAGGGGTACTCGATCGGGCTGCCCGCGGGCTGGAAGTACGGGTCCTCGGACAACGCGGGGGACCGGTTCACCGGACCCGAAGGACAGAAGCTCCTCGTGGCCTGGACCAGCACGCCCAAGGACGACCCGGTGGCGGACTGGAAGAACCAGGAGCGCTACATGGTGCGTCCGCAGTACCAGCGGATCCGGATAGAGCAGGTGGACTATCGCGGCTGGAACGCGGCGGACTGGGAGTTCACCTACACCGAGGGCGGCACGAAGTACCGGACCATCGACCGCGGCTTCGTCATCGAGGGGCGGGTCGGTTACGCGCTGATGTACACCGCGAAGTCCGCGCAGTGGGGCGGCGAGTTGCGCAAGGGGACCTGGAAGACGCTGACGCGGTCCTTCGAACCCAAGGCGTGAGGCAGCGGTCCGGGTTTCGGGGCGTGACAATACGGTCAAGCCCTCAATGCGGGTTGCCTCCGGCACGTATCGTGAGGGGCCGCGGACCGTACGCGTCCAGGAACGCCTACCGAACGGGCCGCAAAGCGAACGGAATTGACCGACAGGGCTGCCGGGGGAGGCAACGTGGACGACTATGCGGGTCGGGTGCTCGCCGACCGCTACCGCCTGCCGCTGCCGCCCTCCGACGAGTACGAACTCACCGAGACCCGCGCCTTCGACACCTACAGCGGGCAGGAAGTACTCGTCAGGCAGGTGCCGTTGCCCGAGGTCGTCGAGGCGGAGGTGCTGGACGCGGACGGGCTGCCCGACGGTTTCACCGCCCGTGACCGCGGCGCGCGTCGGCCCCCGGCGGCCCGGTCGGCGACGCGGCGGCCCACGGATCCGGCGGTGCGGCGCGCCGTCGAGGCGGCGCAGGCCGCCGCCCGCATACCCGACCACCCGCGGCTCGACCAGGTCTTCGACGTGTTCGCCGAGGGCGGTTCGCTGTGGATCGTCAGCGAGTGTGTGACGGCGCGCCCGCTGTCCGCGCTGCTGGCCGAGCATCCGCTGACGCCGTACCGGGCCGCCGAGGTCGCCTCCGACGTCCTGATGGCGCTGCGAGTGCTGCACGCGCACGGCTGGGTGCACCGCAACATCACGGCCCGCACGGTCCTCGTCTGCGACGACGGGCGTGTGATGCTGACCGGTCTCGCGGTCGGCGCGGCCGAGGAGGCACTGTCCGGATACGATCCGGTCCCGGCTCCGGAGGAGCCGGAGGGCGCCGGTCCGCAGGGCCTCGCCGGGCCCGTCGGGCCCACAGGGCCGGGTGGCGCCGCAGGACCCGGCGCACCAGGCGGTCCGGGGAGCGCCGTCGGACCGGTCGGATCCGTGGCGCCCGGAGTGCCCGGCTACGGCGCTGGTCGCCCCGGTGGGGTCGGTGGTGGGCCCGGTGGTGGAGTCGGTGGTGGGGCGCCGGAGGGTGTGGACCCGGAGGCGGCCCGGCGTGCCGCGATCCAGGCGCGGGCCGTGGGGGGCCGACCGGTGCCCGGCGCGGAGGGCGCGGACGGCGCCGTGACGCCCGGGGCGCCGGGCCGCCCCGCGCTGGAGGGCGGCGGGGACGTCCGGGCCGCCCGTGCGGGGGCGATCGCCGCGTACCGGGCGGGCGCACGCGCCGCCGCCCGGGTGCAGGAGACACAGCAGAACGGGCGGGCCGCGCTGCCCGGCGTCCGGCCGCCCACCGAGGCCGACCCCGGCGCCGCCCGCGAAAGCGGCCCCGCCCCGGTGCCGTACGGGCCCGGTCCGGGCGTGGACCCACGCCCCGGCGGCACGCCCCCCGGACAGATAGCCGATCCCTACGGCGTGCGCGCCACCCCCTGGCACGGGGCGTCCCCCCGGAGCGCCCCGGGCGAGGACCCGCAGCGGACGGCGCTCCCGCCGGGCGGCGCCACCCACGCGGCCCCGCACGCCCCCGGCGGGCAGGTCGGCCCCGCCCCCGCGCTGCCGCCGGCCGCCGCCGACGGACGCTCGCTCCCGGCCGCCACCGTGCCCCCGAAGGGCGGTCGTGCGCCGGTGCCGCCCGCCGCCGACACCCCGCCGCCCGCCGGCTGGGGCGAGCCGGCCGCCGGTGCCCCCGCCCGGCGGGGCCCCGCCACCGCGCTCGCCGCGGAACGGGCACGGCAGGTGCGGATGACTGTGGTGGGGCCGGTGACCGAGCGCTGGGCACCCGAACAGGCCGGGCCGGTGCACGAGAACTGGCAGCTGGCTGCCCCGATCGGTCCCGCGACCGACCTGTGGGCGCTCGGCGCGCTGCTGTTCAGGGCCGTACAGGGGCATGCGCCGTACCCGGAGGAGTCCACGGCCGAACTGGTTCAGTTGGTGTGCGCGGAGCCGCCCGCCTTCGCGGAGGAGTGCGGGCCGCTGCGTCCGGTCGTCGAGTCGCTGCTGCGTCAGGACCCCACCGAGCGGCCGGACTTCGAGGAACTGCGCGGCTGGCTGCGCTCCCTGGTGCGGTCCGCGCCCGAGCCGGACGCCGGCACACATGTGGTCGCCGCGCCGCCCGCCGACCCCAAGCGGCTGCCGATCGTGCGGCGCCGCGGCGAACTGGTGCGCAGACGGCGCGCCGGGCTGCCCGCGACCAGTGCGCACGGGCGGCACAAGCGGGCCCGGCAGGAGGCCGCCTCCCCACGCCGTCTGGGCCGCACCCTGCTCCTGCTGATCCTGCTCCTGCTGGCGGGCACGATCGCGTACGCGGTGCTGTTCATGCCGAAGGCGGACAGCACCGACGCGGCGGACGGCGAGCGGACCGGGGCCGCGAGCCAGGTGAGCCAAGCACCCGCGCCCTCGGGCGGGGCGAGCACCGCGCCCTCGGCGGACGCGTCCGAGAAGACCTCGTCGGCACCGTCCACCGAGACGCAGACCACCGAAGGGCCCTCCGCCGCCGACGGTTTCACGCTGCGCAAGGACCCCGAGGGCTTCCGGATCGCCGTCGCCGACGGTTGGGACCGCACGCCCCGCAACGGCCTCGGGCAGGTGCTGTACACGCACGGCGACTTCCAGCTCGTCGTCGTGCCGGGCCGGGACAGCGCGGCCAAGTACGGCAGCGACCCGATGGTCTACCAGCGGGACAAGGAGAGCGAACTGCAGCCCTACCGCGACTCCAGCTGGGCCACCGCCGCCGGGCTGCGGACCATCGAGGTGGGCGGCCGGACCATGGCGGAGGGTCAGTTCACCTGGACCGACGACCAAGGGCGAGACCTGTTCGTACGCAATATCGCCCTGCTCATCGACGGCCGCTACCACGTGGTGCAGGTGCGCGGTCCGGAGGCCGAACGGGACGAGGTGACACGGCTGTACGAGCAGGCGTCGCAGACGTACCAGTACACCCGCTGACGCCGCTTCGCGTCCGGTTCCCGCGGGCTTGCGGAAGCGAAAACCGTCACAGTGCGGTCTCCTTGGCACCCCGCCCGTTCCATGAACGACTGCCGGTCCCTAGTCTGACCCTGTCAAGAGCATTGCGGGGCAACGTGAATCAGATGCAGGGCCTGCTCGTGGCGGGCCGCTACCGGCTCGTCGACTCCATCGGCAGCGGGGGCATGGGCCGGGTGTGGCGCGCACACGACGAGGTGCTGCACCGGGCGGTCGCCATCAAGGAGTTGACGGCGGCGTTCTACGTCTCCGACAGCGACCAGGCCGTGCTGCTCGCCCGCACCCGGGCAGAGGCCCGCGCGGCGGCCCGCATCAACCACTCCGCCGTCGTCACCGTGCACGACGTGCTGGAACACGACGGCCGCCCGTGGATCGTGATGGAGCTGGTCGAGGGCAGCTCGCTGGCCGACGCGGTCAAGGAACGGGGCCGCATCGAGCCGCAGGAGGCCGCGCGCATCGGGCTGTGGGTGCTGCGGGCGCTGCGCGCCGCGCACACCGCCGGCGTCCTGCACCGCGATATCAAGCCGGGCAACGTGCTGCTCGGGCGGGACGGCCGGGTCCTGCTCACCGACTTCGGCATCGCCCAGATAGAGGGCGACTCCACCATCACCCGCACCGGAGAGGTCGTCGGCTCGGTCGACTACCTCGCCCCGGAACGAGTGCGCGGCCACGACCCGGGCCCCGCCTCCGACCTGTGGGCGCTGGGTGCCACGCTGTACACGGCGGTGGAGGGCCGGTCGCCGTTCCGCCGCACCTCACCGCTGAGCACCATGCAGGCGGTCGTCGAGGACGAGGCAGAGGAGCCCGGGTCCGCCGGTCCGCTCGGCCCCGTCATCACCGCCCTGCTGCGCAAGGACCCCGCGGAGCGGCCGGACGCCGCGGAGGCGGAGCAGCTGCTGGCGGAGGCGGCGGAAGGGCGGCGGCCCGGTGCGGCGCAGGCGTTCGTGCCGACACAGAACGTGGCATCCCACCCGCCCGAGCCCACCGGGTACGGCCCGCCCGAGCCCACCGGGTACGGCCCGGCCGACCCCACCGGGTACGGCTCCGCCACCGCGGCCCCGTACGGGACGCACCCGGCGACCCCGCCGGTGCCGACCACGGCGCCGACGGCCCTCGCGCCGGCCGCGCCGCCCGCCCGGCCCCGGCGCCGCCTGCGCACCTTCGCAGTCGTGATCGCGTTGGCCGCCGTCGTGGGCGGCGCCGCCGCGGTGGCACTGCAGGAGCTGGGCACCGGACGGCAGAACGACGACGCGGCCGTGACCACGCCCGACCCCACGGACTCGGCCACCGCCAGCCCCAGCGGCACGCCCACCGAGGACGCGACCGTGCCCTCCGACTGGCAGCGCGTCAACGACCCGCTGGGCTTCACCCTGTCCCTGCCCAAGGGCTGGAAGCGACAGGTGTACGGCATAGAGGGCGACCTCAAACAGGTCGACTACACACCCGACGGCGGCAAGCACTTCGTCCGCATCTCCATCGACGGCTCACCGGACTTCGCCGACCCCTTCCAGCACCAGCAGGACCTGGAACAGCAGTTGCAGCGGCTGGTGGACTACGAGCGGGTGACGATGGAGGAGAACACCTACCGCGACCGCAAGGGCGCGCTGTGGGAGTACACCTGGACCGCGCTGGCCAAGGACCCGCCGTACGTCGCAGGTCCGCGCCGCGCCATCGAGGAGACGTACATCGGCCGTGACGGTGTCGAGTACGTGATCTACATGTCGTCGCCCGCCGAGGACTGGGCGACGGCGAGCCGGCAGTTCACCTGGGTGCTGCAGAGCTGGCAGCCACCCGCGGGCTGACACGCTTGGCCGGTCGACGCCCCGGAAGCAGAGCGTCCGGTGCGGCATGATGGGCCCATGGGGACCGAGGGGGACGCCTTCCGTGTGATCGCGGGCCGTTACCGCCTGGAGGCCCGGCTCGGGCGCGGCGGGATGGGCGTCGTGTGGCGGGCAGCCGACCAACTGCTGGGACGCCGGGTCGCGGTCAAGGAACTCACCCAGGACACCTCCCTCTCGGACGACGACGCCCGGCTGCACCGCGAGCGCACCCTGCGCGAGGCCCGCGCGGTGGCGCAACTGCACCATCCGCACATCATCGTCGTGCACGACGTCGTCGAGGACGACGAACGCTCCTGCATCGTCATGGAGCTGATCGACGGCGACTCGCTCGCCGAGCGGATCGCGCAGCGCGGACCGGTCGACGCAGCCGAGGCCGCCCGCATCGGCATCGCCCTGCTCGGCGCGCTGCACACCGCGCACGCGGCCGGTGTGCTGCACCGCGACCTCAAACCCGCCAACGTCCTGATCGAGTCGGGCACCGACCGGGTCGTGCTCACCGACTTCGGCATCGCACAGGTCGCCGGTGCCACCACACTCACCGAGACCGGCTCCTTCGTCGGTTCGCCCGAATACACCGCGCCCGAGCGGATGTCCGGGAACCGGGCCGGGCCCGCGTCCGATCTGTGGTCGCTGGGCGCGCTGCTGTGCGCGGCGCTCAGCGGCGAGTCGCCGTTCCGGCGCGACTCGCTCGGCGGCATCCTGCACGCCGTCGTCGCCGCCGAGATCCGGCCGCCCGCCGAGGCCGAGCCGCTGCTTCCGGTCATCCGGGGCCTGCTGGAACGCGACCCGGCCCGGCGGCTGGGTGCGGCCGAGGCGGAGCGGATGCTGCGCGCGTTCCTGGAGACCGGCCGTACGCCGCAGCCGGCCGACGGGCCGCGGCCGGCCGGCCCGTATCCGCCGGCCCAGCGGGACGCGCCGGGGCCGGTGCCGGCCGGCCGGACGCCGTTACGGCTGTCGCGGCGGGGTGTGCTGGTGGCGGCGCTGCTGGTCGCCGCGATGGCCGGGGCCGGTATCTCGGCGGCGGCACTGCTGATCAACCGCGACGGCGGCGGCGCACCGACGCGTCCGGCGCCCGGCACGTCGGCGAGCACGGCATCAGGCACACCGGCGCCCGGCGCGTCGGCGCCTGGTACGTCGGCGGGCGTGTCGCCTTCGCCTAGCGCGTCCACCGCCTTGGGTGCCCGCCCGGCACCCTCGGGCTATCGCACCGCCCGGGACCCGGCGGGCTTCTCCCTCGCCGTGCCCGAGGGTTTCACCCGCGACCCGCAGGACGAGCGTGTCTTCTATCTGTCGCCGGGGGCGACCTTCCGGCTCGGCATCAAGGTCACCGAACCCGGACCGGGCGGCCCGCTCGCGGTGCTGCGCCGGGCGGCGGCCGAGGGTCCGCGCACCAACCCCGGGTACCGCGACGGCCGGGTGACCGAGGCCACGCACCGCGGACGACCGGCCGCGCTCTGGGAGTTCAGCTGGAGCGGCTACAGCGCGGTGGAGGGGCCACGGCACACCTACGACCTGTGCTGGGAGGAGAACGGCCGGCTGTACGACGTATGGGTGTCGGCGCCGGTGGGCAGGACCCGCACCGCCCGCGCACACTTCGACGTCGCCCTCGACACGTTCGCACGCGACTGACACCGATCCCGGCTCACGCCGCCCCCCAATGCGTGGGGGAGCCGGTGGGTCACGGGTCTGTGACCGGTTGGCGCCGAGTGTGGCTGGTTCGCCGCATGGCACGGTATGGATGGACGCATGAGCAGCAACGGGGGAGCCCACCAGCGCGCCGATGAGCCGACGAGTTTTGGTCTGCAACCGCCCAACCCGCCCGCGCACGTGCCGCATCCGGACAATCCGTATGCGGCGCCGACCCAACTGGTGCCGCCGCGGGCCGAGTCGCCACAGCCCGAGTCGTCACAGCCCGCGCGCGACCTCGGCGCCGGGCGTCTGATAGCCGGGCGCTACCGGCTGTTGTCGAAGCTCGGTGACGGCGGCATGGGCACGGTGTGGCGGGCCAAGGACGAGACGGTGGACCGTGAGGTCGCGGTGAAGGAGCCGCGGGTCGCGGACCATCTTCCCGAACAGGAACGCGCGAACGCCTTCGAGCGGATGCGACGCGAGGCGCGCGCGGCGGCCCGTCTCGACCATCCGGCGGTGGTGAACGTCCATGACGTGGCGGTCGTCGACGGCCGGCTGTGGATCGTGATGGAGCTGGTGCGGGGGCGTTCGCTGGGCAGCGCGCTCCGGGAGGGCACCCTGGACACGCGGGAGGCGGCCCGGGTCGGCCTCCAGGTGCTCGGCGCGCTGGAGGCCGCGCACGCGGCGGGCGTGCTGCACCGTGACGTCAAGCCCGACAACGTCCTGCTCGGCCGGCACGACCGGGTCGTCCTCACCGACTTCGGCATCGCGCAGATCGAGGGCGAGACCAATCTGACCGACACGGGCGGCTTCGTCGGATCACCCGAGTACATCGCGCCGGAACGGGTGCTGGGCAGACGCCCCGGGCCCGCCTCGGACCTGTGGTCCCTCGGTGTGGTCCTGTACGCGGCCACGGAGGGTGTCTCGCCCTTCCGCCGCAGCAACACCGCGGCCACGCTCCAGTCGGTCCTCAACGCGACCCCCGCCCCGCCCGCCGCCGCGCACGGCCCGCTCGCCGAGGCCGTGAGCGGGCTGCTGGAGAAGGACCCCACGCGCCGTCCGGACGCGGCCCGGGTGCGCGCCCTGCTGGAGGCGGCCGCGCGTCCCCCGGCTCCGGTGTCCGCCGGGACGCCCTCGTCCGCCGGCCCGGCCGGCCGCCGCTTCCGGCCGGGCCGCGGAACCTGGTTGGGCCTCGGCGCGGCCGTGGCCGCCGCGGCGGTGGCGGGGTATCTGCTGTTCGCCGACCCGTTCGGCGGCTCCCTCCCGGCGGACTGGGAGACGAAGGCGGAGAAGGACCTGGGCGCGACGCTGGCGGTGCCGGCGGCGTACAAGGCCGTTCACCCGGGCAAGAACGACACCGACCGGAACTGGGTCACGTACTACGATCCGAGCGGCGCCGTCTGGATCGGGCTGAGCCTGTCCAGGAAGTCCGACGACTCCCTGCGTCGGATCAAGGGCTCCGCGGCCTCCCAGATGTACGCGGACAACGAGAAGTTCAAGGACGACGGCGACTACAGCCTCTCCATGCCCGACGGGCCGGCGACGAGACCGGACGACAACGCGGAGTTCCACGGCAGGCCGGCGGCCCAGAACACGGTCACCTACACGACGACCGACAGCCAGAACCCCCGCCCCCGCGAACTGCGGGTCTTCTACTACCGGACCACGGCCGGGGACATGTACAAGCTCACCATCGGCTATCCGGGCAAGGGCGACTTCACGGCCCGGGGCCGCGAGGTGGCCGGCACGGCCGTCGCGCATCTGACCGTCGACAAGCCCTGAAACAGGGGGAGTTGACGGATTCGTCGCACCGGGCGTCGCGGCGGCCCGCGTCGACAAGGGCGCTGCAGGCACGGTACTGATGGGGCATGAGCGAAGACGGTGCACCCGCGGCCGACGGGCGTCTGATAGGCGGCCGGTACCGGCTGTCAGCGCGCCTCGGCGCCGATGCCACGGCCGACGGCGCCGCCGCCGGCCGGGTGTGGCGGGCCGTCGACGAGGCGACCGACCGTGAAGTCGCCGTCAAACAGCCGCTGTTGCTGCCGTCGGACCCGCGGGTCGCCCACCGCGTGCACCATGAGGCCCGGGCCGCCGCACGCGTGGACCATCCGTCCGCCGTGACCGTCCTGGACGTGCTGCTCGATGACGGACTCCCTTGGATCGTCATGGAGTTGGTGCGCGGCGAGTCGCTTCGTACGGCGCTGCGCCGCGGGCCCGTCCCGCCCGCCGAAGCCGCTCGGATCGCTCTCGCCGTCCTCGGCGCGCTGCGTGCCGCGCACGCCGTCGGCATCGTGCACCGTGGCGTCAAGCCGGCCAACGTCCTGATCGAGTCAGGAACGGGCCGCGTCGTCGTCACCGACTTCGGCACCGGACACGGCGGCCCCGCGGATCCGCCCGGCCCGTCGGCTGGGCCGCCCGACCCCCTCGGCCCGCGCGACTTCCTCGCCCCCGAGCGGCTGTCCCGGCCGGGCGCGGGACCCGCCTCCGATCTGTGGTCCCTGGGCGTGCTGCTGTACGTCGCCGTCGAGGGCCGCTCGCCCTTCGGCCACACACCGGGAACCACGTCCGGCGCCCCCGGAGCCGGCGCTCTCGCACCTGGGGCTTCCGCACCCGGCACCCCCGCACCCGGGGCTCCCGGCTACGACCGTGCAGGTCCGCTCGGCCCCCTGCTCACCCGGCTCCTGGTCGACGAACCGGCGGACCGGCCGGGGCCCGACGAGGTGGCGGCCGTGCTGCGCGCGGTCGCCGAAGGGGAGCGCGCGGGGCGGCGCGACGGACAGCAGGTGGGGGCGACGCCGTCGCGCAGATCATCGGCCCCGCTCCTCGGCCCGGCCCGGCGCCTGGGCACAACGCCCTGATCAGCACGTTCACCGCCAGTGTTCACTGGCGTCATGTGAGCGCTCGGTGAATCCCTGTTACCGACGGGTACCCAAAGTTTCCGCGCCGGAATACCCTGCCGCTCATGACCGACTCGCAGGCCCAGGAACAGGCTCCCGCACGGCCCACGGACGTGACCGGCACCGGCACGAACCCCCTCGCCCCCGCTCCCGAGGGCGCGCGGACCGCCGCCGACGTGGTCACGCCGGAGCTGGTCGCCCAGCTCACCAAGGGCGTCATCGGCTCCGGCCGCACCGCCAACCACACGCCGTTCACCGGCGAGAAGCTGGCCGACCTGCCGCAGTCCACGCCCGAGGACGTGCGCAAGGCGTTCCAGACCGCCCGCGCCGCCCAGGCGGTATGGGAGCGGACCCCGGTGCGGCAGCGGGCCGCCGTGCTGCTGCGCTTCCACGACCTGCTGCTCGAACGGCAGGCCGAGGTCCTGGACCTGATCCAGCTGGAGACCGGCAAGGCGCGGCTGCACGCCCACGAGGAGGTCCAGGCCGTCGCCGTCGCCGCCCGCCACTACGGCCGCAAGGCGCCCGCCTACCTCAGGCCCAGGCGGCACACGGGCGCGGTGCCCACCCTGACCAAGGTCACCGAACTGCGCCACCCGCGCGGGGTCGTGGGCCAGATCGCCCCCTGGAACTACCCGCTGGAGCTGTCGGTCGGCGATGCGCTGCCCGCCCTCGTCGCCGGCAACGCGCTCGTGATGAAGCCGGACACCGAGACCTGCCTCACCGCCCTGTGGGCACGCGACCTGCTGATCGAGGCCGGGCTGCCCGCCGGTGCCTTCCAGGTGGTCCTCGGCGACGGCCCGGTCGTCGGCCCCGAGGTCGTCCGGCACGCCGACTACGTCTCCTTCACCGGCTCCACCCGCACCGGCCGCGAGGTGGCGCAGAGCGCCGCCGCCCGGCTGGTCGGCGTCTCCCTCGAACTCGGCGGCAAGAACGCCATGCTGGTACTCGCCGACGCCGACATCGAGAAGGCCGCCGCCGGCGCCGTCCGCGCCTGCTTCTCCTCCGCCGGTCAACTCTGCGTCTCCATCGAGCGGTTGTACGTCCACGAGTCGATCGCCGACGCCTTCCTCGACCGGTTCGCCGCCCGCACCAGGGCCATCCGGCTCGGCACCTGCCTCGCCTACGGCGCCGACATGGGCTCCCTGGCCGGGGAACGCCAGCTGGAGACCGTACGACGGCATGTGACGGAGGCCGTCGCCAAGGGCGCGAAGGTGATCGCCGGCGGTGTGGCCCGCCCGGACATCGGCCCGTACTTCTTCGAACCCACCATCCTCGACGGCGTCGAGGCGCCCATGGCCGTCTGCACCGAGGAGACCTTCGGACCGGTCGTGTCGGTGTACCGCTTCACGACCGAGGACGAGGCGGTCGAGCACGCCAACTCCACTCCCTACGGCCTGAACTCGTCGGTGTGGACGAAGGACGGCCGGCGCGGCAGGTCCGTCGCCGCCCGCCTGCGCACGGGCACGGTCAACGTCAACGAGGGCTATGCGCCCGCGTACGGCAGCGTCCAGTCCCCGATGGGCGGCATGAAGGACTCAGGGCTCGGCCGCCGGCACGGCTCCGAGGGCGTCCTCAAGTACACCGAGGCCCAGACGGTGGCCCAGCAGCGGCTGCTGCCGATGGCCCCGTCGCTGGGGATGGACGACGAGAAGTACGCCCGGTTCATGAGCGGGAGCCTGCGGCTCATGAAGGCGCTCCGGCTCCGCTGAGCGCCCCGCCGCACCTGCTGAGCCGACCTGTCTTCGGGCGCGGGCCGCGCGACCGGCCACGGAAGCCCGCACGCACCACTCGATGAGGAGAACTCGTGCCCCAGGACAGCTACGACTACGACGTCATCGTCGTCGGTTCCGGCTTCGGCGGTTCCGTGACCGCCCTGCGCCTGACCGAGAAGGGGTACCGCGTCGGCGTCCTCGAAGCCGGCCGCCGCTTCACCCGCGACACCCTCCCCGCGAACTCGTGGGACCTCAGGAACTACCTCTGGGCGCCCAGCCTCGGCATGTACGGCATCCAGCGCATCCACCTGCTCGGCAATGTCATGGTCCTGGCCGGCGCGGGCGTCGGCGGCGGCTCCCTGAACTACGCCAACACCCTCTACGTACCGCCGAAGGCGTTCTTCGACGACCCGCAGTGGAAGGACATCACCGACTGGCAGGAGGAGCTGACGCCGTACTACGACCAGGCCCGGCGCATGCTCGGCGTACGGCTCAACCCGACCATGACACCCTCCGACGTGCACCTGAAGGCCGCGGCTCGGCGGATGGGCGTGGGCGACACCTTCCACCCGGCCCCGGTCGGGGTGTTCTTCGGCGACGGCGAGGACGCGGACGGCAGGGCGAAGGCACGCCCGGGGGAGCAGGTCGCGGACCCCTACTTCGGCGGTGCGGGACCGGCCCGCCGGGCCTGCACCGAGTGCGGCGAGTGCATGACGGGCTGCCGGCACGGCGCGAAGAACACCCTCAACGAGAACTACCTCCACCTCGCCGAACGGGCCGGCGCGGTGGTGCACCCGATGACGACGGTCGTGTCCGTCACCGACGACTCCCAAGGCGGCTACGCGGTGGCCACCCTGCCGACCGGCCACCGCAGAAAGGGCGCGGGCCGGACCTTCACGGCCCGCAGGGTGGTGCTGGCCGCCGGCACCTACGGCACCCAGACCCTGCTGCACCGTATGAAGGCCCATGGCCAACTCCCGTACCTCTCTGACCGGTTGGGCGAGCTGACCCGGACCAACTCCGAGTCGCTGGTGGGCGCGCAGACCGACGACCGCCGCTACCGCAAGGCACACGGCACGGCGAAGGCCGACTTCACCCGGGGCGTGGCGATCACGTCCTCGATCCACCCGGACGCCGACACCCATGTCGAGCCGGTCCGCTACGGCAAGGGCTCGAACGCGATGGGCGGTCTGGCGATCCTCCAGGTCCCCTACGCCGAGGGCTCCTCGCGCGTCCTGGCCTGGCTGGCGAACGCCGCCCGGCACCCGTGGCTGCTGGTCCGGTCCCTGTCCTTCCGACGCTGGTCGGAGCGGACCATCATCGGCCTGGTGATGCAGTCCCTGGACAACTCCCTGACGACGTACCTGAAGCCGGACGGCGTCGGCAAGGGACTGCTCACCGCCCGGCAGGGGCACGGCAGGCCCAACCCCAGGCAGATCAAGGCGGCGGCGGAGGCCGCGTCCGCGCTGGCCGAGGAGATCAACGGCTTCCCCGGCAGCAACGTCGGCGAGCTGATGGGCACCCCGCTCACCGCCCACTTCCTCGGCGGCTGCCCGATCGGCGACTCACGCGAGACGGGTGTCATCGACCCGTACCACCGGCTGTACGGGCACCCCGGCATCTCGGTGGTGGACGGCGCGGCGGTCTCGGCGAACCTGGGTGTCAACCCGTCCCTCACCATCACCGCGCAGGCCGAGCGGGCGATGGCGTACTGGCCCAACAAGGGCGAGAGCGACCCGCGTCCGGCGCAGGGGGCCGCGTACCAGCGGCTGAGGCCGGTGGAGCCGCGCAGCCCCGCGGTTCCCGCGGACGCCTTCGGTGCCCTGCGCCTGCCGTTCCTCGGGATGCCGGCGGTGCCGCCCAAGCCGTAGGCGGGAGTGGGCGGGGAAGACGAAAGAGAGGGACCTGCGCCCCCCTCCGAGCGCAGCTCCCTCTCTTTCGTCTTCCCGCGCGCCGGCCTTACGCGTTCGCGTCGGCCTTGCGGCGGCGCACCGCGAACACCGCACCCGCGCCGACGACGACGGCGATACCGCCGACGAGGCCGATCATGGGCAGCGCGGAGTCGGAACCGGTGTCGGCGAGGTTGCCGGTCGGCACGGAGGAGAGGTCTCCCTGCGGCTTCTTCACCGAGCCCTTGCCGCCCTTGTCGCTCGGGGTGGCGGAACCGGGGTCGGGGTTCGGCGAACCGGCCTTCAGGACCTCGAAGTCGTACATCGCCCAGCCCTCGGCGACACAGGTCTCGCCGTCGACGTCGTCGAGGTAGGCGCCGGAGCCGAAGGAGTAGGCATCGCCCGCGGGAGCCTTGGCGTCGATGCTGACGCGCAGGTCGATGGACTTGCTCGCGCCGGCCTTCAGCTGCTTCGCGCGGAAGAAGACGTCACCGGCCCACCGCTCGTCGCCGATGCGGTCCCAGGAGCCGTCCACCGGGTTCTTGAACTGGAGGTTCACGTACGGGCTCAGGTACTTCGCCTCGTCGTCGAACTCGTAGTTCTCGATCTCGGCGTAGAAGTAGACGTCCTCGACGTCGGCCTTGGAGTCGTTCGTGACGACCAGCTTGAACGGGTGGAAGCCGTCACCCGCGACGACCTTGCCGGGCAGGCCCTTGATGTCCGCGGACACCTTGGCGCCGTATGAGCCGTCGAGGTCTTCGCAGTACGGATCCTCCGGGGCCGAGGGAGTCTCCGTCGGGCCGCCCGACTCGGAGGGCTCGGGCGAGGTCGACGGGCTCGTGCTGTCGCTCGGGGCGGGCGTCTCGCTCGGCGACGTGCTGCCGCTCGGCTCGGCGCTGTCCGACGGCAGTCCTGTGCCGGACGGCGAGGCGGAGCCGCTGGGCGTCTCGGCGGGCTCGGTCGTCACGCTCTCGCTGGGGCTCGGCGAGGTCGACTCCTCCGCGAACGCGGCAGGCGCGGACAGCAGGGCGAGCGGGGCTATGACGGCCGTCGCCGCCGCTGCCACCATGGCACGGCGAAGATTCATGAAGACCTCGTGGAGTCCGGGGTGCCGCTGGCGGGCGGCACCGTGTGGGTGGCGGGCTCCGCGTGTGGGGCGCGGGTTGGGTCCCTGGGCGTGCTGGTGTCGCTGGGTTTTGGTGAACTTTTTGATCTCGTCGGTGTCTGCTGGTTTGATCAGCGAGATCACTCAAAGGTTGCGCGCGCTCTCACAGAATTTTTATGTGTCCTGGGTCACACGGACCGAACCGCGCGGGGAGCGGCCGACGGCGGCTCCGGAGCGACGTGATCCTCACAAGGCCGACGAGTCAGCCGCGAACGGCGCGCTTCCCACGCGAACCGCGCGGGGGCGGTGAGCCGGGTGGGCTTGAGGGCGGGCCGTGCGCGGGTGATGCGTGCGGGTGGGCTTGGGAGCGGGCCGCGGGCGGGTGGCGTGAGGTGGGCGGCGACGCAACACCACTGCCGCGCCAGGTCTGACGGGCGATACCGGCTCCCCGCCCGAGGTGGGCCCGTGGCAGTGCCGGGTGCCGGGGTTTCTGTGAGCTTGGGGTGCAAGCCGTTGCCGACCACGCGCGGGTGCCAGGTGTGGTTCTTCGGTGGCCGGAAGTCGGAGAGGCGGCGTGTTTGAGGGGGTGCGGGCCGGCGGGGGAGGGTTCCGCGGGACGGAGGAACCGCCGTCTCGGCCTGGCAGAGGGGCCGCTTACTGCCGTGCGGTCGTCTGTGGGGGACCTGGGGGTTTCCGCCGGTCGGCTCCGGGCGTCCCCGGAGCCGACCGGTTCTCCTGGGTGACCGGGCTGCTGTCCCCTGCGGTCCGGTCACTTCCCTGGAGCGAGGTCCCACGACGCACGGCACGATCCGTACGCCTCATCGCTCCAGCGAGCCACGCGTGGTTCTTCGGGCCCGCCCCTGGCTGGCACGGACACCGGGACCAACGAAGCGGTGTGGGCGGCGGTCACGCGCCGTACGAGTGAGAGGGGGACCGAACTCAGATGCGACCCCGGCACAGTTCGAGGAGCGTCATGGCGAGCGCGGTACCGGGCTTGCCCAGTTCCTGTCGGTAACGGCCAAGGATCTCCATCTCACGGGAGAGGTTCACGCGCCGCCCGCCGGAGGCGATCCGCGCGTCCTGGATCACCGCGGACACGGCCATCCGCTCCTGGACGAGCCCGATGATCCGGTCGTCGAGCGCGTCGATGCGTTCGCGTGCGGTGCTGATGGTGTCGGCGGCCTCGGTCGTGCGGGCGCCGGTCTTCTCGGTGGTGGCGGTCATGTCGGGGCTCCTTGTCGGTGCGCCCCGGCCCGGCAGGCTCCGGAAACGCCAGGCGCCCCGGACCTTGTCGGCCCGGGGCGCCTGGGAAGTTGCTTGTCAGTTGCTCAAGCAGCACGACCATGGCAGCCGGCGGGCCGGACGCCATAGGTAAAGACGAAGGTCGAGTGCGCGAACATGCCTCCAGTATGCCACGGCCCCACCCACGCCCCACCGCCCCGAAGACAGGCGAACGGACCTGGGCGGGCCGTAGCTGGGGAGAGGGGGCGCAAGACTCGGGGCGTGGGGCTTGGACGCGGCGAGGTGTCCTGCGGGGCGCCGTTAGAATCGGTAACCACAGACCCCCGCCCGACCGCCGGAAGGCACCCCGTGTCATCAGCGACTCCCGCTGCCGCCACCCCCGACACCGTCCTGGTCGTCGACTTCGGCGCGCAGTACGCCCAGCTCATCGCCCGTCGTGTCCGCGAGGCGCGGGTCTACAGCGAGATCGTGCCGAGCACCATGCCGGTCGCCGAAATGCTCGCCAAGAACCCCGCGGCGATCATCCTCTCCGGCGGCCCCTCGTCGGTGTACGAGGAGGGCGCCCCGACCGTGGACCGCGCCCTGTTCGAGGCCGGCGTCCCGGTGTTCGGCATGTGCTACGGCTTCCAGCTGATGGCGCAGGCCCTCGGCGGCACGGTGGACAACACCGGCGCCCGTGAGTACGGCCGTACCGACCTGCATGTCTCCAAGCCGTCGTCCACCCTGTTCGAGGGCACCCCCGCCGAGCAGGCCGTGTGGATGTCGCACGGCGACGCCTGCTCCGCCGCCCCGGCGGGCTTCTCGGTCACGGCTTCCACGGACGTCGTCCCGGTGGCCGCCTTCGAGAACGACGAGAAGCGGCTGTACGGCGTCCAGCACCACCCCGAGGTGATGCACTCCACGTACGGCCAGCAGGTGCTGGAGCACTTCCTGTACCGCGGCGCGCGCCTCACCCCGTCCTGGACCACCGGCAGTGTGATCGAGGAGCAGGTCGCCGCGATCCGCGAGCAGGTCGGCGACAAGCGGGCGATCTGCGGTCTGTCCGGCGGCGTGGACTCCGCGGTGGCCGCCGCGCTCGTCCAGCGGGCCATCGGCCCCCAGCTGACCTGCGTCTACGTCGACCACGGCCTGATGCGCAAGGGCGAGACCGAGCAGGTCGAGAAGGACTTCGTGGCCGCCACCGGCGTCCAGCTGAAGGTCGTCGACGCCGAGGAGCGCTTCCTCACCGCGCTCAAGGGGGTCTCCGACCCCGAGGAGAAGCGGAAGATCATCGGCCGTGAGTTCATCCGGGTCTTCGAGCAGGCCCAGGCGGAGATCATCGCCGACGAGGGCCCGGCCGTGGAGTTCCTGGTGCAGGGCACCCTGTACCCGGACGTGGTCGAGTCCGGCGGCGGCACCGGCACCGCCAACATCAAGTCCCACCACAACGTGGGCGGCCTCCCCGAGGACCTTGAGTTCCAGCTCATCGAGCCGCTGCGCAAGCTGTTCAAGGACGAGGTCCGGATGGTCGGCCAGGAGCTGGGCCTGCCCGCGGAGATCGTCCAGCGTCAGCCCTTCCCGGGGCCCGGCCTCGGCATCCGCATCGTCGGCGAGGTCACCAAGGACCGCCTCGACCTGCTGCGCGAGGCCGACGCGATCGCCCGCGAGGAGCTGACCGCGGCCGGCCTCGACCGTGACATCTGGCAGTGCCCGGTGGTGCTGCTCGCGGACGTGCGCAGTGTCGGCGTCCAGGGCGACGGCCGCACCTACGGTCACCCGATCGTGCTGCGGCCGGTGTCCTCCGAGGACGCGATGACCGCCGACTGGTCGCGGCTGCCGTACGACGTCCTCGCAAGGATCTCGACCCGCATCACCAACGAGGTCCGTGACGTCAACCGGGTCGTGCTCGACGTGACCTCGAAGCCGCCGGGCACCATCGAGTGGGAGTGAGCCCCGAGCGGCGCGGGCAGCGCCCGAAAGGGGCGCGGGGAACTGCGCGGCCGGCCACGACGGAGCCGCACCCGGCCGACGGCGCGGCACGGCGCGTCCGGCGGAGCGTTCAGCGTCTGAGGGTGCGCAGCGGCCGGCCGGGCTGCCAGACCTCGGTGACCAGCCAGGTGTCGTCCTCGACGTAGGTCCGCACGACCTCGGTCAGCTCGGCGCGGAAGAGGTGGAACGGCTGCGGCGGTTCCACCTCTTTCACATACGCCCCCTTCAGCTCCGGGTCCTCGACCTCGACCGCGCGCCCGCCGATCCGGATGTCGCCGTCGCCCGGGTCCGTGCCGGAGCCGGGGTTGGCCTGGAGCGCGAAGCGCGGGTCGCGGCGCAGGTCGAGGGCCTTGAGCGAGTGCGGCATCATGCCGAGCCACAGCTCGCCGTGCAGGAAGCGGACCTCGAGGCCGCTGGTGCGCGGGGAGCCGTCCTTGCGCAGCGTGGCGAGGACATGATGGCGGAACGCGCCGAAGCGCCGCTCGGCGGTCTGCGCGAGGCCGGGTGCGGCGGTGCTGAGTGCTGCCCAGTTCATGGGCCCACTCTCACGGCGATACCCGACATCTCCTGTCGGGTTTCCCTTGCGGACGTCATCTTTGCGCAACTTCTCTGTTCTCCTGCGCTGACCGACGGTAACTTCCGCCCCGTGACGCAACCCAGTGCTGGAGGACCTGTGCACGGGCCGACCCCCACCCCGCCATTGCCGCTGCCCACCGACCAGTTGCAGTTCGCGATGCCGCCGATGCACGACTCGCTCGACGCCGAACGACGGCATCGAAAGGAACGGCTCGCCGGCGCGCTGCGGATCTTCGGCCGGTCCGGCTTCGAGGACGGGGTGTCGGGACACATCACCGCGCGTGACCCGGAGTTCTCCGACTGCTTCTGGGTCAACCCGTTCGGGATGCCGTTCAAGCACGTCACGGTCAGCGATCTCGTCCTGGCCAACCAGGACGGGCAGGTCATCGAGGGCCGCTACCACATCAACCAGGCCGCGTTCACCGTGCACGCCCAGGTGCACGCCGCCCGGCCCGACGTCGTCGCGGTCGCCCACTGCCACTCCGTGCACGGCCGGGCCCTGGCCGCGCTCGGCGACCTGCTCGACCCGATCACCCAGGAGAGCTGTGCCTTCTACGAGGACCACGCCCTGTACGACGCCTACACCGGCGTCGCCGTGGACGCCGAGGAGGGCCGCCGGATAGCGGCCGCGCTGGGCAGCCGCAAGGCGCTCGTGCTGCGCAACCACGGGCTGCTCACCGTCGGCGACTCGGTGGACGCGGCGGCCTGGTGGTTTCTGTCGATGGAGCGGTCCTGTCAGGTGCAGTTGACGGCGAAGGCGGCCGGCCGGCCCGTGCTGATCGACCACAAACCGGCGGTGGCGACCCGCGAGCAACTGGGTGGCGACCTGGTGGCCTGGATCAACTACCAGCCGCTGTGGCAGGACATCAGCCGCAGCGAGCCGGATCTGCTCAGTTAGCGCGCAGCAGCCGAACCGGGTCCGCTCGGCCCGGGCCGTGCTAGAAACCGCGCAGCACGGCCGCCTTCGTCCGGGTGAACTCCTCGTCCGTGAGCACCCCGTCCCGGTGCAGCTCGCCCAACTCGCGCAGCCGGCGCAGCAGTACGTCGTGGTGGTCGGCCTGCGAGGCAACCGCGGCCAGCGGCGGCGGCCGGTCGGCGTACTCGGCACCGGCCCGGCTGGAGGGGTGCGGCAGCCGGGCGGTCACCGCGGCGGCCACGAGCGCGGTGAGCAGATCGCGGCGGGCGCTGCCCCACAGGTCGAGGGTGTACGGGTCGCGTTCCGGCGGCAGCTTGGAGAACACCGTCTCGCGGGTCACGAAGCGCAGGAAGCCGTCCTCGTGGCCGGAGTTGGGCAGCCACTCCACCTGGACCAGATCGCCGATGCCGATCATCCGGGGCCCGGTGGCCCGCTTGACCCGGTCGGAGGTGTCGGCCCAGTCGATGCGCACCTGCCCGCCGTCGAAGGAGACCGTCCCGTCGGAGGAGCGCACCGACACCGGCACCGGCGGCCCGGGCAGCAGATAGGCCCCGGCGGGCTCTCGCGGGATCTCGTCGAGCAGCAGCGCGTGCCGGATCTCCTCGGCGACGTACTCGGCGACCCCGGCCCGGTCCGCGTCCACGTCCAGCCGGTACGGGTCGGCCGCGTCCGGCAGCCGGCCGCCGGTGGCCTGCAACAGCGGATCGGCGCCCTCGCGCAGCCGTAACCGCAGTCGGCCGCGCCTGCGTTCGGGCTCGTAGACCACCCCCGACACGGCCTCCAGGGGCACGGCGATCTCCCCGTACGTCTGCCGGAAGAGCGGCACGGAGCGGTGCCGTCCCGGCGTGATCCGGATCGTGCCGCCGTCGAAGGCCCAGGCCCCGTCACGCTGGATGATCTCGGCCATACGCACATTCTCGCAGCCGGGTCAACACACCGGGCCTTCCCTCACCCCCGGTGACCGCACCTGCCGACGGCAGTCCGGTCGGCATAGGGCACAATTCGCAGACAATACAAGGGAGTTGCGCGGCAACGGCCAAGCCCCGCAAGGGGGGTGCCGGCCGTGCCGCGGGTCGCGGGGAAGGCGGGCATCGGGCGTGGCGGTGCAGGAGGCGGGGCAGGGCGGGGCTACGGCCGTCCATGAAGGCGGCTGCACCTGCGGGGACTGTCCGCACGGGGCGCGCGAAGGGCACCGCCGGGCGATCGCCGAATTCCTCGTCAAACGCGATGAGTTCGCGGCCGGCCGGGGCCTGCCGGCGGCGGTGGCGCACTCGGCGTCCGCCTCCCGCCAGTGGGTCTCCGAGGAGTTGACCCAGTCGGCGGAGGCCGTGGCCGAGCGCGGCCGGGCGGAGGGTGCGGCCTGGCTGGCCCGGCTGTGGCGGCGCACCCTGTACGTCCTATGGGCGGCCGTCGTCCTGCTGCTGCTCGTCCAGGCGCTGACGGCGATCGGCGCGGGCTGGACCGGCGCGCGCACCGCCGGGCTGCTCGCCGCGCTGGTGGTGGCCTGCGCGCTGACCGCCGCCTCCTGGTTCCACCGGGCCCGGGGCGGCGCGCTGGCCCCGGTCATCGGCGAGGACAACCGGCTGTCCACCTCCCGTACCGTCGCGGCGGCCTGGGTGCTGTTCGTCGCGTACGCGGTCCTCGTCCTGGCGGGCCGGCTCGCCGCGGCCTCCGACCCCGCCGAGCGCGACGCGCTGATCTCCGGTCTCGAACTGGCCCGCGGGGCGGGCGTGGTGACCGTGCTCGCCGTGGTCTGCGGTATCGCGGTGCTCGTCCGGCGGGTGGTGGGGCTGCGCATCCTCGCCCAGCGGCTGCAGAAGGTACCGGCGCACCGGCCGCGTGCGGCCGACCTGTTGACCGACGACGCGGGCCGGGGCACGTTCGCCGACATCCAGTACGTCGTGATCGGCACGGTGGCGCTGGCGTTCGCCGCGGTACGGCTCGCCCGCCGCCCCGACCAACTGCCCGACCTGCCCTGGGGGCTGGCCGTGCTGGTCCTGGTGTCCGCCGCCACCTATCTGGCAGGCAAGTACGCCGAGGGCGGGCGCCCGCTGATCCTCTCCGTGGTCCGGGCCCGCGAGGCCGGCGATCTGGACGGGCCGATCCGTACGGGCGACGACATCGAGATCCGCGGCGCCGGTTTCGTCCCGCCCGGCGCCCAGGGCGCCGACCGGCTGTCCCGCATGGTCGTGCGTATCGGCGCGGTCAATGTGCACGTGCCGCTGGTGCCCGTCGCCGGCGGGTTCAGCAATCCGACGGACGGGGTGCTGAGGGTTCCGGTGCCGGCGGAGGTGGAGCCGGGCTCGGTGGAGGTGCAGGTGGTCACCGCGGCGGGGGCGGCGACCAACCGCTGTGTGGTCGAGGTGACGGAGTGACGCAAGCCGCCTGAGTGATCAGAGGGATGTGGGTGGCCGGGGCGGTGCGGTACCGGTGTGCATGCGTCGAGTCGAACCCCGAAAATGGTCAGAGAGGGGATTGAACGGTTCCCGTTTGTCATACGTATGGTCTGGTGGGGGTCGACACGCGGGTGAGAGGCGGCATTCTGTGATGAATCATGGCATTCGTTCGGACATGCACACGTCCTACCTCGGCCGCCGGCGTGACTGGCGGGAGACCGCCACCCACTACGCCCTGCTGCCCCTGCGCGTCTTCCTCGGCGTCACGTTCATCTACGCCGGCCTGAACAAGCTGACCGACAGCGCGTTCCTGAAGTCCGGCGGGTCCGGCTCCATCGGTGACACCATGCGCGCGGTCCGCGACTCCGCGGCGATCCCGGCCCTGGTCGACCTGGCCCTGAAGAACCCCGTCGGCTTCGGCACCGCCATCGCCATCGGCGAAGTCGCCGTCGGCACCGGCGTCCTCTTCGGCCTGCTCACCCGGCTGGCCGCGCTCGGCGGTGCGCTGATCTCGCTCAGCCTTTGGTTGACGGTCAGCTGGGCGACGACGCCGTACTACTACGGCAACGACCTCGCCTACCTGATGGCCTGGCTGCCGCTCGTCCTGGCCGGCGCGCCGTACCTCTCCTTGGACGCGGCGTTGCGCAGTCGTCGCCGCCGTTAGCTCCGCCGGGTCGGCCGGTGTGGGGTGCCTTCTGCTAGGTCGGTTTGTTGGTGGTGGGGGCTTTGGGGCGTCTGCCTCTCAGGGTTCTGGTCAGTACCGCTGTCGCGCCTGCCAGGGACAGGCCGCCCACGGTCAGGGGGATTGCCGCGAACCAGGGGGTCTGCCACAGGCCGCCCGCGTCGCCGGCGTATGCCGCGGCCGTCGCGGTGAGGAAGACGCCCGCGACCAGGCGGCCGGGCTGGAACTCATGACGCAGCACGGCTGACCTCCGCCTGTCCCATGCCGACCTGGAGGTCGACGTCGAGGGTGCCGCCCCCGCCGCGCTTGCCTGTCGTCGTCGGCGACAGCGTCACCGTCTTGTGCTTGCCGGGCGCCACGTCCACGTCCTTCTTGTCCTCGCCGGGCAACTGGATATCGCCCACCCCCACCTCGATGTTCAGCCGCACGGTCGCGTCGGCGGGCACGACGAGCCGCAGCCGGCCCACGCCCACCTGCGCACTGGTCGCCAGGGTCTGGCCGTCGGCGAGCCGGACCCCGGTCAGGTCCAGGGTGCCCACGCCGGTCCCCAGGTCGTACTTGGGCCGTACCTCCGCGACCGCGGCGGGCTGCCAGGACGCCTGCTGCCAGTGGGTGCTGATGTCCTTGGGCAGCTGCGTCGAACCGGCGAGCAGCGCCGCCGTGACGAGCGCCAGGAACAGCGAACCGGCCCCCGTGCGCCCCAGGAAGGCGCTGACCGCGACGCCGAGTCCGAAGACGGCGAGCGCGCAGGACAGGCCGATCTGGAGGCTGGTGCCCAGCGGCTGCCGGTCCCACGACAGTCCGCCGCCGAGGCCGCCGGCCAGCAGCGCGAGCAGGAAGACCCAGCCGCCGATCCAGCGGGGGCCGCGTGGCCGGTGCGGTGCGGTGTGCGGGCCGCGGGTCTCGCCCCGGGGCACCCCCGGCCCGAAGCGGAGCGCCCCGGCCAGGTCGCGGTCGGCGGCGGTTTCCGGGCCCCACAGATAGCCGGTGCCGCCCACGTGCGAGCCGTCCTTGACGATGGGGTCGCGCCACCAGGACGGATACGCGGTGGGGGCGGGCGGCGCCTGGGGTTCCGGCGGGGCGTCGGCGACCGCCTGGGCGGCCAGCGGATCCGGGTCGGGGGCGCCGCGCCGCTGGGACCAGTAGCCGGCGCCCGCCAGCAGCAGGGAGAGGACGACGCCGAAGGTGAGCACGCCGCCGTTCCTCAGCATCGTCAGGAACACACCGCAGCCGACCAGCGCGAACAGCACGGCCGCGAGGGCCTGCCCGTCGACCCGGCCGGTCAGCAGCTTGCGGACCTCGTTCTCCTCCTCGTCGTCGTACGGCACGAAGAGCCAGGCGAACCCGTAGAAGATGAGCCCGATGCCCCCGCTCGCGGCCAGCACCGCCAGGGTGATCCGGAAGATCACGGGGTCCATGTCGGTGTGCCGGCCGAGCCCGGAGCAGATCCCCGCCATCACCCGGTGCTGCCGGTCGCGCCGGAACGCGCGCAGGGGCTGGACGCCGTCCCCGACGAGGGGCCCGGCGCCCGCCGTGCCGTCGCCGCCCGGCGCGCCCGCGTCCCCGCGCGACCCCTTGGTGCCGGCCGCGCCGGGCGCGGCACCCGGCGGCCCGGAGCCCGGGTCCGGGCGGGGGCCGGACCCGGGTCCCGGACCCGTCGCGGCGTGCTCGTGATCCGTCATGCGTCCATGGTGACGGCACGGCCGCCGCGACGGCAGTCGGATCGACCCTGGCCGAACCCTGATATCGGCCCTGAGCCGGACCGGGGATGCGCGCCGCCGCGGCCGGGGCTGTGAAGATCAGGGGCGTCTCCGGGTGGACCCTGATGACCCGCGCCCGCGGCCGTGTGACCATCGTTGGCATGCCGGAAGCCGCAGCAGCAGCGACCCCCGTCGAACCGCGGCCGCCGCGCAAGCTCTACCGCAGCGGCGACGGCCGCTGGCTCGGTGGCGTTGCGCGGGGGCTCGCCGGGCACCTCGGGCTGCCCGTGGTCTGGGTGCGGCTCGTCTTCGTCGGCCTGCTCATGGCCGACGGCCTCGGCGCGCTGCTGTACGCCGCGTTCTGGTTCTTCGTGCCGCTCGGCGTCGGCGGCGTCGGCTGCCAGAAACCGCCGTCCCTGGTCGGCGCCGAGACCGCGCCGGACGGCCGCCGCAGGCTCGTGGCCCGCAAGCCCGACAAGGGTCAGATCGTCGCGCTGCTCCTCATGGTCGTCGTGGCGATGGTCTTCGTGAGCAACGTCAACCTGGGCGGCGGGGCCAAGGCGTATCTCGTGCCCGCCGTCCTCGTCGCCGCGGGTGTCGCCCTCGTCTGGCGCCAGGCGGACAACGCCCGCCGGGCCCGCTGGGTCGAGGTCGGCAGCCGCCGCCGCACCCTCAGACTGCTGCGCGGGGGCGCCGGTGTGCTCCTCGTCACCGCCGGCGTCTCCGGGATCTTCGTCCTGCAGGGCTCCGCCGCCCACCTCGGCTCCGTGTTGCAGGCCGCGCTCGCCGTCCTCGTCGGCATCACCCTGCTCGCCGGCCCCTATCTGGTCCGTATGACCCAGGACCTGTCCGAGGAACGCCTGATGCGCATCCGCGCCCAGGAGCGCGCCGAGGTCGCCGCGCACGTCCACGACTCGGTGCTGCACACCCTCACCCTGATCCAGCGCAACGCGGAGAACGCGGGCGAGGTGCGCCGCCTCGCCCGCGCGCAGGAACGCGATCTGCGCACCTGGCTGTACAAGCCGGAGGGCACCGGCAAGGTGGAGGAGGACGAGCCGGCCACCCTCGCCGACGCGGTCCGGCGCAACGCCGCCGAGGTGGAGGACAAGCACGGCGTCCCCATCGAGGTCGTCGTGGTCGGCGACTGCCCGCTCGACGAGAAGACGGCGGCGCAGATGCAGGCCGCGCGCGAGGCGATGGTCAACGCGGCCAAGTACGGTGGCGAGGGCGGCGCCGTTCAGGTCTACGCCGAAGTGGAGGGAAGGACGGTCTTCGTGTCCGTCCGTGACCGCGGTCCGGGCTTCGACCTCGACTCGATACCCGCCGACCGCATGGGCGTCAGAGAATCGATCATCGGCCGCATGGAACGCAACGGCGGCACGGCGCGGCTGCGCGCGGTGCCGGGCGGCGGCACGGAGGTCGAGCTGGAGATGGAGAGGGCGGAGAAGACGTCATGAGCGACCCGACCGAGGCGAACGGTACGGCGGGGGCGGCGGAGCCGGCCGGCGGGGACGGGCCCGCCGACGGTGCGGGCGAGCGTCGCGTACGCGTGGTCCTCGTCGACGACCACCGTATGTTCCGCACCGGAGTGCAGGCCGAGATCGGCCGGACCGAGCAGACCGGTGTCGAGGTCGTCGGCGAGGCCGCGGACGTGGACCAGGCGGTCACGGTGATCACCGCGACCCGGCCCGAGGTGGTGCTGCTCGATGTGCATCTGCCGGGCGGCGGCGGGGTCGAAGTGCTGCGCCGCTGCGCCGCGTTGATGGCCGACACCGAGCGGCCCGTGCGGTTCCTCGCGCTGTCCGTGTCGGACGCGGCGGAGGACGTGATCGGGGTGATCCGCGGCGGCGCCCGCGGCTACGTCACCAAGACGATCACCGGGACGGACCTCGTCGACTCCGTCTTCCGCGTCCAGGAGGGCGACGCGGTCTTCTCGCCGCGGCTGGCCGGCTTCGTCCTCGACGCCTTCGCCTCCACCGACGCCCCGCCCGTCGACGAGGACCTCGACCGGCTCACCCAGCGGGAACGGGAGGTGCTGCGCCTCATCGCCCGCGGCTACGCGTACAAGGAGATCGCCAAGCAGCTCTTCATCTCGGTGAAGACGGTCGAGTCCCATGTCTCGGCGGTGCTGCGCAAGCTCCAGCTGTCCAACCGCCACGAACTGACCCGCTGGGCGACGGCACGCCGGCTGGTGTGAGCAGGGCCGGCCGGCTCCGGGGCGCGGCCCGGTGCGCCGTGCGAAGGCCTCACGCCACCCGGGTCGCCCCCGCGAACGGCATCTGGTCGATCGGGGCCAGACGCACCGGCGTGGACGGGTTCGGGGCGTGGATCATCTGCCCGTTGCCCACGTAGATCCCGACGTGACTGACACCGGAGTAGAAGAACACCAGGTCGCCGGGGAGCAGTTGGGAGCGGGCGACGCGCCGGCCAGCGCCGATCTGGGCGTAGCTCGTGCGGGGCAGGGCGATGCCGGCCGAGCGGTAGGCGGCCTGGACGAGGCCCGAGCAGTCGAACGCGTGCGGGCCGGTCGCGCCCCACACATAGGGGCTGCCGAGCTTCTGGTAGGCGTACGCCACGGCGGCCGCCGCGCGGGAGCCGGGTGCCGAGGCCGGACCCGCGGCCGGCAGGGCGGTGCGCCCGTCCCCCGCGGCGGCGCGCGAGGCATGGCCGCCCGTGCCGCCGTCGGCCGTGACCCGGGCCCGCTCCGCAGGCGACAGGTGGTCCAGGAGCTGCCGGGCCTCGTCCAGCTTCTCCGTGATCGTCTCCTTGCGCCGCTTCAGCTCGGCCTGCCGGGACCGCAGCGAGGACAGCTCGATCCGGGCGGCGCCGCGCAGCCGCTCGATCTCCCCGAGCTGCTTGCGTACCCGTGCCACCGCCGCCGACTGGCGGTCGCCGGCCCGCTCGGCGAACGCGGTCCCCTCCAGGAACCGGTCCGGGTCGTCGGAGAGCGCCAGCTGGACGGCGGGGTCGACGCCGCCGCTGCGGTACTGCGCCGCCGCGACCTTGCCCAGCGCGTTGCGAGCCGAGTCGAGCCGTTCCTGTCTGCGGGCCGTCTCGTCCTGGAGGGACTTCAGTCGCCGCTGCGCCGTGTCCGCCTTCTCCTTCGCCCCGTTGTACTTCTCGGTGGCGACCTCCGCCTCCTGGTACAGCTTGTCGACCTTGGCCTCGACCTCGGTCGGCGTCAGCTCCGGCTCGGCATGTCCGGTGCCCTCGAAGGCCGTCGCCGTCGCCGCGCCCGCCAGGGCCAGGGTGGCGGCCGTCCGGGCCGTGTTGCCGCCGAGCGGGCGGTGCCGGGGCTTGCGGTGCGCTGCCACCTCGACCGTCACGTCCTTTCCTGAGTGCGGTTGCCGCGTCCGGCACGGGGAGCCGGTCGCTGGTGGAGGACGCTAGGGCCGATGGTGACGAGTCGGTAACGGGATGTACGGAACTGGCAGCGGCACAGCGGCAGGTGACCGTATGTGACCGTGATGGCGGTGCGGAGTCGCCGCCTTCGCATGACGCGCTGACCGAAGCGGCACTTCCGGGGCGTGCGCGGCACCCGGGGTGCTATGGGACGCGGTCAGCCGGGGGCCGGTGGCCGTCGGGTGCGGGGCCCCTGATTAGGCTCCGGGGCCATGGACGTACTCACCCATCTCTTCGTCGGCCTGCACATCATCGGCATCGCCTGCCTGCTCGGCGGCTTCCTCACCCAGATGAAGGCGATGGGCCAGGGCACCGCCCGGTTCGTGCCCGCCATGCTGCACGGCGCGCTGACCATGCTGGTCACCGGAGTGATCCTGGTCGGCCTCAACCAGGCCGACGACCACCACGTCAACAACATCAAGATCGGCGTGAAGCTGGCCCTGCTGATCGTCATCCTGGGACTGGTCTACGTGAAGCGGGACGAGGAGCGCGTCGACAAGAACCTGTTCGGCGTGGTGGGCCTGCTGACCACGGCGAACGTCTTCATCGCCGTGCTGTGGACGTGACGTACGGCAGCGTCAGACGCGGCCCGCCGCTCTGATCCCGGCGCGCGCCGTCACCACCGCGCCCGCGGCCACCGCCAGCCAGGCCGCGACGGCGACCCACAGCAGCACGTGCCCGGGGCCCCGCAGCCACGGGGTGCCGACGGCCGACGCCCCGGCCAGCGAGGCCACCGCCGTCATCCCCATCGGGAACACCGTCGACCAGCGGCGCACGTCGTAGCGCGGGCGGGGCCTGACCACCTCCGCGAGCACCAGGACGACGTAGCAGGCCAGGTCGAGGGCGAGCAGCCCCACGGTCACGTTGTGCAGGACGTCCTGGTCGTCCTCGTTCCACAGGTACAGCTCCGGGCCGCCTGCGGTGATCAGCTTCGCCCCGGCCAGCGCCGAGATGGCGAGCGCGCCGGCCAGCACCCAGTGGTCCCCGGCACCGTCGAGCACCTGCCGGGCGTCGAACCGGGCCAGCGCGACCAGATACAGGGCAAGCCCCAGCCAGAACAGCACCAGCGCCGTGTGCGCGAGCCACGCCGTCGACTCCGCGACGGCCAGGGTGGCGCCGAGCGCGGCGAGTCCCTGGGTGGCGACGCAGAGCAGGAACACCGCCCCGGGCATCCGCCGCCGCAGGCCCCGTCCGACGAGGAACAGCAGCACCGGCCAGAGCACGGCGGCCAGCGCGAGCAACGCCGCGGCAAGGGTGTGCCCGCCGAGCGCGGAGATACGGGTGCCGAGCACGGTCGTCGCGGCCACGGCGCTGAGCGCGCCCGGCGTCCGCGCGGCGGCCAGCCACCGCTGCCGGTCGCGCAGCATGCCCGCGGCGCAGTCAGCGGCCAGCGCCAGCCAGGCGACACAGCCCAGCGCCAGCGTGATCAGGGACAGGACCTCGTACCCGGTCAGGTGCAGCCCCACCGAGACGATGCCGGTCGCCATCACGGCGGCCCCGGCCGCCGGCGGACGCTGCGCCCACCAGGCGCGAAGGGGTGAGGTGCCGGGCATGCGCCCGATGCTAGGGAGCACCGGGCGCACCGACGGCGTGGCACGCGCGCGTACGTCGCAAAAACGCGCGGGCGCGGGACACGGAGGGATCAGGAACGCCGCCACGCGCGCGTGGGCGCGCAGCCCGACCGGCTCAGGCCGGCCGTACCACGCTGTGGATGATCGAGTCCCCCGCGTAGTAGATCGACTCCTCGCGGACGTAGGCGCCCGGCTTCGGGGCGTGGATCATCATGCCGTTGCCGATGTAGAGACCCACGTGGCTGACGTCGTCGTAGAAGAAGACCAGGTCACCGGGTTGTGCGTTGGCGAGGGAGACCGTGGTGCCGGCCTCGACCTGGCTGTAGGTGGTGCGCGGCAGGCTGACGCCCGCGGCCTTCCAGGCGGCCTGGGTGAGCCCCGAGCAGTCGTAGGAGTCGGGTCCGGTGGCGCCCCAGACGTACGGCTTGCCGATCTGCGCGCGGGCGAACGCGATCGCCTTCTCGGCCTTGGTGGCGTAGCCGGAGCCGGACGAAGACGAAGAAGACGACGAAGAGGAGGAAGGGGAAGAAGACGAAGAAGACGACGAGGAGTCCGTGGAGTTCGACGCGTCGCTCTTCTGCCGGGCCGCCTCCTGCTCCGCCTGCTTCTTGGCCAGCTCGGCCGCCTTCCGCGCGGCCTCCTGCTGCTTGCGCTTCTCGATCGCCGCGAGCCGTGCCTTCTCCTCCGCCGTCAGCTTGGACAGCAACTGGCGCGCGGTGGAGAGCTTCTTCTGGACGGTGGCCTTGGCGGTCTGGAGTTCGTCCTGCGACTCGGTCAGTGTCTCCAGGCTCTTCGTGGCCTCCCGCCGCTTCTTCATGGTCGTCGACTGCTCGGTGACGTAGTCGTCGACCGCGGTCTTCTGGCGCGAGGTCAGCCGGCTCATCAGCTGCGTCCGGTCGAAGTAGTCCTGCGGGGTGTCCGCGAGCAGGAAGGTGGCGGTGTCGGGGGCGGCGGCCCCGGTCCGGTACTGCGCGGCGGCGAACGCCCCCAGTTCCTCACGGGCCTTGTTGAGCCGGTCCGTGCGCCGGGCGACGTCGTCCAGGAGGGTGTCGACCTGCTTGCGCTGCTTGCCGGTCCTCTCCTTGGCCGCGTTGTACTTCTCGGTCGCCGACTCGGCCTGCCGGTACAGGTCGTCGACCTTCCTCTGCACCTCCTCCACGCTCGGCCGGTCGCCGTCGGGGGAGGGGGCGGCGTTCGCCGTCTGGGAGAGCAGGGCCACGGAGGTGAGGGCGGCGGTGGCCAGGGCGGGGGTCCGTATGCCGGCCGCGCGGGTACCCGCGGAGCGTGACTTGCGATGCGACGCCAAGGGAGGCGACTCCTTCCGTGTTCCGCCTACCGAGTTAGCTGTCGGGTTCGGGCGGGTGGTTCGGAAGGGTTGCCCTACGGCCGTTCCCCGCGCGGGGGTTGGGCCGATTCACCCCAAGGTCGGTGTGGGTCCCCGGCTCCGCGCACCATGCGGGCGCGCCGGACTCGGCGGAGGCCGTGCGGCCCGGCGACGTTCGCCGGTGGGGGTCGTACGGCCTGCCCGGCACGCTAGCCAACTCGTGTGGTCCCTGTGAAGGTTGATGGGTGATATGCCCGATACATTTTCGTGACCTGACGGAGGGATTCCGTCTGGGTGACAGGGTGATTCCGTACGGTGAGCGGTCTGTGCGGCCCGCGCCCGCACCGGATCCGCCGCAGGAACCGGCCGTCTTCCCGGGGCGGCGGCGGGTTGTCGGTGGCGCGGCCTAGACTCGGAGAGCGATGAGCAGCCTCTTTGACGACAGCTTCCTGGCGGACCTCCGAGCCCCCCGCGGGCAGGAGGAGGAGCCCCCGCCACCGCCCGAGGACGATCACGCTCCGGAGCCGGTTCCGGACGATCTGTTCGGCGGGAAGTTCGACGTGCCCCCGGACCGGGACTCCTACTACGGCAACGGCGCCCCACGGCCGGTCATCGACCCGGCCACGCTCCTGCACGGGCTGAACGAAAACCAGCGCGCCGCCGTCGTGCACGCCGGCTCCCCGCTGCTCATCGTGGCCGGCGCAGGCTCCGGCAAGACCAGGGTGCTCACCCACCGCATCGCCCATCTGCTGGCGGAGCGCAAGGTGCACCCGGGGCAGATCCTCGCGATCACCTTCACCAACAAGGCCGCGGGCGAGATGAAGGAACGCGTCGAGCAGCTGGTCGGCCCGCGCGTCAACGCGATGTGGGTGATGACCTTCCACAGCGCGTGCGTGCGCATCCTGCGCCGGGAGAGCAAGCGCCTCGGCTTCACCTCGTCCTTCTCGATCTACGACGCCGCCGACTCCAAGCGGCTGATGGCCCTGGTCTGCCGCGACCTGGACCTCGATCCGAAGCGCTTCCCGCCCAAGTCCTTCAGCGCCAAGATCTCCAACCTGAAGAACGAGCTGATCGACGAGGAGGACTTCGCCGCCCAGGCCGGCGACAGCTTCGAGAAGACCCTCGCCCAGGCGTACGCGCTGTACCAGTCCCGGCTGCGCGAGGCGAACGCGCTCGACTTCGACGACCTGATCATGACGACGGTCAACCTGCTGCGCGCCTTCCCGGACGTCGCCGAGCACTACCGCCGCCGCTTCCGCCATGTACTCGTGGACGAGTACCAGGACACCAACCACGCGCAGTACGCCCTGGTGCGCGAACTCGTCGGGACCGCCGAGCACCCCGTGGACGTGCCGCCGGGCGAGCACGACCTGCCGCCCGCCGAACTGTGCGTCGTGGGCGACGCCGACCAGTCGATCTACGCCTTCCGCGGCGCGACCATCCGCAACATCCTCCAGTTCGAGGAGGACTACCCGGACGCGACGACGATCCTCCTGGAGCAGAACTACCGCTCCACGCAGACGATCCTGTCCGCCGCCAACGCCGTCATCGAGCGCAACGAGTCCCGCCGCCCCAAGAACCTGTGGACCAACGCGGGCGCGGGCGCCACCATCACCGGGTATGTCGCGGACACCGAGCACGACGAGGCACAGTTCGTCGCCGACGAGATAGACCGGCTGACCGACGCGGGCGAGGCCAAGGCCGGCGATGTCGCCGTGTTCTACCGCACCAACGCCCAGTCCCGTGTCTTCGAAGAGGTCTTCATCCGCGTCGGCCTGCCCTACAAGGTCGTCGGCGGCGTCCGCTTCTACGAACGCAAGGAGGTCCGCGACGTCCTCGCCTATCTGCGGGTGCTGGCCAACCCGGAGGACTCGGTCCCGCTGCGCCGCATCCTGAACGTGCCCAAGCGCGGCATCGGCGAGCGCGCCGAGGCGATGATCGACGCACTCGCGCAGCGCGAGAAGATCAGCTTCTCGCAGGCGCTGCGCCGCGTGGACGAGGCGTACGGCATGGCCGCCCGGTCCACCAACGCCGTCCAGCGGTTCAACGCGCTGATGGAGGAGCTGCGCACCATCGTCGAGTCCGGCGCGGGCCCCGCGACCGTCCTGGAGGCGGTGCTCGAACGCACCGGCTACCTCGCCGAGTTGCAGTCCTCGACCGACCCGCAGGACGAGACCCGGATCGAGAACCTTCAGGAACTCGCCTCGGTGGCCCTGGAGTTCGAGCAGGAGCGCGGCGAGGGAGAGGCCGCGGGCGGTACGCTCGCCGACTTCCTGGAGCAGGTCGCGCTGGTCGCCGACTCCGACCAGATCCCGGACGAGGAGGAGGGCGACGGCGTCATCACGCTGATGACCCTGCACACCGCCAAGGGCCTGGAGTTCCCGGTGGTCTTCCTGACCGGCATGGAGGACGGCGTCTTCCCGCACATGCGCGCCCTCGGCCAGACCAAGGAACTGGAGGAGGAGCGCCGCCTGGCGTACGTCGGCATCACGCGCGCGCGGGAGCGGCTGTACCTCACCCGGTCCGCCATGCGCAGCGCCTGGGGGCAGCCCTCGTACAACCCGCCGTCGCGGTTCCTGGAGGAGATCCCGGCCGCCCATCTGGAGTGGAAGCGGACGGGAGCCGCGGCGCCCGTGTCGTCCGGACCGGCCTCCGGCATCGCGGCCTCGCTGTCGTCGTCCCGCTCCCGCTCCTCCGCGGCGGGCGGGTCCGGGTTCGCCACGCGCAGGACGTCGGAGAAGCCGGTGGTCTCCCTGGCCGTCGGCGACCGGGTCACGCACGACCAGTTCGGGCTCGGCACGGTCGTCGCCGTGGCGGGCACGGGGGACAAGGCCCAGGCGACGATCGACTTCGGAGACTCCAAGCCCAAGCGGCTGCTGCTGCGGTACGCGCCGGTGGAGAAGCTCTAGTCCCTTGAGCCGGGCCCCTGCCGACCGGCGGGGGCCCGCAGGACCGTGAGCCGGTGGGTCGGCGGTCTTACGTCGGGTCGACTCCGTGGCTGCGCAGCCACGGCAGCGGGTCGATCGCCGAGCCGCCGGCCGGGCGCACCTCGAAGTGCAGGTGCGGACCGGTGGAGTTGCCCGAGTTGCCGGAGTACGCGATCGGCTGCCCGGCCTTGACGGATGTACCGGAGACGACCCGGTAGCTGGAGAGGTGGCAGTACCACGTCTCCGTGCCGTCCTTCGCCGTCACGATCATCATGTTGCCGTAGGCGCTGTTCCACTCCGTGCGGACGGTGCCGTCCGTCGCGGCCATCACCGTCGTGCCGTACGAGACGGGAAAGTCGATACCGGTGTGCACGGACATCCAGTTCACGCCGGCCTGACCGAAGTAGGCGCTGAGCCCGTGCTGGGCGACCGGGATCGCGAACTTGGGGCGCAGCCGCTCCCTGAGCGCCGCCTCGGCCTGCGCCTTCTTCTTCTCGGCGTCCTGCTGGGCCTTGAGGTCGATGCGCTCCTGCGTACGGCTGGCCCGGTCGGCGAAGTCGTCGGCGCCGGCGGAGAGGCTTTCCAGCTGGGTGTCCAGCTTGTTGTTGGCCGCGGACGGTTTCACCGGCGTCGCATCGGAGGCGGAGGCGGTGGTGTCCGTGCCGTCGTCGGTCAGACCGCCCACCGAGGCGGCGGCGATACCGGCGACCCCCATCACACAGGCCGAGGGCACGGCGATGGTCAGCAGCGCGGAGCGTTTGGCGGGCGGGCGGCGCCGGGAGCGGGCCGCGGCGCGTGAGCCCGTGCGCGATGCGGGCGCCGGGGTGACCTCTTCCTGGTCGTCGAGCAGCGGCATCGCCGCGGGCAGTTCACCGGTGGCGGTCAACTCGCCCTGTTCCGGGGCGTGTTCCTCGTAGGCGGCCGGCGCGGCGTCCTCGTATCCGGCTTCGTCGTATGCGTTCTGCTCGTACGCGTTGTCCTCGTATGCGTTGTCCTCGTAGGAGTTCGCTTCGTAGGCGTTCGCGTCGTACGAGGTCTGCTCGAAGGTGCCGGTCGCGTGCTGGTCGAAGGGCTCGGCCCGCTGCTCGGACCCGGCGCCGTCGGAGTTCCACTGCGTGGCGTCGTACGCGCCGGTGTCGAACGCCTGGGTGCCCCACTCCCACTGCTGGGTCGGGTCGGCACCGCCGGACTGACCGGCCTGGAGCCAGGTGCCGGCGTCCCACTGACCGCTGGTCTCGGGCGATGAGCCCTGCTGCGGCAACGTCCACGCCGTGGCGTCGTAGGCACCGCTGTCGTACCCGGCCTGGTGCTGCGCCGCATAGGGGTCGTAGTTCAGGGTGGCGTGGGCCCCCGTCGACCACTGTGTGCTGTCGTACGCGCCGGTGGCCCCGGCCTCTCCCGGGAGGTTGCCGAAGAGGGGGTCGGCCTCGAAGGCCGCGGTGGCCTGCGGGCCCGACGGAAATCCGTTGGCGTCGTAGCCGCCGTGCGTGGTGAAGTCGCCGTACTGGGTTTCCTGTGCGCCGTACGACGCGTAGTGCGCCGAGGCCGCTTCGGAAGCCGGAGCCGGGGTGGTCAGGGTCCCCGACGGGTGACGGTCGTTCACCAACTTCTCTTTCGCCTCGACAACAGGGGCTGCCAGAGCAGTGCGGCGACTGTACCCGGCGGTATGCGGGCGCGACAATCTTCCGCTGGTTTCGCGTCCGCAGGAAACGGGCATTCGGCTGTGTTTCGGGGGACCGTGGACCCGGGTTTGGCCTTGTGTTCGAAGAGTGTTCGACGGCCGAGGGGTGTCCGGGAGCGTGAGCACGCCTGCTGCGGGACGCGCGGTCGCGTTGTGTGGCCGTGTTGTGCGCGTTGTGGCGGTCGTGTTGTGCGCTCGTGTCGGGGGTGGTTCTGGCGGCCGGGTCGGCGGTCCCGGCCGCGTCGGGAGGCCCTGAAGCGGGCGCTCTGGAAGGCGGACGGGAACGGGTCGGGCGGCCCCGAAGCCGGTCGGGAACGGGGCCGGGTGTCGGTCGGAGCCTGGTCGGGAGCCGGGTCGGGCGGCGGCCGATCGGGGGCCCCGGGCCGCCCGCAGCCCGCCGCCGGCTCTCGGCCCGCCGCTCGCTCTCCGCTCGCTCTCCGCCCTGCGCGCTCCGTCCTCCGCGCTCAGGCCACGGTCAGCCCGGCGGGACCGGAGACGACGCCCGTGTCCGTCGGCCCGGCGTCGAGCGCCTGCCGTATGCGCGCCGCGACCGCGGGGTGCACCGGCAGGGCGAGGTGCCCTATCCCGGTCACCGGCACGTTCTCCGCCAGCAGGTCGGGATGGTCGAGGCAGGCGCTCTCCAGCGGGTCCATCACCGAGTCGAGGTCGCTCCAGAAGCTGACGAACCGCGTACCGCAGTCGGGCGCGGGCAGGGCCAGCTCCTCGATGACGTCGGAGCCGGGCCGCATCTGGCGCACGATCGGGTGGGCGTTCGCGAGCGGCACGGCCCGGGTGCCGGAGTGCGGGGTGCCCAGCGTCACCAAGGTGCGGATCCGGTTGTGACCGCTCAGGCGCTGTACGTAGTAGCGCGCGATCAGCCCGCCCAGGCTGTGCCCCACGATGTCCACCTGCGGGCTGCCGGTGCGCGCGCAGATCTCCTCGATGTGCCTGCCGAGCAGTTCAGCCGCGGTACGTATGTCGCAGGTCAGCGGAGAGTAGTTGAGTGACTGCACGTGGTGGCGGCCCTGCTGGGCGAGATGGCGGCGCAGCAGGACGAAGACAGATCGGTTGTCGATGAAACCGTGCAACAGCACGACCGGGAGTTCTGGCCGGGCCGGCAGCTGCGCGGCGCCGTTCGGCGGGGACGGGGCCTGGGAGCGGCGTTCCTGGATGATGCCGGTCGGATAGAGGAGGAGGTGTCCCGCGAGAATCGTGACCTCCAGGGCGGTCGCCTTGAGGAGGGTCACGGAGAGTCCCGCCAGTCTGGCCGGCAGGAGGAGCTGGTAGAGCGGACGAAGGGGCTGCACTGCCCTGGTGACCATCATGGCCGACCTCCTGTCGGCACACAGGAGGACGTCTCTGTCCCCCGTGTGCCCTTATGGGAAGCCGTGCGCAGGGTGATCGAGGGTGCGTGCCGTGCACGCCGCGTGCCTTTCGTGTCCCTGCGGACCACGCTGCGGCTCCCGAACATGTCCCACTGTGTGATTTCCCCCTCGGTCGCCGCCGTAAAACTGCCGGTTGCGGGATGCTGGGGATAACGCCCGTTCACTTCGCGGCCGGTGGCGGACCACGCGGACTGTGCGGTACTTGTCGGTACGGATGGATCTAATCGCTTCATGGAGGCAGTGATGGGTGTGACAGCCGGTCCGATCCGCGTCGTGGTGGCCAAGCCGGGGCTCGACGGTCATGACCGTGGGGCCAAGGTCATCGCGCGGGCGCTGCGCGACGCCGGCATGGAGGTCATCTACACCGGGCTCCACCAGACGCCGGAGCAGATCGTCGACACGGCGATCCAGGAGGACGCGGACGCGATCGGTCTGTCCATCCTCTCCGGTGCGCACAACACCCTGTTCGCGGCCGTCATCGAACTCCTCAAGGAGCGCGACGCCGGGGACATCCTGGTCTTCGGCGGCGGCATCATCCCCGAGGCGGACATCGCGCCGCTCAAGGAGAAGGGCGTCGCGGAGATCTTCACTCCGGGCGCGACCACGGCGTCGATCGTGGACTGGGTCCGGGAGAACGTACGGCAGCCGGCCGCGTCCGGCGGCTGACCCCGACGGGCCGCTTCCGCGGTTCGGGCCGTCGGGCGGCTCGGGCTGCTTGCGGCCGCTCCTGCCGGTGCGTTCGCGCTTTCGTTGCTTGAGCCGGGGCAGCGGGATGAGCCGAACGAGGGAAGTGAGGGGCCCAACTCCCGGTGCCGCGAGGCGAGAAGACCTGGCACCCGATGCCGCAGTACAGGTGACTCAGGCACTCGGTGCCGCGGCATACGCGTTCTGGCACCGGGTGCCGCGGCGCGGAAGCCCCCGGCACCGGGTGCCGCCCCGTCAGAAGCCAAGGCGAGCCCGCCGCGACGGCCCCGGCTGCGAGCCCGGCCGTCTTCGAACCCCACGCCGCCGAAGCAATCCACCGTTCGGCTTACCCCGCAGAGCTACCCGACAGCTGCCGCCCGTCCCGGCTCGCCGCGCACCTGAGGCGTGCGCGGTTCGTCCCTGCCGTCGCGGCCACCGAGGCGGGCGTTGTTCGTCCGCGCTGTGGCGCGCCGACACGGGTCCGCATTCGCTCTGTTCCTGGGGCGGGCGCTTTTCGGTCCGTGCCGCCGTCGTCACGGAGTCGGGCGTGGTTCTGCCCGCTCGCGGAAGTGCCGAGAGTGGTCCGATCCTGAGGTGGGCGGGGTTCGGCCGTGCTGTGGTGCGTCGGCGCGGGTCCGTATGCTCCGCGTCTGCGGCGGGCGGTGTTCGGTGGCGTCGTGGTGGTGCCCGGCAGGGCCGGTCGGCTCGCCCCGGCGCGTCCGCGCCGCCCGGTGGCGTTCCGTGCGGACGCGGCGGCGTACCGAGCGGGTCGCGCCGGCGTTCCGTGCGGGTCGCGGGTCGCGGGTCGCGGGTCGCGGGTCGCGGGTCGTGGGTCGTGGGTGGTGGGTGGTGGGTCGCGGGTGGTGGCGTGCTCGCCTGATGCCTCGGGCGGGGGCCGCACGCGCGGGGGCCTCAGGCGGTGGCCGGTGTCAGTTCCCGGGCCATGTCGGCGCGCAGCCGCAACGTGGTCACCAGCCGCTGGAATGCCTCCGCCCAGTAGCCGCCGGCGCCTGGTGACGCGTCCTCCCGCTCGTCCGGCACCGCCAGCAACCCGTCCAGCCGCGCGGCCTCCGCGGGATCCAGACACCGCTCGGCGAGCCCCATCACCCCGCTGAAGCTCCAGGGATAACTCCCCGCGTCCCGCGCGATGTTGAGCGCGTCCACCACCGCCCGCCCGAGCGGCGCCGCCCAGGGCACGGCACACACACCGAGCAGCTGGAACGCCTCGGACAAGCCGTGCGTAGCGATGAACCCCGCCACCCAGTCGGCCCGTTCCGCCGCACCGAGCGTGCCCAGCAGCTTCGCCCGCTCGGCGAGGGACACCGCTCCCGGCCCGCCCGCCTCGGGCACGGCGGGCGTCCCGAGCAGCGCCCGGGACCACTCCGGGTCCCGCTGCCGCACCGCCGCCCGGCACCAGGCCGCGTGCAGCTCGCTCTGCCAGTCGTCCGCCACCGGCAGCTCCACGATCTCCCGGGGCGTGCGTCCGCCGAGCCGCCGCGGCCAGGTCCCGAGCGGTGCCGCCTCCACCAACTGGCCCAGCCACCAGGACCGTTCCCCTCGACCCGCGGGGGGCTCGGCCACCACGCCGTCCCGCTCCATCGAGGCATCGCACTCCAGCGGCGCCTCCACCACGATGGCCGGCGCGCCGCGCGTGTGGTCGACCGACACACAGGCACCGGCGCGGACCGCCATCCGCGCCGCCAGCGCCGAACCGGGCAGCGCGGACAGCAACTCGGCCGCCATCGCCCGCACATTGCGGCTCCGGTCGGCCAACGCCCGCTCCAGGAACGGCTCGTCCTCGGCTGACAGCCCCGAACGCAGCGAGTCGAGGAACATCAGCCGGTCCTCCGCCCGCTCGGTCGCCCACGTCACCCCCAGCAACTCGCGTGCCGCCGCGGGCCGCACCGCCCGTATCGCGGCGAGCAGTGCGACCCGCTCCGCGAACAGCCCCTCCTCCCACAGCCGTTGCACGCCGTCGGCGTCATCGAGGTCGGGCAGCGCCGCGCCGCCGCCCGGTGCCGCGCGCAGCGCGAACCGCCAGTCCGGGTTCAGCCGGGCCAGCCACAACCCCCGCGGCCCCGCGAACGCGAGCGCCGCGGGACGCAGGTCCGTGCGCCCCCGGGCCGCGTCCAGCAGCGCGGGCAGTGTCTTCGGCGGGGCGGCGTAACCGTGCGCGTTCGCCGTCGCCAGCCACTGGGGCAGCAGCTCCATCAGGTCCGGCGAGGCGCCCCGGCGACCGCCGCCCGTGCCGGAACGGTCGGCCAGCAGCAGGGCGAGCCGCCGGGCCGCGGCGGCGGGCAGGGCGGGGCGCGGATCCTCGGCGGCCGGCTCCGGTCTGCGGGCCGCCGCGGCCGGACGCAGCCCGGCCCGCCGCCGTACGGTCGCCAGGGCCGCCGCGTCCAGCAGCGCCACCGGTGCCGCACGGTCCGGCCCGCCCCCGGCGAGCGGGCGCCGATCGGTGCCGAGCAGCGCCGTGGTGACCAGGTCCTCCCAGGAGCCCACGGCGAACGCGGAGCCCACGGCGAACGCGCCGTCAGCGGCGTCCCTGCCGTCAGCGGCGTCCCTGCCGTCGGCGGTGTCACTGCCTTCCGCGGTGCCGCTGCCTTCCGCGGTGCCGCTGCCGTCCGAGGTGCCGCTGCCGTCCGAGGTGCCGCTGCCGTCCGAGGTGGCTATCGCGTCCCTGCGGTCGGTGGGGTCTTGGGCGACGCGGTCCTGGGCATCCGCGGTCTCCAGGGCGTCCGTTGCGTCCGGCAGAGCGGCCGCACCCCGCACCGCAGCGCTGCTCCCGTTCATACGACTCCTTTCTGATCGGATCTCCGTGATCGCCGGTCGGTTCAGCACAGGGACACCGCCTCCCCGGCGCCCTCCGGCCAGGCCGTCAGCGGGGTGAAGCCCCGGTGGCCGCACTCGCCGAACACCTTGACCGGGGCGCCCCCGGACAGGGCGACCAACCGCCACAGCCCGGGCCGGGAACGGGCGGCCGGGGCCAGCGGCAGCGCCCCGTCCCCGTCGGCGTCCGCCAACTGCCAGGAGTCCCCGTCCGGCGTGGGGACGACTCGGTCCAGCGTCACCGGCACCGCGTCCAGCCACGGGTCGTCCCGCAGCGCCTCGCCGTACCGGGCGATCGCACGCGCCGTCGTATCGCCCGGCGGCCGTATCGCTGCGGGTACGGGCGGGGCGAACCGCTCCCCGAGCGCCGCCCGCGGCTGCCCGGCACCGGGATAGACGGCCACCTCCGCCTCCAGGACCAGCCCGACCGGCAGGGCCTGCTCGGGGGCCCGGCCCGCCGCACCGTAGGAGAGGAGCAGGCAGGTGCGGCCCGATCCTTCGCCGTACAGCCAGATGCGACGCGTCGTCAGCTTGGCGTCCGTCGTGTCGTACTGGGCGAGGACCAGCCAGCGGTCGCGGGTCGACGGGCCGTCCGGCGCGGCGGGCAGGCCGACACGGGACCGGACGGTCGCCGCGAGGCCGTCCGGCAGCCGGTCACGGCGCAACCAGCCCTGGTCGAGGAGGTGCAGCAGCGCACACTCCTCCAGCAGCCGTACCGGCCAGCCCGGACCGGACGCCGGTATGGCACCCAACTCCCGTACCCGAGCCGCCAGTCCGGGGGCCTGCGCGTCGACCATGCGGGCCGCCGTCTCCTCCCACAGGCCGTAACCCGCCTGTTCCGCCGAGGCCATCCCCCCGCGCAGCAGGTCGGCGAGGCGCTGTTCCAGTTCCGTGGCGCCCGCGGTGACCCGCTCGGCCCTGCGCTCCGCCCTGCGCCTGGCCGCCTCGGGATCACCGGATCCGGCGGCGGAACCGGCCGCCGCCTCGGGCCGCTTGTCCTGCGCGCGCTTCTTCCGCCCCGCTATCCACTGCTCCGCCCAGTCCGGAGCCCGCCCCGGCGGCACCGCGGCGTCGCCGCCGGCCCAGAGCAGCAGCAGCCCCAGCGCGTGTTTGCACGGGAACTTGCGGCTCGGACAACTGCATGTGTACGCGGGGCCGGACGCGTCCGCGATGTCCACCACCGTTTGATACGGCTTGCTGCCGCTGCCCTTGCACAGTCCCCACACCGTCCCCTCGTCGGAACTCCCCGCCTCGGACCACGGCCCGGCCGCGCCGAGTTTGCTTCCCGCTTTGCGTGATGCGGCGTCAGGCGCCAGTGCCAGCACCTGGTCCGCGGTCCAGCGCACCCCCTGCTGAGTCATGCCATCGAAGGTAGATCCCCCCACTGACAATCGGCCCTGCCAGCACGTTTCCGCAGGTCAGAGCGATTGTCAGTGGCGTGGTGCACGGTGGACACAGATCCGAACCGGCCGAGCTGCGAGGGGGCCTCAGCCATGTCTGTGTCCGTGGAACCTACGTCCGTCGAACCGAGCCAGAACCACTCCGCGCCCGTGAACGCGGCGCAGGAGCTGCGCCCGCACGCCGAGGACGCCTTCGCCACCGAACTCGCCGCGCTGGCCGCGCAGGACGACCGTCCGCGCCCGGCCCGCTGGAAGCTGTCGCCGTGGGCGGTAGCCACCTACCTGCTCGGCGGCACCCTCCCCGACGGCACGGTGATCACACCGAAATACGTGGGCCCGCGCCGTATCGTCGAGGTCGCCGTCACCACGCTCGCCACCGACCGCGCCCTGCTCCTGCTCGGCGTGCCGGGCACGGCGAAGACCTGGGTGTCCGAACATCTCGCCGCCGCGGTCAGCGGTGACTCGACACTGCTGGTGCAGGGCACGGCGGGCACACCCGAGGAGGCCATCCGCTACGGCTGGAACTACGCGCAGCTGCTCGCCCACGGCCCGAGCCGGGACGCCCTCGTGCCCAGCCCGGTGATGCGGGCCATGGCGGAGGGCATGACGGCCCGGGTGGAGGAGCTGACCCGTATCCCGGCCGACGTGCAGGACACGCTGATCACGATCCTGTCGGAGAAGACGCTGCCGATACCGGAGCTGGGCCAGGAGGTGCAGGCGGTCCGCGGCTTCAACCTGATCGCCACGGCCAACGACCGCGACCGCGGCGTCAACGACCTGTCCAGCGCGCTGCGCCGCCGCTTCAACACGGTGGTGCTGCCCCTGCCGGCCGACGCCGACGCCGAGGTCGACATCGTCTCCCGTCGCGTCGACCAGATCGGCCGCTCCCTCGACCTGCCCACGGCGCCCGACGGCATCGACGAGATCCGCCGCGTCGTGACCGTCTTCCGCGAACTGCGCGACGGCATCACCGCCGACGGCCGTACGAAGCTGAAGTCGCCGAGCGGCACGCTGTCCACCGCCGAGGCGATCTCCGTCGTCACCAACGGGCTCGCGCTGGCGGCCCACTTCGGCGACGGAGTGCTGCGGCCCGGCGATGTCGCCGCGGGCATCCTGGGCGCCGTCGTCCGCGACCCGGCGGCCGACCGTGTCATCTGGCAGGAGTATCTGGAGACGGTCGTGCGTGAGCGCGACGGCTGGAAGGACTTCTACCGGGCCTGCCGGGAGGTGAGCGCGTGAGCGACAACCGGCCCCTGCTGCTCGGCGTGCGGCATCACGGTCCGGGGTCGGCGCGGGCGGTGCGGGCCGCGCTGGACGCCGCCGCGCCCGAAGTGGTGCTGATCGAGGGCCCGCCCGAGGCCGACGCACTCCTGCCGCTCGCCGCCGACCCGGGGATGCGGCCGCCGGTCGCGCTCCTCGCCCACGCCGTGGACGAGCCCGGCCGCTCGGCGTTCTGGCCGCTGGCCGAGTTCTCCCCGGAGTGGGTGGCCGTCCACTGGGCCCTGGAGCACGAGGTACCGGCCCGCTTCATCGACCTGCCCGCCACTCACACGCTGGCGTGCCGCAAGGAGGAGGAAGACCGAGGCGAAGAAGAAGAAGAGAAGGGCGAAGAGGGGAAGGGCGTAGAAGAAAAGGGGGAAGAAGGGGACGCGCCTGCCGGCTCCGTGGACGGTGCCGACGGCCCGCCCGGCCGCTCCGCCGAGCACACCCTTCGTCTCGACCCGCTGGCCGTGCTCGCCGAGACCGCCGGATACGACGACCCCGAGCGCTGGTGGGAGGACGTCATCGAGCACCGGGGCGCCGGGGCCCCGGGGGAGGCGACCCAGGACCATGAGGCCGCGCTCGCGCCGTTCGCCGCGCTGGAGGAGGCGATGACGGCGCTGCGGGAGACGTACGGCGCCGGCGGGCACGACCGGGACCTGGTGCGGGAGGCGTACATGCGGCTCCAACTGCGGGCAGCACAGCGGGAGTCCGGCGGGCGCGTGGCCGTGGTGTGCGGGGCGTGGCACGTGCCCGCGCTGCGCCGCAAGAGCGCCGTCACCGCCGACCGGGCCCTGCTGAAGGGGCTGCCCAAGGTCAAGGTGGACATGACGTGGGTGCCGTGGACGCACCGCAGGCTGTCCCGGGTCAGCGGCTACGGGGCGGGCATCGACTCGCCGGGCTGGTACGGGCATCTGTTCGGCGCCCCGGACCGGCCGGTCGAGCGGTGGCTGACCAAGGTGGCGGGCCTGCTGCGCGAGGAGGACCACATCGTCTCGTCCGCGCATGTCATCGAGGCGGTCCGGCTGGCCGGGACCCTCGCCGCGATGCGCGGACGCCCGCTGCCGGGGCTGACCGAGACGACCGACGCGGTGCGCGCGGTGATGTGCGACGGCTCGGACGTGCCGCTGGCGCTTGTGCACGACCGGCTGGTGGTCGGCGATGTGCTGGGGGAGGTGCCGGACACGGCGCCCGCCGTGCCCCTGCAACGGGACCTGACCGCGCTGCAACGGCGGCTGCGGCTCAAACCCGAGGCGCTGGAACGGGAGTTGGAGCTGGACCTGCGCAAGGAGACCGACGCCGGACGCAGTCGGCTGCTGCACCGGCTGCGGCTGCTGGGCATCGGCTGGGGCGAGCCGGCCCGGTCACGGGGCAGCACGGGCACGTTCCGGGAGACGTGGCGGCTGCGCTGGGAGCCGGAGCTGTCCGTGCGGATCGCCGAGGCCGGGGTGTGGGGCACGACGGTGGTCGCCGCCGCGACCGCCAAGGCCGAGGCGGACGCCACGGCCGCGCAGGCCCTCGCCGAGGTGACAGCGCTGGCCGAGCACTGCCTGCTGGCCGGACTGCGCGACGCGCTCCCTGTGGTGATGCGGGTGCTCGCCGACCGGGCCGCGCTCGACGCCGACGTCGGCCATCTCGCGCAGGCACTGCCCGCCCTGGTCAGCTCGCTGCGCTACGGCGATGTGCGAGGCACGGACACCAAGGCGCTCGCCGAGGTCGCCGCGGGCCTCGCCGAGCGGATCTTCGTCGGGCTGCCACCTGCCTGCACCGCCCTCGACACGGACGCGGCCGAGCAGATGCGCGGCCACGTGGACGCGGTGCAGGGCGCGGTGGGGCTCCTCACCGAGAGCTCCGCCGCGGGCCACGGCGACCTGCGGGCCCGCTGGCGCTCGGTGCTGCGGTCGCTGTCCGGTCGGGACACCGTGCCGGGAGTCATCCGCGGCCGGGCCGTGCGGCTCCTGCTGGACGAGGGTGAGGTGGGGCAGGACGAGGCGGCCCGGCTGATGGGGCTCGTGCTCTCGCCGGGCACCCCGCCGCAGGACGCCGCCGCCTGGATCGAGGGCTTCGTGGGCGGCGGGGGAGGCATGCTGCTCGTGCACGACGAACGGCTGCTGGGGCTGGTCGACGCATGGCTCACCGGGGTGCCTGCGGACGCGTTCGCGGATGTCCTGCCGCTGCTGCGGCGGACGTTCTCGGCCTACGAGCCGGGCGTGCGGCGCACCCTCGGCGAGCTGGTGCGGCGCGGCCCGGGAGCACGGGGCGGCGCGTCGGCAGGCCGGACGGCGGGCATACCCGGGTTCGCGCCCGAACCCGACACCGAGCGCGCGGAAGCCGTACTGCCGCTGGTGCGGCTGCTGCTCGGACTGGACACCGACGACAAGGACCTGGCGAGGGTGGGCACATGACGACCACGCAGACCATGACGGGGCCGGCCGCCGGCAGCTCGGCCGAGCCGGACGCCGCCGGGGAGCGGCTGCGGCGCTGGCGGCTGGTGCTCGGCGGCGACAGTGCCGACGGGACGGGCTGCACGCTGCGCGGACAGGACGCGGCGATGGACGGCGCGCTCGCCGCGCTCTACGGAAAGGGGGACAGACCGCAGTCGGGGCGGGAGCGTTCGGCGGGGCTCGGGGCGTCCGCCCCGTCCGTGGCCCGCTGGCTCGGCGACATCCGGACCTACTTCCCCTCGTCCGTGGTCCAGGTCATGCAACGGGATGCCATCGACCGGCTCGGTCTCGACTCCTTGCTGCTGGAGCCGGAGATGCTGGAGGCGGTGGAGGCCGACGTGCACCTCGTCGGCACGCTGCTCTCCCTCAACAAGGCGATGCCGGAGACCACGAAGGAGACCGCACGGGCGGTCGTGCGCAAGGTCGTCGAGGACCTGGAGAAGCGGCTCGCCACCCGGACCCGGGCCACGCTCACCGGCGCCCTCGACCGCAGCGCCCGCATCAACCGGCCGCGCCACCACGACATCGACTGGAACCGCACGATCGCGGCCAACCTCAAGCACTATCTGCCCGAGTACCGCACGATCGTGCCGGAACGGCTCATCGGCTACGGCCGCGCCGCCCGATCCGTGAAGAAGGAGGTCGTCCTCTGCATCGACCAGTCGGGATCGATGGCGGCGTCCGTCGTCTACGCCTCCGTGTTCGGGGCGGTGCTGGCGTCCATGCGGTCCATCGACACCCGGCTCGTCGTCTTCGACACGGCCGTCGTCGACCTCACCGACCAGTTGGACGACCCCGTCGACGTGCTGTTCGGCACCCAGCTCGGCGGCGGCACCGACATCAACCGGGCGCTCGCCTACTGCCAGTCGCAGATCACCCGGCCGACCGAAACGGTGATGGTGCTCATCAGCGACCTGTACGAGGGCGGTATACGCAACGAGATGCTCAAGCGGGTCGCGGCGATGAAGGCGTCCGGGGTGCAGTTCGTGACGCTGCTCGCGCTGTCGGACGAGGGGGCGCCCGCCTACGACCGTGAACACGCCGCCGCGCTGGCCGCAATGGGTGCGCCCGCCTTCGCCTGCACACCCGATCTGTTCCCCGAGGTCATGGCGGCGGCGATCGAGAAGCGTCCGCTGCCGATACCGGACGGCATGTGAGGTCCGGGGCGGAAGAGACATGACGGGCCATCGGTATGGGGGGCTTGCGCATCCTCGGGCGCGCCGTGCGAGGATCGGTGCCCGCGTTGCGCCGACCCGTCACTCGTTCCGCCGCACGGGAGGACCCACCCGCTCTTGGCCTCAGCAGCAGCTCTGTCCGGTGCCGCTGTGCGCGTTCGCCGCACGGCGGGCGGACGGCGTGCGCTGCGACTGGCGGTGCTGGTGGGCGCCCTGATCACACTCGGACTCCTCTACGGCGAACGAGCACACGCAGCCGACGACCCCCGGCCCTCACCTTCGGCGGATTCGGCCGCAAACCCGATTCCCCCAGTCTCGGCCCCGCCCCCGGCCTCGGCGGGTTCGGCTGGGGGCCGGAGCTCGGCAATGCCGGTCCCGTCCCGGCTCTCGGCGGGTTCGGCTGGGGATCCGATTTCGGCTGCGTCGGTCCCGCCCGGGCCCTCGGCCGTAACGACTCCGGGTCTGGCCTCGGCCGTATCGGCTTCGTCCGTCGTGCGCCCTGCGGGTGACGCGGGGCGGGCCCTTGCGGGCGACGGGCCGAAGACCCCTGTGGCGGACGCGGTGCTGGCCCTCACGGGTGCCGCGTCCCGCACGCCGGTCCGACAACCGGCCGGTATCCCTGGCCGACCCGCACCCGTGGCCACACAGGCGCCCGCCACCACGTCCGGTCCGGCCCCCGCACCGGCATCCGTCCTCGGGTCCGCCCCCGCACCGGCATCCGTGCCCGCACTGGCATCCGTAGCCGCGTCCGCGCCCGCATCCGGCCCCGGACCGGCAGCCGGGCCTGCGCCCGTCACGGTGTCCGGTCCGGCGCTCGCGCCCGCCCCCGGACCGGCAATCGGGCCTGCGTCCGCAACCGTGTCCGGTTCGGCGTTCGCGCCTGGCCCCGCACCGGCAACCGTGCTCGCGTCCGCCCTCGCGACGGCACTCGTGCCCGCCCCCGAGTCGATCGTCGCCTCCGCCGCCGCAGGGGAACCGGTGGTCGGGGTGGGGTTTGTGGGTGGGGCTGGGGTTCAGGGGGTGGTGGGTTCTGTTGTCGGTGGGGTCGTGGGGGATGTCGTCGGGGCGGTCACCCGGGCCCTGGACGAGGTGGGGACGGCGGTGCCCGCCGCGCCCGCCTGGCCCGCACTGCCCGGGCTGCCCGAGGCGCCCTACTGGCCCACGCCGCCCGTGTTGCCGGGGGAGACGGCGGACCTGTTGCCGTCGTTGCCCGGGCTTTCCGAGTTGCCGGGGCGGCTGGTGCCCGCGCCGGTCGGTTGGGGTCCCGAGCCGCAGGCGGCCCCCGAAGCGGCCCCGCGTACCGGTGAGCGGGCCGCCGTGCAGCGGACGTCGACCGGCGCCGCTCTCGGCCCGTACGGCACCGCCCCCGCTCCCCGGCCCGCGGCGCACGGCGGCGGCCGGCGTGCCGCGGCCGCCGTGGACAGCCCGCCCCATCCCGCCCCCGCCGGCGACCCGGACGGCAGGGTGGGCAAGTCGGCCCTCGACGGCGGCACTTCGCGCCATGCCGACCTGCATGCGTTCACCCCGCAGCACCGGGCGCCGCTGCGGCTCGTGCCCGGTGCCGCCGTGCGTGTCGCCATGCCCGGGACCCGGGACGGGCACCAGGACATCCCGGTCTTCCCCGGCTAGCGCGGGTCCGGCCGGCTCCCGCCCGGACCGCCACCCACCTCTCCCCGGATGCGCCCGTATCCGCCCGCACCCGCCGCACCTGCGCGGGGGCCGTCGACGGCCTCTGCCGAACGCCCCGCGCGCCCGATGCGACCAGTGCGGCCGACGAGACAGCATGGACGCATGGGACCGGTGGGACGACGTGGCCGTGTGGCCGGCGAGCCGCCCACCTCCACCGACTCCGTGGGGAAGCCGGGGTCGGACGGCCGAATGCCGTCGGTGCGTCCGGCCCGCACCCCACGGGCGGGGCGGGCAGGTCCCCATTGGGGTGGGGATCAACCGCCCCGGGCCTTCGGGCCCTTCCAGGGGCCTCACCGGGTCAACCCCAGCCCGGTGAGGCCCCGCCCCTGCGGCACGCCGTGCCAGCAAACCAGGCATCATGTGACAGGTATCACCGCTCAGGTGTGACCCGCGATTTAGAGGCCCCCCTGATGCAGCGATAACCTGCGAGACGGACATGCCGCGCGCTCGGACACCGTGTGCGCATCCCTTGTGACACATGCGGACGTCACGTTGCCCTTCGCGGCACGCCCACGCATCCAACGAACCGCGAGATCACTGATAGGGACGGAAGCGCGTGGACCTGTTCGAGTACCAGGCGAGGGACCTCTTCGCCAAGCACGATGTACCGGTGCTGGCCGGTGAAGTCATCGACACGCCTGAGGCGGCGCGCGAGATCACCGAGCGGCTGGGCGGCAAGTCCGTCGTCAAGGCGCAGGTGAAGGTCGGTGGTCGCGGCAAGGCCGGTGGCGTGAAGCTGGCCGCTTCCGCGGACGAGGCCGTCGCCCGTGCGACGGACATCCTCGGCATGGACATCAAGGGCCACACGGTCCACAAGGTCATGATCGCCGAGACCGCCCCGGAGATCGTCGAGGAGTACTACGTCTCCTTCCTCCTCGACCGCGCCAACCGCACCTTCCTCTCCATCGCCTCCGTCGAGGGCGGCATGGAGATCGAGGAGGTGGCGGCCACCCGCCCGGACGCCGTCGCCCAGACCCCGATCGACGCCATCGACGGGGTGACGCCGGAGAAGGCCCGCGAGATCGTCGCGGCCGCCAAGTTCCCGGCCGAGGTCGCGGACAAGATCGCCGACGTCCTCGTCAAGCTGTGGGACACCTTCATCAAGGAGGACGCCCTCCTGGTCGAGGTGAACCCGCTGGCCAAGGTCGCCTCCGGTGAGGTCATCGCCCTCGACGGCAAGGTGTCCCTGGACGACAACGCGGAGTTCCGTCACCCCGATTTCGAGGAACTGCACGACAAGGCCGCGGCCAACCCGCTGGAGGCCGCCGCCAAGGAGAAGAACCTCAACTACGTCAAGCTCGACGGCGAGGTCGGCATCATCGGCAACGGCGCCGGCCTGGTCATGTCGACCCTGGACGTGGTCGCGTACGCCGGTGAGAAGCACGGCGGCGTCAAGCCCGCCAACTTCCTCGACATCGGCGGCGGCGCCTCCGCGCAGGTCATGGCCAACGGCCTGGAGATCATCCTGGGCGACCCGGACGTGCGCTCCGTGTTCGTCAACGTCTTCGGTGGCATCACCGCCTGTGACGAGGTCGCCAACGGCATCGTGCAGGCCCTGAAGCTGCTGGAGGACCGCGGCGAGAAGGTCGAGAAGCCGCTCGTCGTCCGCCTCGACGGCAACAACGCCGAGCTGGGCCGCAAGATCCTCACCGACGCCAACCACCCGCTGGTGCAGCGCGTCGACACCATGGACGGCGCGGCCGACAAGGCCGCCGAGCTGGCCGCCGCCAAGTAAGCACTCAGGACGAGGACACCAACACACCATGGCTATCTGGCTCAACAAGGACAGCAAGGTCATCGTCCAGGGCATGACCGGCGCCACCGGCATGAAGCACACCAAGCTCATGCTCGGTGACGGCACCAACGTCGTGGGCGGCGTGAACCCGCGCAAGGCGGGTCAGACCGTCGACTTCGACGGCACCGAGGTACCGGTCTTCGGCACCGTCAAGGAGGCCATCGAGAAGACCGGCGCCGACGTCTCCGTCATCTTCGTGCCGGAGAAGTTCACCAAGGACGCGGTCGTCGAGGCCATCGACGCCGAGATCCCGCTGGCCGTCGTGATCACCGAGGGCATCGCCGTGCACGACACGGCCGCCTTCTGGGCGTACGCCGGCAAGAAGGGCAACAAGACCCGCATCATCGGCCCGAACTGCCCCGGCATCATCACCCCGGGCCAGTCGAACGTCGGCATCATCCCGGGCGACATCACCAAGCCGGGCCGCATCGGCCTGGTCTCCAAGTCCGGCACGCTGACCTACCAGATGATGTACGAGCTGCGGGACATCGGCTTCTCGACGGCCGTCGGCATCGGTGGTGACCCGATCATCGGCACCACGCACATCGACGCCCTGGCCGCCTTCCAGGACGACCCCGACACCGACCTGATCGTGATGATCGGTGAGATCGGCGGCGACGCCGAGGAGCGGGCCGCGGCCTTCATCAAGGAGAACGTGACCAAGCCGGTCGTCGGTTATGTCGCGGGCTTCACCGCCCCCGAGGGCAAGACCATGGGCCACGCCGGCGCCATCGTCTCCGGTTCGTCCGGCACCGCCCAGGCGAAGAAGGAGGCCCTGGAGGCCGCCGGTGTCAAGGTCGGCAAGACGCCGACCGAGACGGCCAAGCTGGCCCGCGGCATCCTCGGCAGCTGAGTCACCGGACGCGGCCCCGCGGCGTAAGCGGCGGCCGGTCCGGCGGTACGAAGGGGTCCGCATCCCGACGGGATGCGGACCCCTCGCGTCTGTTCGGTGGGAGAAGCGGCTCAGCGGGTGAGCGGTACCAGCCGTTCCGGCCCGTTCGCGGTCTCTGTGCGCAGCTTGGCCCGCAGTTGCTGCTCCGTGTGCGACAGCGGGCCGAGAGCGGGCTTCGGCGGGACGCCCCGCACCGCCTGCGCCGGGGCGAGCGGGGGTTCGTAGTGCGTCGGCGCGGTGCGCAGCGTGAGGGCCGTCGAACCGATGATCGCGACGGTGAAGGTGATGGCGGCCCGGGTCCAGAAGCGGTTCCGGCGCTCGCCGTGGGTCCGTACCGGCTCCGGCTTCTGCGCCCGCAGCCGCTGTGTGGAGGCCAGCTCGACCAGCCGCCGGTGCAGCACCTCGGGGTCCGCCAGCTCCGGGACGCGCGCGGCCAGTTCGGCGCGGGCGTGCGTGAGCCGGCTCGCCGCCGCCGGGGTGCTCGCCTCCGTCTCGGCCGCGGTCTCGGGCAGATTGAGCCCGACGCCGTCGTACAGCACGAGGGTGCGGCGGTACGACGGCGGCAGGCCGAGGAGCGCCTTCAGCAGCACACGGTCGCCGGGGTCGGCGGGCGGTGGCTCGGGGTACAGGTAGCGCGGGCGGAAGCGGTGCCAGGGCGACAGGGCGCACTCGTACGCCGTTGCCCGCACCCAGCCGGCGGGGTCCCGGTCCTGGGCCACCTCCGGCCACTTCTGCCAGGCCAGTTGGAAGGCCCGCTCCACGGACTCGCGGGCGAGTTCGCGGCGCCCGGTGAGCAGATAGGTCTGCCGTACGAGGGCGGGGGCGCAGAACGCGTAGAGGGCATCGAACGCCTGAGTGGGCGTCAGGGTGGGACTCTGCGTCACTGTACGCCCTTTCGTGTGATAAAGAACATAAACATATATTGAGCGACACTTCGGTGGTTCGCCCGTTACAGCCGGAAGGCGCGTGTCGTTGGGAGCATGGCGGTCGTGACGCAGATGACCGCTCGCCGACCGTCGTTGTCGTCCCTGCCGACCCGGCTGCGCGACCGCTCGCCCGGCTGGGGCACGAGCCTCGTGGGCGGCGTGATCGCGGCCGGTCTCGGGCTCGGCTCGTCCGCCGTGCTCGTGCTGGTGCTGTGGATCAGTTCGCCGTACCCCGACAGCGGGCCGGGCGGCGCGCTGCACCTCGCCGCCACGCTGTGGCTGCTGGCGCACGGGGTCGAACTGATCCGCACCGACACGCTGTCCGGTGCCCCCGCGCCCATGGGCATCACCCCACTGCTGCTGCTTCTGCCGCCGGTGTGGGCGCTGTACCGGGCGGCACGGGACGCGGTGGACGCGCCGGATGACCCCGACGGGCCGCCGCCGGTCGCCGCGGGCACGGCGTGGGCCGGCGTCGTCCTCGGCTATCTCGCCGTCGCCGGCCTCGCCACCCTGTATGCCCGGGGCGGCGAGTTGCGGCCGGAGTGGCCCTGGGCCGCCGTGTGCGTGCCGCTGATCGCCGCGGGCGCGGCGGGCGTCGGCGTGTGGACGGCGTACGGCCGGCCGCCGGGGCCGTCGGCGTGGCTGCCGGGCCTCGCGGCGCTGTGGCCCGAACGCCTGCGCCGCCCGGCACCCGGGCCTCGCGGCGCGGCCGGACCGGGCTCGGCCCTCGGCATCGCCGCGCGGGCCGCCGGGGCCGGGGCGGCGGTGCTCGCTGGGGGTGGCGCGCTGCTGCTCGCGGCGTCCCTCGTGGCGCACGGCGATGTGGCCTACGAGTCCTTCCTCCAGTTGACGGACGGCTGGTCCGGGCGGTTCGCGGTGCTGCTGCTGTGCGTGGGGCTGGTGCCGAACGCGGCCGTCTGGTCGGCCGCCTACGGTCTTGGGCCCGGGTTCGTCCTCGGCACCGGGCATGTGGTGTCCCCGCTGTCCTCCGATCCCGCGCCGCTGCTGCCGCCGTTTCCGCTGCTGGCGGCGGTTCCGGACGCGGGGACAGGGGGGCCGTACAACTGGGCGGCCGGGGCGGTTCCGGTGGCGGCGGGGCTGACCGTGGCCTGGTTCGCGGTCGCGGGGGCGGTGGGACGGCGGGGCGCGCGTCCGGGCGCGGACGCGGATACGGGCGCCGGCAAGGACGCGGCGGGGGTGAGGGCCGGGCGGTCCGCGTGGTCCGCCGCACGGACCGCGGGGGTGGTTGTGCTGGCCGCGGGGATGTGTGCGGTGGTGTGCGCGGTGCTCGCCGAGGCGGCGGGCGGGCCGCTCGGGACCTCGGCGCTGGCCCGGTTCGGCCCCGTGTGGTGGCAGACGGGCGGCGCGGCGGGGGCGTGGATCGCGGGCGTGGCCGTCCCGGTGGCGTTGCTGGTACGGGCCTGGCGACTGCGGACCTGGCGGATGCGCAAGTGGCTGTCGCGGGGCAGGGATTGGCTGTCGCGGGGATGGCGGAGGACTGCGGCCGGGCCCCGGCGGACGTCGGAGCCGGTGTCCGAGCGGAAGCCGCAGCCGAAGCCGGAGCGCAAGGCGGAGGGCGTCCGCATGGCGCAGGGCGCGGAGTGGGGTGCGGGTTCGGCGGGGTCCGACGCGTACGACCTGCTGCCTGCCGACGAGCCCGGGGGGCCGGCATGGCCCGACGACACGTCCCGGGAGGGCCATCCCCACCCCCTCGCCCAGCCGCCGTCCGACTCACTGAGCTGAAGAAGGGCCGCCCGCCGAGGTGGGGTGGCGGGCCGGGGGCGGGGTCAGGTGTTGGTGCCCAGGAGGGTCCGGAGTTCCTGGGGGAGCAGATGGTTGCAGGACTGCTTGGCCTCGTTGGTCAGGGCGTCGTTCACGCAGGTGTAGTAGTCGCGGTAGACCAGCTGGGCCGTGAACGTCGCCGCGACCAGGCTGAGGGCCAGCGCCGCGGTCACCAGGCCGCTGACCGCCGCCGCGGTCTGCGGGCGGCCGGTCTGCGGGCGGGCCTGCGCGGGCGCGGGCTCGTCCGGGTCCGGGGTGCGCGGCTTGGCGCGCAGCGCGGTGATGCCCCAGTACAGGGCCAGCGCACCCAGCAGCAGGGCCACGTACGGCCAGCTGAACAGGGCGAAGAAGAAGGCCCACATTCCGCACAGCAGCGCGTAGCGGGCGCGGCGCTGGGCCGGGTCCGTGGGGTCCCAGCGCAGGCCGGGGCCGGGGGCGCCGCCGCCCGGGCCCTGCGGACCGGCGCCCGGGCGCTCGCCGAAGCCGCCGGAGGAGCGGCCCGGCTGCCGGTCGCTCCACTGGCTGCCCCAGGGGGAGGGCTGCTGCGGGGTGCCGTTCTCGTCGGAGGAGGAGTCGTCGTCCCCGCCCTTGGGCCGCCGCGGCTGCCACGGACGGTCCGGCGTGCCCTCCGGCGGCGGCGCGAACGGGTTGTCGTCCTGCGCTGCGCCGCCCCGCTCGTCCCCGTTCTGCCCGCCCGAGGGTGCGTCGGGCGGTGAGGCCGGGCGCTCCCGCACCAACACGGCACCACGCTCCCCTCCCTGCACCGACTGCGGGGGGAACGTGAGGAGTCGCAGACTGCGGTCCGGCATCAACTGAGCGTCTTCCCCTAGGTGATCACAGATGTCTCATGTGAGCTGACACTTCGGCAACGCACCGCACGACGACAGCGTTCCCGAACCGCTCCCTCCCAGACGCTACCTTCCGGCCACGCCCCCGTCCCGTGGGGGCCTTCCCGTATGCCGGTATCGTTGCTGACGGCCGACTGCTTCGTAGAGTTCCCCGTATCCAGGGGCGCGAAGCACTCGTACGAATGTACAAAACGTCGTACGGGCGCGGCCGTCGTACCGAAGTCATTCCCCGAGAAAGGGCCCCGCCGTGGCCGCCAAGCCCGAGGTCAAGCGCCTCGTCGTGCTGGTCTCCGGATCCGGCAGCAATCTGCAGGCGCTCCTCGACGAGATCGCGACCAAGGGTGCCGACGCGTACGGCGCGCGGATCGTGGCCGTCGGCGCCGACCGCGACGGCATCGAGGGGCTGGCCCGGGCCGAGCGCGCCGGGGTACCGACCTTCGTGCGGCGGGTCAAGGACTACGCCACCCGCGAGGAGTGGGACGCCGCGCTCGCCGAGTCCGTCGCCGCCCACCGGCCCGACCTCGTCGTCTCCGCCGGGTTCATGAAGATCGTCGGCAAGGAGTTCCTGGCGCGGTACGGCGGACGCTTCGTCAACACGCACCCCGCCCTGCTGCCCAGCTTTCCCGGGGCCCACGGGGTGCGGGAAGCGCTCGCGTACGGCGTCAAGGTCACCGGTTGCACCGTCCACTTCGTCGACGACGGCGTCGACACCGGGCCGATCATCGCTCAGGGCGTGGTGGAGGTCCGGGACGAGGACGACGAGAGCGCGCTGCACGAGCGCATCAAGGAAGTCGAGCGAAGGCTGCTCGTCGAGGTCGTCGGCAGGCTCGCCCGCCACGGCCACCGCATTGAGGGACGAAAGGTAGTTATCCAGTGACCGCCGAGAGCATCGAGAGCGGTAAGCGGCCGATCCGGCGCGCGCTCGTCAGCGTCTACGACAAGACCGGGCTCGAAGAGCTCGCGCGCGGGCTGCACGAGGCCGGCGTCGAACTCGTCTCCACCGGCTCCACCGCCGGGCGGATCGCCGCGGCCGGCGTGCCCGTCACCAAGGTCGAGGACCTGACCGGATTCCCCGAGTGCCTGGACGGCCGGGTCAAGACCCTGCACCCCAGGGTCCATGCGGGCATCCTCGCCGACCTGCGGCTGGACAGCCACCGGGAGCAGCTGGCCGAGCTGGGCGTCGAACCGTTCGACCTCGTCGTCGTCAACCTGTACCCGTTCCGCGAGACCGTCGCCTCCGGGGCCTCGCCCGACGAGTGCGTCGAGCAGATCGACATCGGCGGGCCGTCCATGGTGCGGGCCGCCGCCAAGAACCACCCGTCCGTGGCCGTCGTCACCAGCCCCGAGCGGTACGCCGACGTCCTCGCCGCCGTGCGGGGCGGGGGCTTCGACCTCGCCGCCCGCAAGCGGCTCGCCGCGGAGGCGTTCCAGCACACGGCGGCCTACGACGTGGCGGTCGCGAGCTGGTTCGCGAGCGAGTACGCGCCGGTCGACGCATCGGGCTTCCCCGACTTCCTCGGCGCCACCTGGGAGCGCGCCGACACCCTGCGCTACGGCGAGAACCCGCACCAGCCCGCCGCCCTCTACGTCGACGGCACCGGCGGCGGCCTGGCGCGTGCCGAGCAGCTGCACGGCAAGGAGATGTCGTACAACAACTACACGGACACGGACGCCGCCCGCCGTGCCGCGTACGACCACGACGAGCCGTGCGTCGCGATCATCAAGCACGCCAACCCGTGCGGCATCGCGATCGGCGCGGACGTCGCCGAGGCGCACCGCAAGGCGCACGCCTGCGACCCGCTGTCCGCGTTCGGCGGTGTGATCGCCGTGAACCGGCCGGTCAGCAAGGAGATGGCGGAGCAGGTCGCCGAGATCTTCACCGAGGTCATCGTCGCTCCCGACTACGAGGAGGGGGCCCTGGAGGCCCTTGCCAAGAAGAAGAACATCCGGGTGCTCAAGGCCGCGGACGCCCCGGGCAACCGGGTCGAGGCCAAGCCGATCGACGGCGGTGTCCTGCTCCAGACCACCGATCGGCTCCAGGCTGAGGGCGACGACCCGGCCAACTGGACGCTGGCGACCGGCGAGGCCCTCAGCGCCGGGGAACTGCGGGAACTGGCCTTCGCCTGGAAGGCGTGCCGGGCGGTGAAGTCCAACGCCATCCTGCTCGCCAAGGACGGGGCCTCGGTGGGCGTGGGCATGGGACAGGTCAACCGGGTCGACTCGGCGAAGCTGGCCGTCGAGCGGGCCGGCGCCGAGCGGGCCCAGGGCTCGTACGCCGCCTCCGACGCGTTCTTCCCCTTCCCGGACGGTCTGGAGATCCTTACCGCGGCCGGCGTCCGGGCGGTTGTCCAGCCCGGCGGCTCGGTCCGCGACGAACTGGTCGTGGAGGCCGCGAAGAAGGCGGGCGTCACCATGTACTTCACCGGAACCCGGCACTTCTTCCACTGACGGTCGGCGGGGGCAGCGGGCCGTAGGGGCGGGTTGCGGTTCGTCGGCGGGTGCGGCTCGTGGGGGCTGTTCGC
>NZ_JBIWKB010000002.1:26392-232068 GCF_044765425.1 Streptomyces sp. NPDC102462 | reverse complement strand
CGCAGTTCCCCGCGCCCCTGAGGTGGGACCGGCTGGGGTCTCTCGACCGGTACCGGTTTCCGAGAGGTGGGTTGTGGTTCGTCGGCGGGTGCGGCTTGTGGGGGCTGTTCGCGCAGTTCCCCGCGCCCCTGAGGTGGGACCGGCTGGGGTCTCTCGACCGGTACCGGTTTCCGAGAGGTGGGTTGCGGTTCGTCGGCGGGTGCGGCTCGTGGGGGCTGTTCGCGCAGTTCCCCGCGCCCCTGAGGTGGGACCGGCTGGGGTCTCTCGACCGGTACCGGTTTCCGAGAGGTGGGTTGTGGTTCGTCGGCGGGTGCGGCTCGTGGGGGGTGTTCGCGCAGTTCCCCGCGCCCCTGAGGTGGGACCGGTTGAGCCCCTTCGACCGGTACCGGTTTCACCGTGTGCCGCTTCGCATATCCCTGCCTGGTAGTGAAGTTGCGGTCCCGTGGCAGCGGACGCAGCAGGGCCGTGTCTTCCTGTTTCGGGTGGACACGGCCCTTGGCTGTGGTCGGGGCGGGGACGCGGGGCGCGTCCCGGCGGGTCAGTTCTGGACGACCATCGTGCTCGCGGCCTTGTCGTGCCAGCCCTGCTGGCGGCCGGACTTGTCCCAGAACGGGGACAGGTACACGATCAGCTGGCCGATGCCGCAGACGAAGCTGCCGACCATCGGGATGATCCAGCGGATGAACGCCGAGCCGAGGCCGGGCTTCTGACCGGTGTCGGCCTTCACCACGCGCAGGCCGACGGCGAGCTTGCCGAGGGTCGCGCCCACCAGACCGGTCATCAGCCACTCGTAGAGCAGACCGGCGATGGCCAGGACGCCGATGACGGCGCCGAAGGTGGCCGCGAAGTCCGAGCCCGCGTCGTTGATGCAGCTGTTGTAGTTCGCCGCGTTCGGGTCGCAGTCCTTCACCGAGCCGAGGGAGCCGGCGACGCCGATGGCGGCGAAGACGAAGTAGATGATGAACAGGATCACGAAGTCGATCACGCGGGCGCCGAACCGGCGGCCCATCGACGCGACGCGCGGTCCCGCGCCACCGCCCGGGTAGCCGGGCTGCTGCGGGTAGCCGTAGCCCTGCTGCGGCGGGATGCCCGGGGCCTGCGGGTAGCCGTAGCCGGGCTGACCGGGCGGGCCCGGCTGCTGCGGGTAGCCGTAACCCTGCTGGGGATCCTGCGGCGAGCCATAGGGGTTTTGGGGCGAGCCGAAACTCATGGCGGGATTTCCTCCGTTGTACTGCGGGGACGACGCGGATGGCGCGGAGGAACGTCAGAGCATGAGCGGTTTGCCCCCCAACACGGACCGCGATACTGCGCCGTTCATCGTTATGGCTCGGACAAGTCCTTGTCCAGCCGCATTCGCCAGGTGTTGTGCAAGTGCAACATCGGCGATCTTGGACGAACCGGAACCCCCGGGAAGCGGGCGGCCCCGGATTGGAACCAGGGGCCGGTCATCCGGGAGGATGGGGGCCATGACCGCCCAGATTCTCGATGGCAAGGCCACCGCAGCCGAGATCAAGTCCGATCTGACCGCCCGTGTGGCGGCGCTCAAGGAGAAGGGCATCACGCCCGGCCTCGGCACGATCCTGGTAGGGGACGACCCCGGCAGCCAGAAGTACGTCGCCGGCAAGCACCGGGACTGCGCCCAGGTGGGCATCGCCTCCATCCAGCGCGAGCTGCCGGGCACGGCGACGCAGGAGGAGATCGAGGCGGTGGTCCGCGAGCTGAACGAGGACCCCGCCTGCACCGGCTACATCGTCCAGCTGCCGCTGCCCAAGGGCATCGACGAGAACCGCGTCCTGGAGCTGATGGACCCGGACAAGGACGCGGACGGACTGCACCCGATGAACCTGGGCCGTCTCGTCCTGAACGAGCCCGCCCCGCTGCCCTGCACCCCCAACGGCGTGCTGACCCTGCTGCGCCGCCACGGCGTGGAGATCAAGGGCGCCGAGGTGGTGGTCGTCGGCCGCGGCGTGACCATCGGCCGTCCGATGCCGCTGCTGCTCACCCGGCGCAGCGAGAACGCCACGGTCACCCAGTGCCACACCGGCACCCGTGATCTGTCGTCCCACCTCCGGCGCGCGGACATCATCGTCGCGGCGGCCGGTTCCGCCCATCTGATCCGTCCCGAGGACGTCAAGCCGGGCGCAGCGGTCCTGGACGTGGGCGTCTCGCGCAGCGCCGACGGCAAGATCGTCGGCGATGTCCACCCCGGTGTCGCCGAGGTCGCCGGGTGGATCTCCCCGAACCCGGGCGGTGTGGGCCCGATGACCCGCGCGCAGCTGCTCGTCAACGTGGTCGAGGCGGCGGAGCGCAGTGCCGGCTGAGAACACCCACCCGGACGCGGAGACGACGGTCCGCGACGCGATCAGCGCGCCCGATGCCGGCGGGCGCCCCAAGCGGGCCACGCGCCGCTTCCCGCTGTTCACCAGGGACACCGCGCGCCCCGAGGGCGGCGGCCGGGCCGCGTCCGGTGATCTGCCGGCGCCGGCCCGCCAGTGGCCGTTGCTCGTCGTGCTGTCCGCCGTCGCCCTTGGCCTGCTGCTGACCGCGCTCGACGTGGTCCGGTACGGGACGCTGCTGATCGGCGCCGCCCTGCTGGCCGGGGCGGTGCTGCGCTGGGTGCTGCCCGGCGTCGGCATGCTCGCCGTGCGCTCGCGTTTCACGGACATCGCCACCTATGGCGTGCTGGGGCTCGCGATCGTCCTGCTGGCAATGATGGCCCAGCCCAGGCCGTGGCTGGAGATCCCGTTCCTGAAGGACACCCTGCACTTCACGCTGAACCAGTAGGCCCGACGCTTCGGAAGGGGCAGGTCCACCGGGCCGGTGCCCTCGTGGGGAGGGCGGCCCGGCGCCTGCACGGGAGGACGGCGGCCCGTCCCCTCCCCCGAGGAGAGACGAGCCGCCGTCGCGTCTCCACCCTCCCGTGCCACGCGTGGCCTGTTCAACGCCTGTCCGGACGCTGTGGCACGGAAGTGACCGTTCCGGTACGGTGCCGGCGCCCTGCGACAAGGAGGGGCCCGCGGGTGTCTCGACGGCCCCCGTGACGTGCGAGGTCACCGGCGCGTGACCAGTGTGCCGATGTCCCGACAAGTTCGGGGATACGTCGGAAAGCACCCGCACAGCCGGGCTAACGTGGCCAATCGCGACGCTCCGGTGGACCGGGTGCCGGGCGGCGTGCAACGGTGCATGCCCAATGGGTCGATGCTCCCGTGCGCCCCCTCCCACGGAACTGCGATCCTTAGGGGACGCATCCCTGTGGGTAGCCAGAACCGGGGACTGGCGACGGGGTGCCACGCGGGGGAAGCGCGGGGGAGACGCCGGGACCACAACAGCACCGACCGGGGGGAAGAGGGGGAGACCCATGCCTCGTTGGAAAGCCTTGCCCGATGAACTCGATCCGCAGATCAAGGAGTTCGCGAGCCAGCTGCGGCGGCTCGTGGACCGCAGCGGGCTGAGCGTCGCGGCGCTGGCCGACCGCACGGGCTACAGCAAGACGTCCTGGGAGCGTTACCTCAACGGACGGCTCCTCGCGCCGAAGGGCGCGATCGTCGCGCTCGCCGAGGTCACCGGCACCAACCCCCTGCACCTGACCACCATGTGGGAGCTGGCCGAACGCGCCTGGAGCCGTTCGGAGATGCGGCACGACATGACCATGGAGGCGATACGCATCTCCCAGGCGCGCGCCGCGCTCGGTGAGTTCGGCGGGCCTCAGCCCGGCGGGAAGGGGAGTGGCCCGGCCCGCAAGGGCGGCGCGACGGCGACTCCGGGGGTGGCGGGCCCCACGGGCGTGTCCCCGACGGTTCCGCCCCAGCCGGCGGCGCCCGACGCCGACGCGCGCGAGGGGGCCGTGCGGACTTCCGGAACGGGCGTCAACTCCTGGAAGCTGGCCGGGTACCAGGGTCCTTCGCGGGCGGGCGGCCGTCCGCCGGCGTCGTCCGCACCGCCCGCTTCCGTTGCCCCCTCTCCCGGCGCGTCCCCTCACTCCGCGTCCCTTGCCGGTGCAGCCCCGAACAGTGCCGGCTGGGCCCCGGGCGCCCCGGGCCCGTACGGGCAGCCCCCGCAGGGGCCGGGCAGCGGCGCCCCCGCGCCCCGGGGAGCGGGCGGCAAGCGGCGGGCGGCCCTGTTCCTGACGGGACTCGTCGGAGTGCTCGTCGTCATCGCGGCCGTCTTCTTCCTGACCGACGGCGGCGGCGAGAAGCAGAACGAGGGCACGGACAAGTCGCCCTCCCCGTCCGCCAGCACCGCGGCCGACCTGCCGCCCGGGGTCAAGTGCGTGGGCAGCGGCTGCACGGGCAAGGACGCCGAGACCATGGGGTGCAGCGGCGACCTGGTGACCACCGCCAAGACCGCCGCCGTCGGCCCCACCACCGTCGAGGTCCGCTACAGCAAGACCTGCGGAGCGGCGTGGGGACGGATCACCGGCGCCGGGCAGGGCGACGAGGTCCGTATCGCCGCCGGCACCACCAGCCGCAGCGGCGCCGTCACCGAGACCGGTGACACCATCGCGTACACGCCGATGGTGGCCGTGCGGACCGCCGAGGAGGCCAAGGCCTGCGCGACCCTGTCCACGGGGCAGACGGGCTGCACGCCGTAGCGACGGCGAGGGCTACGAGGGCGGCGGGCCCGGGCCGCCGGGGATCCGCGGGGCCGGCGACGCACCCGCCGTGAAGAATCGCCGCCGGATGCGCATGGTCCGCGTCATCGTGGGCACGCGAACCGTACCCCCACGGGATCCGGACTCCGGACTCCCCGAGCGGCGGCCGCCCTTGTCCCAGCTCTCCCGGACGGGCGGCCGCCTCTTCCGTGCGGTCTGTGGGGCGGGCCACACGGGGCGGGCAGTCCGGGATACCGGATGCGCGATAGCCTGACCGCTGGATCTCTCTTGACGCCAAGAGATCGATCAACCGAACCGTGATCGATCATCGCGGCGGGCGCCGGTCACAAGCCGGGCGGGATCCCGTACCCCCGGGGCAGGGACGCCCCACCGCCAGCTGTCATACGGAGAACGCCATGACCCGCACTCCCGTGAACGTCACCGTCACCGGCGCGGCCGGCCAGATCGGTTACGCCCTGCTCTTCCGCATCGCCTCCGGCCAGCTGCTCGGCGCGGACGTGCCGGTCAAGCTGCGCCTCCTGGAGATCACCCCGGCGCTGAAGGCGGCCGAGGGCACGGCCATGGAGCTGGACGACTGCGCGTTCCCGCTCCTGCAGGGCATCGACATCACGGACGACCCGAACGTGGCCTTCGACGGCGCGAACGTCGCCCTCCTCGTCGGCGCCCGGCCGCGCACCAAGGGCATGGAACGCGGTGACCTCCTGGAGGCCAACGGCGGCATCTTCAAGCCGCAGGGCAAGGCCATCAACGACCACGCCGCGGACGACATCAAGATCCTCGTCGTCGGCAACCCGGCCAACACCAACGCGCTCATCGCGCAGGCCGCAGCCCCGGACGTGCCGGCCGAGCGGTTCACCGCGATGACCCGCCTCGACCACAACCGCGCGCTGACCCAGCTCGCGAAGAAGACGGGCTCGACGGTCGCCGACATCAAGCGCCTGACCATCTGGGGCAACCACTCCGCCACCCAGTACCCGGACATCTTCCACGCCACCGTCGCCGGCAAGAACGCCGCCGAGGTCGTGAACGACGAGAAGTGGCTGGCCGAGGAGTTCATCCCGACCGTCGCCAAGCGCGGCGCCGCGATCATCGAGGCCCGGGGCGCCTCCTCCGCGGCCTCCGCCGCCAACGCCGCCGTCGACCACATCCACACCTGGGTCAACGGCACCGCCGAGGGCGACTGGACCTCCATGGGCATCCCGTCGGACGGTTCCTACGGCGTCCCGCAGGGCCTGATCTCCTCCTTCCCGGTCACCGCGAAGGACGGCCGCTACGAGATCGTCCAGGGCCTGGAGATCAACGACTTCTCCCGCGCCCGCATCGACGCCTCCGTCAAGGAGCTCCAGGAGGAGCGCGAGGCGGTCCGCGCCCTCGGCCTCGTCTGACCCCGCACACCGACACCCCCGTCGGCACATCCGGGGCGCGCGTGACGGCGGCCCGTACGACCCCCTTGGGGTGGTACGGGCCGCTGCGTGTTCCGGGGTGGGGCCGGTGTCGTTGCGCGGGGCCGGTCAGGACGCGGGGGTGTTCGGCAGTCGCTTCTCGAACCAGTGGCTGGCGTAGACGTGGTCGACGTACGCCGGGATCTCCGTGTACCCGCACGCCCGGTACATCGCCTGCGCCTCGGTGAGCGAACCGTGCGTGTCCAGCCGTACGACACCCAGCCCGCGCGCCCGCGCCTCGTCCTCCAGACCGGCCAGCAGCCGCCGGGCCAGCCCGAGGCGGCGGGCGTCCGGGTGCACCCACACATGCCGGATCTCGCCCACCCCCGGCTCCAGCCGCCGCAGCGCCCCGCACCCCACCGGCCGCCGCTCCTCATAGGCCACCAGGAACGCGCCGGCCTCCCCGGACACCTCCGCGGGGCCCACCAGGTCCGACTTGTCGAAGCCCTCGGGGAAGGGCGCGTCGATGTCGTCGGCGTACGCGTCCAGGCAGGCGCGGGCGTCCGGCGCGGCGCCGTCCACGACCTCGACGGTGATCCCGGCCAGCCGCAGCAGCCGCTGGGCGGTGGCCATGGCACCGGTCAACTCGGCGCGCTGGTCCGGGGTGAGGCCCTGGAGCAGTCCGGCGGCGAGCGCGTCGGCACGCCGGTTCTGCTCCGCTATCTCGACCCGCCCGGCCGGCGTCGGTTCGACGATCCGCAGCCGGTTGTCGTGCGGCGGGACGCCGACGCGGACCATGCCCTGGGCCTCCAGCGCCCGCGCCATCCGGCTCAGATAGCCGGCGTCCAGGCCCAGCCGGGTGCGCAGTTCGCGCAGGGAGATCCCGTCGCCGATCTCGAACAGCAGACGGGCCTCGCCCAGCGGCCGGTCCTGGCCCAGGTAATGGTCGTCCAAGGCGCCGATCCGGCGCGTGAAGTAGCGATTGAACCGGCGGAGAGCCGCCACGTCGTCCACAGCCACTGGCTCCATAGTTCTTTGACTTTAGTCAAAGAACCCCGGGTCGGTCCATGCTCTGCGGCAGGCCGGGCGCCGTGACGAGTGCTTCCGCGGTGCGCCGCAGCGCCGCGTCCGCCGCGCGCCGCAGACCCCCACCGAACGTGATCCGGGTGGCCCCGAGTCCGCCCAGCTCGGCGGGCGAGGGGCCCTGCCCGTCGAGCCACGCGAGCGCATTGAGCGGTCCCTGGATCCCGGACCGCAGCAGCGGGACCATCGCCGCCGGGGCGCCGATCGGATACACGCAGTCGGCGCCCGCGGCGACATACGCCGCGGCCCGCGCGATGGCCGGCCCGGCATCCGTGACACCGTGGAGGAAGGTGTCCACGCGCGCGTTGACGAACAACTCGTCACCGGCGGCCGAACGCACCGCCGCGAGCCGGTCCGCCTGCTCCTGCGGGTCCTTGAGGACGCCCCCGGTGGAGTCCTCAAGGTTGCAGCCCACTACCCCCGCCTCCAGCAGCCGCTCCACCAGCTCCCGCGGCGCGAGCACGTACCCGTCCTCGACGTCCGCCGACACCGGGACCCGCACCGCGCGGGCGATACGGGCCACCGCCGCGAACATCTCGTCCGCCGGGGTCGACCCGTCCGCGTACCCGAGGGACGCGGCGACGGCCGCGCTGGGCGTGGCGAGCGCGGGGAAACCGGCATCCTCCAGCACCCGGGCGCTCTCCGCGTCCCACGGTCCCGGCAGGATCAGCGGTTCGCCCGGCGGGCGCCGCAGATGCAGCGCGCGGAAGATCTCTGCCTTGCTCACGGGCGATACCCCCCGGGCGGAACGCGACGGCTGACCATCACCCGGTTCCAGCTGTTGATCGCCGTGATCACGGCGATCAGATGGGCGAGTTCGGTCTCGTCGAAGTGCTCGGCGGCCCGCTCGTACACCGCGTCCGGCACGAAGCCCTCCGTGAGCACGGTCACCGCCTCGGTGAGCGCGAGAGCGGCCCGCTCCCGCTCGCCGAAGCGGTCCTCGGCCTCCTCCCAGGCGTTGAGCAACTGGATCCGGTCCTCCGACTCGCCGCCGCGCCGGGCCGCCCCGAGGTGCATGTCCAGGCAGAACGCGCAGTGGTTGAGCTGCGAGGCGCGGATCATCACCAGCTCGGCGAGGGCCGGGTCGGCCAGCCCCCGCTTGGCGGCGGCGGACAGCGCGGACAGGGCCGCGCCGACCGCCGGATCGAGCACCTGTGTACGGATCACGCGTACTGCCCCGGCTGGTAGTGGCCCGGCGTCATCCGCGTGCTCACCCCGAACCGGTTCCAGGCGTTGATCACCGTGATCGCGGCGATCAGCTGCGCCAGCTCGGCCTCCTCGAAGAGTTTGGCGGCCTTCTCGTAGACCTCGTCGGGCACGAAGCCCTCGGTGAGCACGGTGATCGCCTCGGTCAGCTCGATCGCCGCCAGCTCCTTCTCCGTGTAGAAGTGCCGCGACTCCTCCCACGCGCTCAGCTGCACGATCCGCTCGACGCTCTCGCCGGCCGCGAGGGCGTCCTTGGTGTGCATGTCGAGGCAGAACGCGCAGTGGTTGATCTGCGAGGCCCGGATCTTCACCAGCTCGTACAGCTTGGGGTCAAGCCCCTGCTTGGCCGCGGTGTCCAGCCGGATCATCGCCTTGTACACGTCCGGGGCGAGCTCGGCCATGCGCAGGCGGGGTGCGATTTCGGGTGCGTACTGAGTGCTTTCCTGTGCGGTCATGTCCTCGACTCTAGAAGCCGGGCAGCCCAGGAGTATGGTCCATTTCCATGGCGGAATCCTGGGCCACTTTGGGCATCGACCTGCATCTGGAACCGACCGGCCCGCACGGCCTGCGGCGCGGCCTCACCGACGCGCTGCGCGACGCCGTCCGCACCGGCCGCCTCGCCCCCGGCACCCGGCTGCCCTCCTCGCGCAGCCTCGCCGCCGACCTCGGCATCGCCCGCAACACCGTCGCCGACGCCTACGCCGACCTGGTCGCCGAGGGCTGGCTCACCGCCCGCCAGGGCTCGGGCACCCGGGTGGCCACGGGGATGGCGTCCCCGGCCGGCCCGGCCGGTGCTGCCGTCCCGGCGGTCGGCCGGCCGCCACGCCGCCGCGCCGTCGACCGGCCCACCCACAACCTCGCCCCCGGCACCCCCGACCTGTCCGCCTTCCCGCGCACCGCATGGCTCAAGGCCGCCCGCCGCGCCCTGGCCACCGCCCCCAACGACGCCCTCGGCTACGGCGACCCCCGCGGCCGGCCCGAACTGCGCACCGCCCTCGCCGGCTACCTCGCCCGCTCCCGCGGCGTCCGCGCCGACCCCGAGAACATCCTGGTGTGCGCCGGGTTCGCGCAAGGCCTGAAGATCCTCACCGCGGTGCTGCGCGCCCGCGGCGTCCACACGGTCGCCGTCGAGTCCTACGGCCTCTTCGTCCACTGGGACCTGCTGGCCGCCGGCCGCCTGACCACACGCCCGCTGCCGTACGACGACCTGGGCACCGATACCCGCGCCCTCGCGGACGCGGGCGCGGGCGCCGTGCTGCTCACGCCCGCCCACCAGTTCCCGATGGGCACGGCCCTGCACCCCGACCGGCGGGCCGCCGCGGTGGACTGGGCGCGGCGCACCGGCGGCCTGGTTCTGGAGGACGACTACGACGGCGAGTTCCGCTACGACCGCCAGCCCGTCGGCGCGCTCCAGGGACTGGCCCCCGACCATGTCGTCCACCTCGGCACCGCCAGCAAGTCCCTCGCCCCCGGCCTGCGGCTCGGCTGGATGGTGCTGCCGCCGTCCCTCGTCGACGAGTGCACCGCGGCCAAGGGCCACAGCGACAGCTGCGGGGTGCTGGACCAGCTCACCCTGGCCGAGTTCATCGCCTCCGGCGCCTACGACCGTCATGTGCGCGCCGCCCGGCTGCGCTACCGGCGCCGCCGCGACACCCTCGTCACCGCCCTCGCCGTCCGCGCCCCCGAGGTCCAGGTCACCGGCATCGCGGCCGGCCTGCACGCCGTCCTGCGTCTGCCGTCCGGCACCGAGCAGTCGGTGGTCCAGGCCGCCGCCTGGCAGGGACTGGCCCTGCACGGCCTGGCCACCTACCGCCACGAACACTCCGTCACCGCGCCCCTCGACGCCCTGGTCGTCGGCTACGGAACCCCACCGGACCACGCCTGGACAACAGCCCTTGAGTCCCTGTGCCGCGTCCTGCCCTGATCTGCGGCCGGTTCCCCACGGGGCGTTGCGGGGTGCGCGGGGCGTGCTGGGGGCGCGACACGGACGACCGACGGCACATCGCGGCGCATTAAGCGGAGCGCTCAGGGCGTTGCCGGGCGGGGGTCCGGAACCGGGGGCTCTCCGAAGCGGGCCAGGGTCAGGGCTCCGGCGACCGCCACCGCGAAGCCCAGCACCGCGAGCCAGGCCAGGCCCTCGCGGGTGCGATCGCCCAGCCACACCACGCCCACCGCGGCCGGGCCGATCGTCTCGCCGATCACCATCCCGGCGGTGGCCGTGGTCACCGAGCCGCGCTGGAGGGCCGAGGTCAGCAGCAGGAACGCGGCCGCCCCGCCGAACAGCAGGGCGTAGGCGGCCGGATCGGTGAACAGGGCCGCCGGCGCCAGGTCATTGATCAGCCGCACCGCCACCTCCACCACCCCGAACCCGAAACCCGCACCCAGCCCGAGCAACAGCGCCCGGCCCCGCCCCCGCAACCGCCCGCCGACCGCGCCCAGCAGCAGCACCGCCATGGCCGCCGCCGGCATCGCATACCGCAACGCCGCCGGGCCGTTCCGGCGTCCCTCCGCCCCGGAGGCCAGCCCCAGCATCGCCAGCCCGGCACACACCACCGCCACCGCGACCCACTCCGCCCGGCTCAGCCGCACCCGCAGCAGCCGCGCCGCGACCACCGCGGTCACCGCCAGACTCGACGCCAGCGCCGCGCCGACCGCATAGATCGGGATGGACCGCAGCGCCGCGATCTGCAGCAGGAACCCGAGACCGTCCAGCCCCAGACCGACCAGATACCGCCACTGCCGCAGCGCCCGCAGCAGCAGCGCCGCGTCCCCGCCCGCACCGGTGCCCGCGGCCCGGCGCGCGGCCATCGCCTGCAACACGGTCGCCGTCCCGAAACAGACCGCCGCGCCCAGGGCGCACACCATTCCGAAGAGCACGAAGCGACTGTAGGGGAGCCGGCAGACCCGGGGCCTGATCCGAGCCCGCCTCTCACCGGACTCTCGCCTCGGAAAACCGGACCGCGGACGGCCGGCGGCGCATCGCGGTCTGTCCGGCGGAGCGCTCAGCGGGCCACAACCGCCCGCAACTGATCGAGCCCCCAGTCCAGGTCCTCCTTCTCGATCACCAGGGGCGGCGCGATCCGGATCGTCGAGCCGTGCGCGTCCTTCACCAGCACGCCACGGTCCATCAGCCGCTCCGCGACCTGCCGTCCCGTCCCGAGCGCCGGCGCCACATCGACCCCCGCCCACAGCCCGCGCCCGCGCACCGCCGTCACCGCGCCGGTGCCGAGCAGCGCGCCCAGCTCACGGTGCAGATGCTCGCCCAGCTCCGCCGCGCGCGCCTGGTACTCGCCCGACCGCAGCATCGCGATCACTTCCAGCGCCACCGCGCAGGCCAGCGGGTTACCGCCGAACGTCGACCCGTGCTGCCCCGGCCGGAACACCCCCAGCACCTCCGCGCCCGACACCACCGCCGACACCGGCACGATCCCGCCGCCCAGCGCCTTCCCCAGCAGATACACATCCGGCACCACCCCCTCGTGCTCGCACGCGAAGGTCCGCCCGGTCCGGCCCAGCCCCGACTGGATCTCATCCGCGATGAACAGCACGTTCCGCTCCCGGGTCAGCTCCCGCACCGCCGGCAGATAACCGGCCGGCGGCACGATCACACCCGCCTCGCCCTGGATCGGCTCCAGCAGCACCCCGACCGTGTTCTCGGTGAGCGCCGCCCGCATCGCGGTCAGGTCCCCGTACGGCACGATCTCGAAGCCCGGCGTGTACGGCCCGAAGTCCGCCCGTGCCTCCGGTTCCGTGGAGAAGCTGATGACCGTCGTCGTACGGCCATGGAAGTTGCCCCCGGCGACCACGATCTTCGCCATCTCCGCGGGCACCCCCTTCACCCGGTAGCCCCACTTGCGGGCCGTCTTCACCGCGGTTTCCACCGCCTCCACCCCGGTGTTCATCGGCAGCACCAGCTCCATGCCGCACAGCTCGGCCAGCTCGGCGCAGAACGCGGCGAACCGGTCGTGGTGGAACGCCCGCGACGTCAGCGTCACCCGGTCCAGCTGCGCCTTGGCCGCCGCCACCAGCCGCGGGTGACCGTGCCCGAAGTTCAGCGCGGAGTAGCCGGCCAGCAGATCGAGGTAGCGCCGGTCCTCGACATCCGTCATCCAGGCCCCGTCCGCGGTGGCCACGACCACCGGCAGCGGGCGGTAGGTGTGCGCACTGTGGGCGTCGGCGGCGGCGATGAGCCGCTCCGTAGCGTTCACGGGAACTCCAGTGGGCCAGAGTGTCGGATTCGTCCCCCTCCCATCCTCGCTCCCGGGCCGCACCGGGAGCCGTCAGCAACATGCGACCACCGCCGCGCGTGCCCGTCCGATGCGCCCGGTAGGCTGACGGCGGGCCGTGACTGGCGCGCTGGGATGGGATGGACCATCGGGGAGCGGCCCAGCCACTTTGAGTGCCGTGCGCCTGGGCCGAGCCGTGAACGCTGTATGTACGCCGTCCGGAGGTCCCCATGCCAGAGCAGCCCCTGTCTCCTCTCTCCTCGTCTCTCTCTTCGTCTCTCTCCGCCGAGTCCACCGCCTTCCGTGCCGCCCTCGATGTCATCCGTGCCGTCGAACCGCGCGTGGCCGACGCCATCGGCCAGGAGGTCGCCGACCAGCGCGAGATGCTGAAGCTGATCGCCTCCGAGAACTACGCCTCCCCGGCCACCCTCCTGGCGATGGGCAACTGGCTCAGCGACAAGTACGCCGAGGGCACCATCGGCCGCCGCTTCTACGCAGGCTGCCGCAATGTCGACACCGTGGAGTCGATCGCCGCGGGGCACGCCAAGGAGCTGTTCGGCGCCCGTCACGCCTATGTCCAGCCGCACTCCGGCATCGACGCCAACCTCGTCGCCTTCTGGGCCGTTCTCGCACAGCGCGTCGAGGCACCCGCCCTGGAGAAGGCCGGCGTCCGCCAGATCAACGACCTCTCCGAGGCGGACTGGGCCGAACTCCGCCAGTCCTTCGGCAACCAGCGCATGCTCGGCATGTCCCTGGACGCCGGTGGTCACCTCACCCATGGCTTCCGCCCGAACATCTCCGGCAAGATGTTCGACCAGCGTTCCTACGGCACCGACCCGGCCACCGGCCTCATCGACTACGAGGCCCTGCGCGCCTCCGCCCGCGAGTTCAAGCCGCTGATCATCGTCGCCGGGTACTCCGCCTACCCCCGTCTCGTGAACTTCCGGATCATGCGGGAGATCGCCGACGAGGTCGGCGCCACGCTCATGGTGGACATGGCCCACTTCGCCGGTCTCGTCGCCGGCAAGGTCCTCACCGGAGACTTCGATCCGGTCCCGCACGCCCAGATCGTCACCACCACCACGCACAAGTCGCTGCGCGGGCCGCGCGGCGGCATGGTCCTGTGCGACGACTCCCTCAAGGACCAGGTCGACCGCGGCTGCCCGATGGTGCTCGGCGGCCCCCTGCCGCATGTCATGGCGGCCAAGGCCGTGGCCCTCGCCGAGGCCCGCCACCCCTCCTTCCGGGACTACGCCCAGCGGATCGTCGACAACTCCCGGGCGCTGGCGGAGGGCCTGATGAGCCGGGGCGCCACCCTGGTCACCGGCGGTAGCGACAACCATCTCAATCTGATCGACGTCGCCGCCTCCTACGGCCTCACCGGCCGCCAGGCCGAGGCCGCACTGCTGGAGTCCGGCATCGTCACCAACCGCAACGCGATCCCGGCCGACCCCAACGGCGCCTGGTACACCTCCGGAATCCGTATCGGTACCCCGGCCCTGACCACGCGTGGCCTGGGCACCGCTGAGATGGACGAGGTCGCCGGCCTCATCGACCGTGTCCTGACCACCGCCGAGCCCGGGACCACGAGCAAGGGCACCCCGTCCAAGGCCCAGCACGTCCTCGACCCGAAGATCGCGGACGAGATCTCGCACCGCGCCTCCGACCTGGTGGCCGGGTTCCCGCTGTACCCGCAGGTCGACCTCGGCTGACCTCCGCCCGAGAACCGGGCTCGGGATTCCCCATGCCCGGTCGGGAGTCGCCTGCCGCCCGGGGACCGATCAAGCTCCCTTCGTGGTTCCTCCCATGGCGGTCCGGCCCGGCGCCGGGCCGCCGGACGGCGGTATCGGGGAGCCGGCGCCGACGACCGGTCCGGGGCCGTGTCCGCGTGCGCTCTCACATGTCCCGCAGTTCCTGCCTGGGTCCCGGCTCCCGGTCACCGCGCCGCAGGGCCGGTGCCAGCCGTGGCACCAGGGACCGCAGCACCAGTGCAAGAGCGGCACCCCCCGCCGCGCCCCGTATCGCCCACCACCAGTCGGTGCCGTCCTCCCCGGTTTCGATCGAGACCGTGGTGGTCGACTCCTCGGTCCGGTCCGCCGTGCCGGGGCTCTCCGACTCCCATGGGCCCGGGAAGATACCGGTGTAGCCCGCCTGCCTGTTCTTGTTGCTCATCACGCCCAACTTCCCCAGCAAGGCGCGCAGTTGGTCGGGGTGTTCGGCGCGGTGCCAGTAGCCGTTCAGTGATTCGGACACATGGGCCGCCGTGTGGATCCAGACCGCCCCCGACTTGGAGTCCGTGGGGAAGACCCGGTCCATGCGCCAGGGCCATATGTCGTGCGCCAGCCAGGTCACATTGATCTGACGGGCGGAGTCCGGCTCTGCCTCGGGCGGCCTCTCGCGCGAACCCCGGTTCTCCGGGCCCAGCAGCCGCTGGAGTTGTCCGTATTCCTCATCCGAGAAGTACCGCGCGGCGGTTTCCCCGCTCTGGGGCGAGGTCACCAGCACACTGGTCGGACCGCCCGCCACCGCGGTCGACGCTCCCCACAACAACAGCCCGAGCAGGACGGCCACCATCCCGCTCAGCGCCGTCAGTTCACGAACCCTGCCTCTCGCCATCCGATCCCCCTACCGGTCAAAGCCCTGCGGCCCGCCCGCGAGCCGTATGTCACTTCTGGTACACCGCCCGAACCGCCGGGGTTCCCCTCCCGCACGCACTATTTCGAGGAACCCGATGCCGGCGGCGCCGAGGAGGCCGCGAAGCCCTCGGACCCGCGCGGTTCGGCCTGCCCGGCGGACAGCCCGGACAGCCCGGACATCGTGACGAGCGACCTCGCGATCCGCACCGCCCTCGCCCGCGACTCCACGCCCTCCAGACGCAGCGTCACCGCCCCGTCCCGCGCTCCGCCCGACCCGGCCCCGCTTTCGGACCCGCCGGGGCCCGTCCCGGCGTCCGCCCCCGCGTGGTGGATCCACAGCAGGGTCGGCCCCGCCGTGCGCACCTGACGCCGATAGCGGTCGCCGTCCGCGTCCACCAGCCAGAACTTCAGCAGGTGCGGCAGCGGGAACCACAGCGCGTAGTCGGGCATGTCCTGCGCCGACGAAGCCGGACGCAGATCGATCCACTCCGGTCGCTCGCGCACGGTCTTGGAGAAGCCGGCATCCAGGCTCGCCGGGAACGCGTCGAGCCGGACGACATGACCCCGCTCACGCCAGCACATGCCGAGCACCGGCCGCCGGCCCGGCCCGCCGGTCACGGTCACCGAGTCCGGCACCCCGAGCGCGCCGGGCACCAGCGGCTCGAACCCGGCCCGCTGCCTCGCCTGCCCGAGGGACAGCGAGCGGCCGCAGCCGGGCACCTCGGAACCGGGGGAGGGCACCGCCGACGGGTCGTAGCGCACCTCGACGCCACCGAAGCCGAACCAGTCGTAGACCGCCGCACGCACCGGGGGCGTGAGCGCGAGCACCGCCAGCAGACCGCACAGCGTCGCCGTCAGCGAACGCCACCGCAGCCGCGTCCAGCGCCGGACCGCGCGCAGCCGCCCCCTCGCACCCGCGGGCTCGGCCACCGGGACCGGCACCCGCTCGGCCAGTATCTGCCCGAGCACCCGCTCGGCCATCGTCTCGGAGCCGGTCGCCCCCGCGGCACCGTCGCCGCCGGGCGCGCCCAGTGACCGGCCCAGTGCCCGCAGCTCCTCCGGCAGCCGGGCGGCGGCGGACCCGCCGGACCGTCCACGGTCCCGCCCGCGTGGGCCCCGGCCGCGCAGGCCCCGGCCCCGGGCGTCCCCGAAGGCTCGCCCGCCTTCGCCGTCGTACGGCTCAGTCACGCTCCTCACCCCCTTCCCGGGGCTCGAATTCCGGCAGCAGCCGGCCCAGCTTCCGCAGGGCGCGGTTCAGCCGGGACTTCACCGTCCCCCGGGGCCAGCCGAGTGTCTGGGCGGTCTCCGGCTCGTCCATCTCCAGGAGATAGCGGTAGGTGACGACCAGGCGGTGCTCCTCGCTGAGCTGGTCCAGGGCGGCCAGGAGGGCCGCGCGGCGCTCCGTGCGGAGCGTGGCGACCGCCGGGTCCGCCGTCTCCGGTATCAGCGGCTCGGCCTCCACGAAGGCCGCCTCCCGGCCGGCGAGCGTGCGCTGCCGCGCCGCCGTCCGCACTGTGTTCCTCGTCTCATTGGCGACGATCGACAGCAGCCAGGGCCTGAACGCCGCGCCGTCCTTGAATCGGCCCAGCGCGCAGTACGCCTTGACGAACGCCTGCTGCACCACGTCCTCCGCGTCCGCACCCGCCCCGAGTGCCGCCGCCGCCCGCAGGGCGATGCCCGTGTGGGCCCGCACCAGCTCCGCGTACGCCTCCGGCTCTCCGGCGCGTACACGTGCGATCACCGCGGCCTCATCGACGATGCGGCCCCCCTCCCGCGTCCTCACGCTCTTGATACACCGCCCAGGACGAATCGGTTCCCACCCGTTTCCGATCGGTTCGGGATCGGGCCGCGACACCTGAGAGAATGGTGAACATGGCTTCAGACAGTCCCCGCGTGCTCTCCGGAATCCAGCCGACCGCAGGCTCGTTCCACCTCGGCAACTACCTCGGCGCCGTTCGTCAGTGGGTGGCCCTGCAGGAGTCCCACGACGCGTTCTACATGGTTGTCGACCTGCACGCGATCACGGTCCCGCAGGACCCGAGGGAACTGCGCGCGAACACCCGGCTCGCCACCGCCCAGCTCCTCGCGGCCGGTCTCGACCCGGAGCGCTGCACGCTCTTCGTCCAGAGCCACGTCCCCGAGCACGCCCAGCTCGCGTGGGTCATGAACTGCCTCACCGGCTTCGGCGAGGCCTCCCGCATGACCCAGTTCAAGGACAAGTCCGCCAGACACGGTGCCGACCGCGCCTCCGTCGGCCTGTTCACCTACCCGATCCTCCAGGTCGCCGACATCCTGCTCTACCAGGCCAACGAGGTCCCGGTCGGCGAGGACCAGCGCCAGCACGTCGAGCTGACCCGTGACCTCGCGACGCGTTTCAACGGCCGTTTCGGCGAGACCTTCACCGTGCCGAAGCCGTACATCCTGAAGGAGACGGCGAAGATCTACGACCTTCAGGAGCCGTCCGTCAAGATGAGCAAGTCGGCCTCCACGCCGAAGGGCCTCATCAACCTCCTCGACGATCCCAAGGCCACCGCCAAGAAGGTCAGGAGCGCGGTCACCGACACCGGCACGGTCGTCCGCTACGACGTCGAGAACAAGCCGGGCGTGAGCAACCTGCTCACGATCTACTCGACGCTCACCGGCACGGGCGTGGCCGAGCTGGAGGCGAAGTACGAGGGCAAGGGGTACGGGGCGCTCAAGACCGACCTCGCCGAGGTCATGGTGGAGTTCGTGACGCCGTTCAGGGAGCGCACCCAGCAGTACCTGGACGACCCCGAGACGCTCGACTCCATCCTCGCCAAGGGCGCGGAGAAGGCGCGCGCCGTCGCCGCGGAGACCCTGGCCCGCGCCTACGACCGGGTGGGCTTCCTGCCCGCGAAGCACTGAGGCGCACCACCGCACACGGGCCTTCGGGCAGAGCGCCGCACATCACTTCGGCTGCGCCTGCCCACGGCACAGCCGTGGCCGTACAGTCGATAGCCGGACGGCTGAGTACGAATCCGGCAACCCAGCCGAGACGACGACAGGAGACGACGTGGGGACCGTAACGATCGGCGTGTCGATCGCGGTCCCGGAGCCTCACGGCAGCCTGCTCCAGGAGCGGCGCGCGGGCTTCGGCGACGCCGCGGCTCACGGCATCCCCACGCACGTCACGCTGCTGCCGCCGACGGAGGTGGACGACTTCGCGCTGCCGTCCGTCGAGGCGCATCTGACGCGGGTCGCCGCGGCCGGCCGGCCGTTCCCGATGCGGCTGTCCGGCACGGGCACGTTCCGGCCGCTGTCGCCGGTGGTCTACGTCCAGGTCGTGCAGGGCGCGGAGTCCTGTTCCTGGCTGCAGAAACGGGTCCGCGACGGGTCGGGGCCGCTGGCCCGCGAACTCCAGTTCCCGTACCACCCGCACGTCACCGTGGCGCACGGCATCGACGACGCGGCGATGGACCGGGCGTTCCGTGAGCTGGCCGGGTTCGAGGCGGAGTGGCCGTGCACCGGGTTCGCGCTCTACGAGCAGGGGGCGGACGGTGTGTGGCGGAAGTTGCGGGAGTTCACCTTCGGGGGGACGGTGGTGCCGCCGCAGGCGGGGCATGCGGCGTGGGGGACCATCGTCCGGCGTTGAGTTTCCTTTGGCTGCGGCCGGATTGTGGCTGGGCTTGGGGGTTGTCGGTCGTGTGCGGGTCGGTGGGGGCTTGTCGCGCAGTTCCCCGCGCCCCTTTCGGGGCTTAGAGCGGTAGGCGGCGGAACAGGGGGCGGGGGGTGTGGCGTAGGGCTGTCATGATGAGGCGGAGCCGGCCCGGGACCCAGAGGGTTTCCGTGCGGCGGCGCAGGCCCAGTTCGATGGCCGTGGCCACGGCTTCCGGTGTGGTCGCCAGGGGCGCCTCGTCGAGGCCGGCCGTCATCCGCGACCGTACGAACCCGGGACGTACGACCATGACGTGCACGCCCGTGCCGTACAGCGCGTCACCGAGGCCCTGGGCGAAGGCGTCCAGGCCGGCCTTGCTGGAGCCGTAGATGAAGTTGGAGCGGCGGGCCCGCTCGCCGGCGACCGAGGAGAGGACCACCAGGGAGCCGTGGCCCTGCGTCTGGAGCGCGGCGGCCGCCACCAGGCCCGCCGAGACCGCGCCCGTGTAGTTGGTCTGCGCGACCCGGACCGCGCTCACCGGTGCCCGCTCGTCGTGCGCCTGGTCGCCGAGGATCCCGAAGGCGAGCAGCACCATGTCGACGTCGCCCTCCGCGAAGACCTTGCCGAGCACCGCCTCGTGCGACTCGGGTTCGAGCGCGTCGAAGGCGACGGTGCGGGCGTCCGCGCCCAGGCCGCGCAGTTCCTCGGCGGCCTTGTCCAGGGCGGGCGACGGACGGCCCGCGAGCCACACGGTGCGGGTGCGGCGGGCGATCAGCCGGCGCGCGGTGGCCAGCGCGATGTCCGACGTACCGCCGAGGACGAGCAGGGACTGGGGGAGGCCGAAGGCGTCCTTCACTACAGCTCCTTGGAGGTTGGGGCTTCTCAGAGGTCCAGGCGGCGGGCGAGGTCCGAGACGAACACCCCGCGCGGGTCCAGTTCCGCGCGCAGCGCCCGGAAGTCGGCGAGCCGGGGGTACATCGGGGCGAGCAGGTCCGGGCGCAGCCGAGAGTCCTTGGCGAGGTAGACGCGTCCGCCGGCGGCGGCGACCTCCTCGTCCAGCTCGTCGAGGAAGGCGCCGAGCCGGGGCAGGTTCGCCGGGATGTCCAGGGCGAGCGTCCAGCCGGGCACCGGGAAGGAGAGCCAGCCGGGGTCCGCCTCGCCGAAGCGCTTGAGTACGGCCAGGAAGGACGGGAACCGGCGCCCGGAGATGCGGCGCACGATCCGGTGCAGGGCGTCCTCGTGGCCGTGTCCGACGACGAACTGGTACTGGACGAAGCCGCCGCGGCCGTAGATCCGGTTCCAGTGGGGCACGCCGTCCAGGGGGTGGAAGAAGGCGGGGATCCGCTGGAGTTCGCCGGTACGCGCGCGTGGCGCCCTGCGGTACCAGATCTCGTTGAACAGCCCCACACCGGCCCGGCTGAGCAGGCCCTCCGGTACGCAGGCCGGGGCGGGCGGGAACTGCCGGGGGCGGAAGGACAGCGGGCGCCGCCACGCGCGCGTGCCCTCGCGCAGCGCCTCCAGGGGCGCGTGGTCGCCGCGGGTGAGCACGGCGCGGCCGGTGGCGGCGCCCCGGGCCAGCAGGTCGATCCAGGCGACCGAGTAGCGGTAGCGGTGGTCGGTGGCCGTCAGGCGGGCCATCAGGTCGTCCAGGTCGGTGGCGCGCTCGGTGTCGACCGACATGTACGAGGTCTCCACCGGCAGCAGCCGCACGGTGGCGGTCAGGATCACCCCGGTCAGGCCCATTCCGCCGGTGGTCGCGTCGAACAGGGGGGTGCCGCGGCCCACCGCGCGGATCTCGCCGTCGGCGGTGAGCAGTTCCAGCGCGAGCACATGGCGCGAGAAGGAGCCGGAGACATGGTGGTTCTTGCCGTGGATGTCGGCGCCGATCGCCCCGCCGACCGTCACCTGGCGGGTGCCGGGCGTCACCGGCACGAACCAGCCGAGCGGCAGCAGCACCTCCATCAGCCGGTGCAGGGAGACGCCCGCGTCGCACAGCACGGTGCCGCCGTCGGCGTCGATGGCGTGGATGCGGTCGAGGCCGGTCATGTCCAGCACGGCGCCGCCGGCGTTCTGCGCCGCGTCCCCGTAGGCCCGGCCAAGGCCCCGGGCGATGCCGCCGCGGGCCCCGCTGCCGCGGACGGCGGCCACGGCCTCCTCGTACGTCCGCGGACGCACCAGCCGGGCGGAGGTGGGGGCGGTGCGGCCCCACCCGGTGACGGAAACCATGGCTCCAGACATGCCGGAGACCGTATCGCCCCAATGTGAGCGATTAATTTAGAAACATCCCATCCCTCCCCGAAATGGGTGATTAATGGGATGTCGCTCAATATTGCCGTAGTTCTGGCGGCGCGGGCGTGAACAGTGAGTCCACATGGACGACATGGACCACCGGATCCTTTCTGCACTCCGCGCCCGCGGTGCCGATCCGCGCGTCGCGTCCGCCGCACGCGGCCTGTCCCTGGCCGGTGAGCACGGCGCGCTGTGGCTCGCGGCGGGTCTCGTCGGAGCCGCCGCGGACGGCGCGCGGCGCGGCTCCTGGCTGCGCGGCACGGCGCTCGTCGCGGGCGCGCACCTCACCAGTTCGGGCGTCAAACGCCTGGTGCGCCGGGGGCGCCCGGGGCACATCGAGCCCCTTGTGCGCACCGTCGGCCGGTACTCCTTCCCGAGTTCGCACGCCGCCTCGGCGACGGCCGCCGCGGTGGCGTTCGGGTCGCTGGGCGCGTACGGGCTGCCGCCGCTGGCCGCCGCCGTGTGCCTGTCCCGCCTGGTGGTGGGCGTCCACTACCCCTCCGACGTCGCCGCCGGAGCGGCCCTGGGGGCGCTCGCGGCGCGGCTCGGGGCGCGCTGGATGACAGGGGGCGGCCGTGACTGAGACCGCGCCCCTCAGGGACGGCATGCACGCCGGGGAAGCCACGCTGCCGGAGCGGCGCAAGCCTCCCGTGCCGTCCGCGCGCCCGCTCAAGGGCACCCTTCTGGGCGGCCTGCTGAGGACCACCCGGCCCAAGCAGTGGGTCAAGAACAGTCTCGTCGCCGCCGCCCCGGCCGCCGCGGGGCAGCTCTTCTCCCGGCATGCGCTGGCCCAGGTGTCGCTCGTCTTCGTCCTGTTCACCGCCTGCGCCGCCGCCGTCTACCTGATCAACGACGCCCGTGACGCCGAGGCCGACCGCGCCCACCCGACCAAGTGCCGCCGCCCGGTCGCCGCGGGACAGGTCCCCGTACCCGTCGCGTACGCCGTGGGAGCCGCCCTGGCGGTGCTCGCGCCGGCCGCCGCGGCCTGGCTGACCGCACCCCCCGTCGCGGCCCTCCTGGCGGCCTACGTCGCGATGCAACTGGCGTACTGCGTCAGCCTCAAGCACGTGCTGGTCGCCGATCTCGCCGTCGTCACCACCGGCTTCGTGATGCGCGCGATGATCGGCGGGCTCGCGCTCGGCATCCCGCTGTCCCGCTGGTTCCTGATCACCACCGGTTTCGGGGCGCTGTTCATGGTGTCGGCCAAGCGTTACTCCGAAGCCCTCCAGATGGCCGGGAAACCGGGCGCCACGCGCGCGTTGCTCACCGAGTACACCACCGGCTACCTCCGCTTCGTCTGGCAGCTGGCCGCGGGGGTCGCCGTCCTCGCGTACTGCATGTGGGCCCTGGAGGAGGGCGGCGCGCCGCACGCGGGCGTGCTGCCCTGGCGGCAGCTGTCGATGGTCGCCTTCATCCTCGCGATCCTCCGCTACGCCGTCTTCGCCGACCGCGGCACCGCGGGCGAACCCGAGGACGTCGTCCTGCGCGACCGGGCGCTGGCCCTGATCGGACTGGCCTGGCTCGCCATGTACGGGCTCGCGGTGGCGAACTGGTGAGCGTCGCCCGGCGCGAACTGCTCGGCTTCGCCGCCGCCGGACTCCTCGCCTACGCCACCGACCTGGCCGTCTTCAGCTGTCTGCGCGGCCCCGCCGGACTCGATCCGGTCACCGCGAAGACCGTGTCCTTCGTCGCGGGCTGTACGGTCGCCTACGTGGGCAACGCGCGCGGCACCTACCGCCACGCGCAGCCGCGGGGCCTGCGCCCGTACGCCGTCTTCGTCGCCGTGAACCTCGCCGGCGCGCTCGTCCAGCTCCTGTGCATCGTCGTCAGCCACTACGGCCTCGGGCTCACCTCGCAGTGCGCCGACACCGTCTCCGGTGCCGGTATCGGCATGGCCCTCGCCACGGTCCTGCGTTTCTGGGGTACCCGGACATTGGTGTTCCCCGCCGAGGGCAGAGTCGGATCATGGACTGGCTGAAGAGGCTCCCCGGAGTAGGACCGCTCGTCACGTGGCTCATGGCCACGCACGCGTGGCAGGCGTACGAGCGCCTGGACCGGGTGAAGTGGACGCGGCTGGCGGCGGCGATGACGTTCATCAGCTTCATCTCGCTGTTCCCGCTGCTGACGGTGGCCGCCGCGATCGCCGCCGCCACGCTGAGCACGGCGCAGCAACAGCAGCTCCAGAAGAAGATCGCCGAGCAGGTCCCCGGCATCTCCGCCCAGTTGGACATCAACGCCCTGGTGCAGAACGCGGGCACCGTCGGCCTCATCGCGGGCGCGGTCCTGCTGTTCACCGGCATCGGCTGGGTCGGCCAGATGCGTGACTGTCTGCGGGCGGTGTGGGAGCGGCCGGACAGCGAGGGCAACCCGATCGTGCGCAAGGCCGTCGACGCGGGCGTCCTCGTCGGCCTCGGTGGCGCGGTGCTCGCGACCATCGTCATCTCGACGGTGGCCTCCGCCCTGGTCGGCTGGATCTCCGACGAGTTGGGCCTGGGCAGGGCGAGCTGGGGCAGTGTGCTGCTGCGCGTCGTCGCGTTCGCCGTCGCCGTGCTCGCCGACTTCCTGCTGCTGCTCTACGTCCTGACCCTGCTGCCCGGGGTCGATCCGCCGCGCCGCCGCCTGGTGGTGGCCGCGCTGATCGGCGCGGTCGGCTTCGAACTCCTCAAGCTGCTGCTCAGCGGCTACATCCAGGGTGTCGCCACGAAGAGCATGTACGGGGCCTTCGGCGTGCCCGTGGCCCTGCTGCTGTGGATCAACTTCACCTCGAAACTGGTGCTGTTCTGCGCCGCCTGGACGGCGACGCAGAGCAAGGAAGCACCGGTCACGGACGGGGCGTCGTCCGACGGCGCACCAGGTCCGGCAGCGGCCAGCGGCGATTGATCAGGAACACCCCGCCGGACAGCAGCACCAGCAGCCCGCCGGTGATGGCCAGCGCGATACCCGCGCCGCCCGAACCGCCCGTGGCGGAGGCGCCGGCCGGCTTCGCCGGGGACCCGCCGTCGGCGGTGCCTCCCGCGGCGCCGCCACCGCCCGCCTCCGCGGCGGACGCCGTGGCGCCCGGCTGCCCGCCGGCCGGTACCGCGCTCTTCGGCGGCACCAGCTCGCCCACCGGCCGCACCTTGCCGGCCGCGGCGAAGCCCCAGTCGAAGAGCTTCGCGGTCTCCTTGTAGACCTCGTTGTGCTCGTTCTTCTGCGGGTTCATGACGGTGACCAGCAGCACCCTGCCGCCGCGTTCCGCGACGCCGGTGAAGGTGGCGCCCGCCTTGGTGGTGTTGCCGTTCTTCACGCCCGCGATCCCGTCGTAGACGGACATGTCGGCGTCGCCGCTCAGCAGCCGGTTGGTGTTCTGGATCTCGAAGGTGCCGCGGACCTTCTTGCCCTTGACCTTCTTGGTCTCGCCCGGGAAATCCGCCCGGACCGTGGAGCAGTACTCGCGGAAGTCCTTCTTCTGGAGTCCGGAGCGGGCGAACAGCGTCAGGTCGTACGCCGACGAGACCTGTCGCGGCGCGTCGTAGCCGTCGGGGCTGACCACCTGCGTGTCGAGGGCCTGCAACTCCTCGGCGTGCGCCTGCATGTCCTTGACGGTGTCCTTGACGCCGCCGTTCATCGCGGACAGCACGTGCACGGCGTCGTTGCCGGAGCGCAGGAAGACGCCGAGCCACAGGTCGCGGATCGTGTAGGTCTCGCCTTCGTGCACCGGGACCACGCTGGAGCCCGCGCCGACGCCCGCCAGGTCGGAGGACGCCACCTTGTGCTCGGTCGACTTGGGGAACTTCGGCAGCACGGTGTCGGCGAACAGCATCTTCAGCGTGCTCGCCGGGGGCAGGCGCCAGTGTGCGTTGTGGGCGGCGAGCACGTCGCCGGTCTCGGCGTCGGCGACGAGCCAGGAGCGCGCGGTCAGTCCCTTGGGCAGCACGGGCGCCCCGGTACCCAGGTCGACCTGGGTACCGGCCTGGCCGAGGCGGGCGCCGCCGACCGTCGACATCTGCGCCGGGGGCGTGGCCGACGGGCGTGGAGCCGCGAGGGCGACCGGCGCCGCGAGAGTAGACGCGAGGGAAAATGCCAAAAATGCGGCAGAACATACCAGAAGGGATCGTCTGGCGATCTTATAAGGTGCGGGCACGGTCGAGAACGTACCTGTCGCGGGCCGTGAAGTCCCGTCGCCCGCCCCACCCCCAACCGGGATCCGGACAGCCGACCGCGATACTGGGCGTATGAAGCTCAGCCGCCCGGTGTCCTGGTTCCTGCTCGCCTTCGGGGTGTGGAGCTGGGTCATCTGGGTCACTTTCGTCAAGAACCTCGTCAAGGACAGCAGCGGACTCGCCTTCGACGACGGGCATCCGACGGCCTATTTCTGGGTGCATCTGCTGCTGGCGGTCGTCTCCTTCGTATGGGGGACGGTCATCGGGGGCATCGAGTTGCGCGGGCTGCGCGCACTGCGCCGGACCTCATAGCCGGACGTCATAACGGAACACTCGCAACGGAAGACCGAGGACACCACACAGTGGTCATCGTCTTAGTGCTCGTCGCCCTGGCCGTGCTGGCCGTCGTGGCCGGGCTGCACTGGTACGTCTGGCGGCGCCTGGTCCGCGACACCACGGCGGCGCCGGGACGCGCCCGCCGGGCCGGTACGGCGGTGTTCGTCGCGGGCCCGGTCCTCTTGGTCGCCGCACTGGTCGCCGAGCGCTCCGGAGCGCCTTTCTGGCTCCAGCGCGCCCTGGCCTGGCCCGGCTTCCTGTGGATGGCGCTGGCGCTCTACCTGCTGCTGGCGGTGGTGGCCGGCGAGGCGGTGCGGCCCCTGCTGCGCCGTCTGACGCGTGGACGCGCACTCCGGCCCGTGCCCGTCCCGGTGGCCGTGCCGGCGGGTACGGCACCGGCCCCGCAAGCGCAGCAGCCGGCGCCGGGGCCCCGACCGGACGCAGGTCCGGAGCCCCGACCGGACACAGGCCCGGAAACCGGCCCGGAGCACGGCCCGCAGGACCCGTCGCGCCGGCTCTTCGTGTCGCGGGTCGTGGGCGGGGTGGCGGCCACGGCCGCCGTGGCGACCGTCGGCTACGGCACCTACGGCGTGCTGCGCGGACCGAGTGTGAAACATGTCACGGTCCCGCTGGCCAAACTCCCGCGTTCCGCACACGGGTTCCGCATCGCCGTCGTCAGCGACATCCACCTCGGGCCGGTCCTCGGCCGGGGCTTCGCGCAGCGGGTCGTCGACACGATCAACGCGACCCAGCCCGATCTGATCGCGGTCGTCGGCGACCTGGTGGACGGCAGCGTCCCCGACCTGGGCCCGGCGGCGGCGCCGCTCGCGCAGCTCTCGGCCCGGCACGGCGCGTACTTCGTCACCGGCAACCACGAGTACTTCTCCGGTGCCGAGCAGTGGGTCGAGGAGGTGCGCCGGCTCGGGCTGCGCCCGCTGGAGAACGCCCGCACCGAACTGCCCGGCTTCGACCTCGCCGGGGTCAACGACGTACAGGGCGAGAGCGAGGGCCAGGGCCCGGACTACGAGAGAGCACTCGCCGACCGTGACCCCGCACGCGCATGTGTGCTCCTCGCCCACCAGCCCGTGCAGATCCATCAGGCCGTACGCCATGGCGTCGACCTCCAGCTCTCCGGCCACACCCATGGCGGGCAGTTGTGGCCCGGCAGTCTGCTCGCGGCGGCGGCCAACCCGACGGTGGCGGGCCTGGAGCGCTACGGCGACACCCAGCTGTACGTCAGCCGCGGCGCGGGCGCGTGGGGGCCGCCCACCCGGGTGGGGGCGCCGTCGGACATCACGGTCGTGCAACTGGCGTCCCGGCACGCCTGAGCGCGGCTGCCGGTGCCGCCGACCCCGCGTGAACGCGGGCGAGAACAGGGAAACACGCAGGTCATGACGGTGCGGAGGAGGTGGCGGCAGCGCGCGGCCCGGGCCCTGTGGGCACCCTGTGAAACCGGGCGGTAACCGTCGTGACGTAAGTTCCGGCACATCTCGCCCGATTGCTCTTCCCCCAGGTGAAACACGTGTGATTAGGTGAGCCGCGCCACGAAGGGGATGTGGCATATATGCAACGCCAGGGGTAGGGCCGCGGAAGGCCCGGGGAGGGCACCACCATGCGATCGGTTCGCATGCGGATTCTCGTGACGCTGCTCGTACTGGCGGTCGTGGGAGTAGGCGGCTGGCAACTGCTGCCGTCGCAAGGGGACAAGAACAAGTCCATCACGGTCGGTACGACGGACGCCGTCACCTCGCTCGACCCGGCAGGCGCCTACGACGCCGGCTCCTGGGCCCTGTTCAGCAACGTCTTCCAGTCGCTGCTGACGTTCGAACCAGGCGGCGTACAGCCCGTGCCGGACGCGGCGCAGAGCTGCGCGTTCAAGGGCAGCGACCTGAAGACGTACCGGTGCACGCTGCGCGACGGGATCGTCTTCCCGAGCGGCCGGGTGCTGACGGCCGAGGACGTCAAGTACTCCTTCGACCGGGTCAAGAAGATCAACTCCGATGTCGGTCCTGCGTCGCTGTTCTCCACCCTGGGCTCGGTGAGCGCCGACAGCGCCACCACCGTCACCTTCCACCTGTCCTCGCCCGACGCCACCTTCCCGTTCAAGGTGGCCACCGGCGCCGGCGCGATCGTCGACAAGGACAAGTACCCGGCGGACAGCCTGCGCACCGGCTCCGGGGCCGACGGCACCGGCCCCTACCGGCTGACCGCGTACACAAAGGACCAGCGGGCCGTCCTCGCGCCGAACACCCACTACAAGGGCAACCTGAACGGCACCGGCAAGCCCATCGAACTGCGGTACTACGCCGACTCGCAGGCCCTCGACAAGGCGTGGCAGGGCAAACAGATCGACGTGGCCACCCGCACCCTGCCGCCGAAGGTCCTGTCCGGGCTCAACCCGAGCGACCCGAACCAGCGCGTCACCGAGTCCGACAGCGCCGAGACCCGCAACCTGTACCTCAACACCCGCGCGGGCTCACCGCTGCACGACGCGCGCGTGCGCCAGGCCATGGCCTGGCTGGTCAACCGCGAAGAACTCGCCGCCACCGTGTACGAGGGCACCGTCGACCCGCTGTACTCGCTGATCCCGACCGGACTGACCGGCCACACCACGTCGTTCTTCGACACCTACCCGAGGCAGAGCACCGCGAAGGCGAAAGAACTGCTCACCGAGGCCGGGGTGACCCTGCCGGTGCGCCTCACCTTCGGCTACGGCAAGGGCCGCGGCGCGGGCGCCGAGGAGTCCGCCGCGCTGAAGAAGCAGCTGGAGGCGGGCGGCCTGTTCAAGGTGGACGTCAAGGGGTACGAGTGGACCGACTTCCAAAAGCGCTGGGCCGCCGGGAAGATGGACGCCTGGGCGGTCGGCTGGGTCGCCGACTACCCCGACCCGGACACCTTCGGCTCCCCGCTGGTCGGCACCGGCTCCACCATGAGCACCGGCTACACCAACAAGGCGGTCGACACCCTCATCCAGGCAAGCCAGCAGTACGCCGACCGCAGCCGGGTCGCCCAGGACTTCCGTGACGTGCAGGCGCACATCGCCACCGACGTGCCGCTGATCCCGCTGTGGCAGCGCAAGGAGTACGTGGTCAGTAACGAGGACGTCGGCGGCGGACAGTACCTCTCGGACGGCACCGGCGTGTTCCGGCTCTGGCAGCTGAACTGGATCTGACCGTCACGGCGCCACGGGCGCCCGGCACGGCAGCGTGACCGTCACGGCCAGCCCCTGACCGGGGGCCGTCCGCACCGCCACCTGTCCGCCGTGCGCCCGCGCCACGCCCTGCACGATCGCCATCCCCAGCCCGCTGCCCGCCCCGCCGCCCGCGCGGAAGAACCGGTCGAAGATGCGTGTCGCGTCCTCCTCGGCCAGCCCCGGACCCTCGTCCGCGACACACAGCCGCACCAGCCCGTCCGCCCGCTCCACACCCAGCCGCACCGGCACACCGGCCGGCGTGTGCGTACGGACGTTGGCCACCAGGTTGCCCAGCACCTGGCGCAGGCCCGACTCGTCCGCGCGCACCAGCACGGAGCCGTCCGCGGCCACGGTCACCGGACGGTCCGGCTGCTGGGCCCGCAGGTCCTGTGCCGCGTCCCGCACCAGCCGGCTCACGTCCACGTTCCGCAGCCGCAGTTCGGGCCGCTGGTCGAGGCGGGCCAGGGTGAGCAGTTCGTCGACCAGCCGCCCCATCCGGTCCACCTCGCCGTTCATCCGGTCCCAGGCCCGCTTGCGCTCTTCCGGCTCGCGCAGCATGCCCCTGTCGTACAGCTGGAGGTAGCCGCGTATCGCCGACAGCGGGGTGCGCAGCTCGTGCGAGGCGTCGGCGACGAAACGGCGCAGCTGGGCCGCGCTGCGCTCGCGCGTGCGGTACGCCGACTCCACCTGGTGGAGCATGGAGTTGAGGGCGAGCCGCAACTGCTCCACCTCCAGGGTGGTCTCCCGGCTGGAGGGCACCCGGCGGGCGAGGTCGCCCTCCGCGATCGCCGAGGACGTCTCCACCATGTCCTCAAGCGGCCGCATCCGGCGCCGCACATTGAACAGGGTCAGACAGGCCAGCAGCGCCAGCAGCAGCGTGCCCATGGCCACATCGAGCCTGAGCGCCTTGGCTATGCCCTTGTGCAGGGCGTCGGTCGAGTTGGCGAGCAGGACGTAGTTGCCGTCGGCGAGCCGGACACCGATCGCCCGGTACGAGGCGTCGGCGACGGTGATCTCGCGCGGCTCGGGCAGGGCGGCGAGCGGGGCCGGGCCGCCGATCGCGTCGGCCAGCGCACGCTGGCTCTCGGTGGGCGGGAACCCGGCGAGGGGCAGCACCCCGCCCCGGGCGTCGACGACCGCGAACAGCGAGTCCGGGCGGGGCCGCTCGCTCATCGGCGGCCGCACGAACCGGTCCCGGACGATCGCCAGCGCGGCCAGCGAGTCGATCTGCCGCAGCGTCAGACGGGAATCGGCGAGCGACCGGCGGGACTTGTCCAGCTTGGCGTCGACCTGCTGGAGCAGATAGTGCCGCATGCCCATCAGGCTCACCGCGGTGGCCGCGGCGATGCCGAGGGCCAGCAGCAGGACATTGGCGAGGGTCAGCTTGCCGCGCAGGGAGCGCATGCCACGGGAGGGACGGCGCCCCCTGCCCAGCGGCCCGAGCCGGGTCCGCTGCGCTTCCCCGCTCCCCGAAGAGGCCTGGGAGAGCCCCGGCTTGCGGCTGCGCCGCGCGAGGACGGCCGGCCACGCGGCGGCCGGCCGGCGGCGCATCACGGCGCCTTCCGCGGGGCGCCCAGCCCGTATCCGACACCGCGCCGGGTGGTGATCACCGGCGGCCCCAGGGCGTCCAGCTTGCGGCGCAGATAGCTGATGTAGGTCTCGACGACGGTCGACTCGGCCGGGGTGTGCTCGTACTGCCAGACATGCCGCAGCAGTTGCTCCTTGGGCACGATCCGGCCGCCGTTGCGCACCAGGAAACGCAGCAGCGCGTACTCGGTGGGGGTCAGCTCGACCGTGCGGCCCGCGCGGCGCACCGAGTACGTCGTCTCGTCCAGCTCCAGATCGCCGTAGCGCAGCGGCGGGCGCTGCGGGATGACGTCGGCGGGCCGGGTGCGGCGCAGCACCGCGCCGATCCGGGCGACCACCTCGTCGATGTTGAACGGTTTGGTGATGTAGTCGTCGCCGAAGCCGAGGGCGCCGACGATCTCCGCGGGCGAGTCCCGTGCGGTGAGGAAGACCAGCGCCAGATCGGGCCGGCCGGCGCGCAGTTCACGGCCCAGTGCGCGGCCGTCCCCGTCGGGCAGCATGACGTCGAGCAGGGCCACGTCGGGCCGGGTGCGCCCGGCCGCGGCGAGCGCCTCCCGGACGGTGCCCGCGATCATCACCTCGAAGCCGTGGTAGCGCAGGGCGATGGCGAGGACGTCCGCGATGCTCGGCTCGTCCTCCACGACCAGCACGGTGCCTGGAGCCGTCGTCATGCCCCCAGTATCGGCGGGACCACTGACAGCCGGGCTCGTTCGCCCTTTGGAGTTCCTTGAGAGTCATGGGCGCGTCGTGTGCACGCGCGGGTGCCGGCGCCAATCCTGTTGCCCAGGACCTGGGGGACCGACCGACCGAAACAGTGAAGGAGCCTTGAACGTGGCGGCATTGGCACGGTGGTGCTTTCGGCACCGGCTGGTGGTCCTGCTGGTGTGGGTGGGGGCGCTCGGCGGGCTGGGCTTTTCGGCCTCGGCGGCGGGCACGGACTACGCGAACGTGTTCTCCCTCCCCAACACGGACTCCAAGCGCGCGTACGACCTGATGGAGCGGGCCTTCCCGGAGACGTCCGGGGACACCGACACACTGGTGTGGAAGGCCGGCACGGGCACGGTCCGGGACCAGGACGTGCGGTCCAGGATCGAGCCCGCACTGGAGAAGATCGCCGGGATGGACGGCGTCGGAGCCGTCTCCGGCCCCTACACCGGGGAGCGGGGCGCCGCGCAGATCAGCCGCGACGGACGGATCGCGTACGCGCAGATCACCTTCACCGAGCGCGCCCAGTCCGTGCCCAAGGAGCTGGTGCAGGACGTCGTCGACACCGCGCAGGGCGCGGAACGCGACGGGCTGCAGGTCGAGTTGGGCGGGCAGGCGATCCAGCGGGTGCAGGAGCCGCCGACCGGGCTCGCCGAGCTGGTCGGGATCATCGCGGCGGCCGTCGTGCTCTTCCTGGCCTTCGGCTCGCTCTTCGGGATGCTGCTGCCCATCGGCGTCGCCGTCTTCGGCGTCGGCACCGGCCTGTTCTCCACCCAGCTGCTCAGCCATGTCACCGACGTCCCCGACCTGGCCCCGCTCCTTGCGACCCTGATCGGGCTGGGCGTCGGCATCGACTACGCGCTCTTCATCGTCACCCGGCACCGGCGCGGCATCCTGCGGGGCACCGATCCCGAGGAGTCCGCGGTCACCGCCCTGAACACCTCTGGCCGCGCGGTGCTGTTCGCGGGCGGCACGGTGTGCATCGCGCTGGCCGGCATGCTGGTGACCAACCTGCGGTTCCTGGACGGCGTGGTGATCGGCACCTCGCTGACGGTCGTGCTGAGCGTGCTCGCCGCGACGACGCTGCTGCCGGCGTTCCTCGGCTTCCTCGGCCCGCGGGTGCTCAGCCGCCGCCAGCGCCGCCGCCTCGCCGAGCGCGGGCCCGAGCCGGAGCGGGCCAGCGGGCTCGCCGCCCGCTGGTCGGGCGGGGTGCAGCGGCGCCCCCGTACGGTCGCCGCGCTCGCGGTGGTCGTCATGGCCGTCCTCGCCCTGCCCGTGCTGTCGCTGCGGCTCGGCGCCACCGACCAGGGCAACGACGAGGCGTCCACGACGACCAGGAAGGCGTACGACCTGCTCGCGGAGGGCTTCGGCCCCGGCTTCAACGGGCCGCTCCAGGTGGTCGCCTCAGGCGGTGACACCAAGGCCCTGGTCGAGGGCATCGAGACGACCCCGGGGGTGGCCCGGGCGGTCGCGCTGCCGCCCGCGCGGGGCGTCACCGTCATCCAGGTCGTGCCGACCACCTCGCCGCAGTCCAAGGAGACGGACGACCTCATCGACATCCTGCGGGACCGGGTGATCCCTCAGGCGGGCGCGCAGGCCCACGTCGGCGGGGTCACCGCGGTCTCCAAGGACTTCGCGTCGGTCACCGGCGACCGGCTTCCGTACTTCGTCGCGACCATCATCGGCCTGGGCTTCCTGCTGCTGCTGATCGCCTTCCGCTCCCTGGTGGTGCCGCTGACGGCCGCGGTGATGAACCTGTTCGCGGCGGCGGCCTCCTTCGGTGTCCTGGTCGCGGTCTTCCAGTGGGGCTGGGGCCTGGACCTGCTGGGCCTCGGCAAGGAGGGCCCGATCAACGCGTTCCTGCCGGTCATCATGCTGTCCCTGCTCTTCGGCCTGTCCATGGACTACCAGGTGTTCCTGGTCAGCCGGATGCACGAGGAATGGGTGCACACCAAGGACAACGCGCGCGCGGTGCGCGTCGGCCTCGCCGAGACCAGCCGGGTGATCAACTCGGCGGCCCTGATCATGGTGTGCGTCTTCCTGGCCTTCGTGCTCAGCGGCGACTCGGGGGCGGCGATGGCGGGCGTGGGGCTCGCCGCCGCGGTCGCCCTGGACGCGTTCATCCTGCGCACGGCCCTGGTACCGGCGGTGATGCATCTGCTGGGCCGGTCGAACTGGTGGCTGCCGCGGTGGCTGGACAAGCGGCTGCCGCACCTGGCGGTGGAGCCGGCCGACGCCGGGCCGCCCGCCGACGAACCGCCCGCGGCCGACGGTCCGGCGTCGGTCGTGCACGGCTTCATCCGCTCCGTCGACGGCGACCCGGTGCGGGGCGCGACCGTGACGCTGATGTCCAAGGGCGGCCGCCAGCTCGACCGTGTCGACTCCCTGGCCGACGGCTCGTACATCGTGGCGGTCCCCGGTCCCGGCACCTATCTCCTCGCGGCGACCTCCGCCTCGCACGGCACCCGCGCACGGCATGTCGTCGTCGACGGTGGCCCGCTCGTGTACGACCTGGAACTGGCGGACGACGAGGTGGACGCGGTCAGCTGACCACCGGCTGCCGCCCGGCCCCGCGCGCGGAGTCCGGACCCCGAGTCCGCTCCCCTCGCGGGGCCGACCACGGCCCTGGTCATGCCGGGCAGGAAGCCGCCGGACTCCTCAGGGTCCGTCGCGCGAGTTCCGGCCGCTTCGAGTAGTCCGTGAACCCGAGGACGTTCCCCCACGGGTCGGCGAACTCCACGGTCCAGCCGGTGGCCACGGCGAACGGCTCGTCGAGCGTCCCGATCCCGGCGTCGGAGAGCGCGCGCGCCGCCACGCGCGCGTTCGGCACCTCCAGCCAGATCCGTGGCGAGGGCCACGGCGGCGGCCGGTGACCGAACCCGTCCTCGGCGCGCAGCAGGATGCCCGGCGTCTCGGCGCCGACGTTCAGCAGCGCGATCCCGCCCTCGTCGAACCGGAACCCGACGGCGAACCCGGCCCGCTCGTAGAACCCGACGGCCTCACCGAGATCCCCGACGGGCACCAGCACGTTGTCAAAACCAAGCAGCTCGTACGACTCTTCGTCTGACATGTCGTCAGATTAGTGCTGCCGCATCGGACCCTAACAGGGACCGGCCCGGGAGACCGCATCGTGATCACTCGATGAGGCGAGGCGGCCGGTATTCCTCCTGGGTACGCTGAACAGACAGGCGAGACTCCGTCGCATGGGAGCAATCATGAGCGCCGCATCCGATCACGAGATCGACGCCGGGCCGGGAAGCCGTTGGCCGATCCCGCCCGCCGAGGGCTGGACCGCGGATGACCTCGACCGGATTCCGGACCTCCCGCCGCACACTGAGTTGATCGACGGGAGTCTCGTCTTCATGAGTCCGCAGACCGCTTTCCACGCACGCTGCATGCGTCTGCTGGAGAACCGTCTCTTGGAGCAGGCCCCGGCCCGGCTCGACGTCCTGCGGGAGATGACGATCAAACTGGACCAGAAGAACCGCCCGGAGCCGGACATCGTGGTGTTCCCGATCGAGGCGAACACCGGCCCCGGTCAGACCTGGTACGACCCGGCGGACATCATCCTCGCCGTCGAAGTCGTCTCCCCCGACTCCCGGGAACGCGATCGCGAGGTCAAGCCGCGTAAGTACGCGCAGGCCGGAGTCCGGCACTTCTGGCGGGTCGAGCAGGACGACGACAAGGGGTTCCCCGTCGTCTACGTCTACGAACTCGACCCCGCCACCAACTCCTACGCCCTCAGCGGGATCTACCACGACCGCCTCAAGCTCACCGTGCCCTTCGACATCGAGATCGATCTGACGGCGATCGATCGGCGCCCCGGCGAGTGACACGGCGCTCGGTGAGCGGGTGTAGCCGACCTGGGCCCTGACCCGCCGCGAAGGCGTCAGGGCCGTACGCCGGGAGCAGCCGAAGACCCCGCTCCCAAGGGGAACGGGGTCTTCGGCGGTGCGGGTGCGGAACGTCAGAAGCGGCGTGTGATCAGGGCTCGCTTTACCTCCTGGATCGCCTTTGTCACCTCGATGCCGCGGGGGCAGGCGTCCGTGCAGTTGAAGGTGGTGCGGCAGCGCCAGACGCCGTCGCGGTCGTTCAGGATCTCCAGCCGCTGCTCGCCGGCCTCGTCACGCGAGTCGAAGATGAAGCGGTGCGCGTTGACGATCGCCGCCGGGCCGAAGTACTGGCCGTCGTTCCAGAACACCGGGCAGGAGGACGTGCACGCGGCGCACAGGATGCACTTCGTGGTGTCGTCGAAGCGGGCGCGGTCCTCGGCGGACTGCAGCCGCTCGCGCGTCGGCTCGTTGGTGTCCTTCGTCACGAGGAAGGGCATCACGTCCCGGTACGCCTGGAAGAACGGCTCCATGTCCACGACCAGGTCCTTGAGGACCGTGAGGCCCTTGATGGGCTCGACCGTGATCGGCTTCTCGGGGTTGATGTCCTTGATCAGCGTCTTGCAGGCGAGGCGGTTCTTGCCGTTGATCCGCATCGCGTCCGAGCCGCAGATGCCGTGCGCGCAGGAGCGGCGGAACGTGAGCGTGCCGTCCACGTCCCACTTGATCTTGTGCAGGCCGTCGAGGACCCGCTCCTTCGGGTCGATCTCCAGCTGGAAGTCCTCCCACGTGGACTCCGCCGAGACCTCCGGGTTGAAGCGGCGGATGCGGAAGGTGACCGTGATGTAGGGAGAGGACGCGGCCTCCGCCTCCACCTTGTCCAGAACAGGGGTTGCCATCAGTACTTACGCTCCATCGGCTGGTAGCGGGTCTGGACGACCGGCTTGTAGTCGAGACGGACGGACTCGGTGCCGTCGTCGCCCACCTCGCGGTACGCCATGGTGTGGCGCATGAAGTTGACGTCGTCGCGGTTCGGGTAGTCCTCGCGGTAGTGACCGCCGCGGGACTCCTTGCGGGCCAGTGCGGACACCGCCATGACCTCGGCGAGATCCAGCAGGTTGCCCAGCTCGACGGCCTCCAGCAGATCCGTGTTGAACCGCTTGCCCTTGTCCTGGATCGCCACGTTCTTGTAGCGCTCGCGCAGCTCCGCGATCTTCTCGACCGCCGTCTTGATGGTCTGCTCGGTGCGGAACACCATGACGTTGGCGTCCATGGTCTCCTGCAGCTCGCGGCGCAGGGTCGCCACCCGCTCGGTGCCCGTGGACGTGCGCAGCCGCTCGATCTGCTCGATGACCAGGGACTCCGGGTTCTCCGGCAGCTCGACGAAGTCGGCCTTCTGGCTGTACTCCGCCGCCGCGATGCCCGCCCGGCGGCCGAACACATTGATGTCCAGCAGAGAGTTGGTGCCCAGGCGGTTGGCGCCGTGCACGGACACACAGGCCACCTCGCCGGCCGCGTACAGACCCGGCACGACGGTGGTGTTGTCCGCCAGGACCTCGCCTTCGACGTTCGTCGGGATGCCGCCCATCGCGTAGTGCGCGGTCGGCTGGATCGGGATCGGGTCGGTGTACGGCTCGATGCCCAGGTAGGTGCGGGCGAACTCCGTGATGTCGGGCAGCTTGGCGTCCAGCTGCTCCGGCGGCAGGTGCGTCAGGTCCAGGTAGACGTGGTCGCCCTCGGGACCGCAGCCGCGGCCCTCGCGGATCTCCGTGTAGATGGAGCGGGAGACGACGTCACGGGAGGCCAGGTCCTTCATCACCGGCGCGTACTTCTCCATGAAGCGCTCGCCGTCCTTGTTGCGCAGGATGCCGCCCTCACCGCGGGCACCCTCGGTGAGCAGGATGCCCATGCGCCAGATGCCGGTCGGGTGGAACTGGAAGAACTCCATGTCCTCCAGCGGCAGACCGCGCCGGTAGACCGCCGCCTGGCCGTCACCGGTCAGGGTGTGCGCGTTCGACGTCACCTTGAAGAACTTGCCGCAGCCGCCGGACGCGTAGATCACGGCCTTCGCCTGGAAGATGTGGAGCTCGCCGGTCGCCAGCTCGTACGCGACCACGCCGGCCGACCTCTTGACGCCGTCGACCTCGGTCATCAACTGGTCGAGGACATAGAACTCGTTGAAGAACTCCACGCCCTCCTTGACGCAGTTCTGGTACAGCGTCTGGAGGATCATGTGGCCGGTACGGTCGGCCGCGTAGCAGGACCGCCGGACCGGGGCCTCGCCGTGGTTGCGGGAGTGGCCGCCGAAGCGGCGCTGGTCGATGGTGCCGTTCGGGGTGCGGTTGAACGGCAGGCCCATCTTCTCCAGGTCGAGGACGGAGTCGATGGCCTCCTTCGCCAGGATCTCCGCGGCGTCCTGGTCGACGAGGTAGTCACCGCCCTTGACCGTGTCGAACGTGTGCCACTCCCAGTTGTCCTCCTCCACGTTGGCGAGCGCGGCGGCCATGCCGCCCTGCGCGGCGCCCGTGTGGGAGCGGGTGGGGTAGAGCTTGGTCAGGACCGCGGTGCGGCTGCGCTTCGTCGCCTCGATGGCCGCGCGCATACCGGCGCCACCGGCGCCGACGATGACGGTGTCGTACTTGTGGATCTTCATCAGTGGAATACCTCGGTCCCGGGCCTAGCGGATGTTCGGGTCGAAGGTGAAGATCACCAGCGTGCCCAGCAGGATGGTGAACACCGTGGCGGTGTAGAGCAGGCCCTTGAGCCACAGCCGGGTGTTCGCGCGTTCCGCGTAGTCGTTGATGATCGTGCGCAGACCGTTCGCACCGTGCAGCATCGCGAGCCACAGCATGGCGAGGTCCCAGACCTGCCAGAACGGGTTGGCCCAGCGGCCGGCCACGAAGGCGAAGCCGATCTTGGAGACGCCGCCGTCCAGGAACAGCTGGATCAGCAGGTGGCCGAGGACCAGGACGACCAGCACGATGCCGGACAGGCGCATGAACAGCCAGGCGGCCATCTCGAAGTTGCCCCGGGTGCTGCGCGGGGTCTTCTTCGTGCGCAGGCGCGGCGCCTCGATGAGCGGCGCGGGGTTGTCGACGCCGTACAGGGTCTCGCCCTCGACGGGGCCGATCCCGGAAGCGGTGGTTTCAGTGGTGGCCATCGGCGTCAGCTCCCGAACAGGACACGAGCGGCGTGGCCGAGGACCGGGTAGACCGAGCCGGCCATCAGGACGACCCAGACGCCGACGACGGTCCACAGCATCTGCTTCTGGTAGCGCGGGCCCTTCGACCAGAAGTCGACGGCGATGACGCGCAGGCCGTTGAGCGCGTGGAAGAGGATGGCGGCGACGAGGCCGTACTCCAGCAGCGCGACGATCGGCGTCTTGTACGTGGCTACGACCTTGTCGTAGTCCTCGGGGGAGACACGCACGAGAGCGGTGTCCAGCACGTGAACGAACAGGAAGAAGAAGATGAGGACGCCGGTGACTCGGTGAGCCACCCAGGACCACATTCCTTCCCGGCCGCGGTACAGCGTTCCAGCCGGCACGGAAGAACCCTCCGGGAGCGGGGACTGAGGGCCGCGCCGGCTTCGGTGTCGGTCGGGCCCGGCCGGGTACGGTCCACCGGCCCCCAGCATCGTAGCGGGGTGCCTGCGGCGCTCAGCGGGGGGTCTTGGCTGTGTGATCAAACTGGCACCGGACGGATGAGGTGGGGTGGGGCGGCCAGGGGGGTGGGGGGTTCTCGCTGGTGCCGGGTGCGGGTGCGTCGTGGCTGGTCGCGCAGTTCCCCGCGCCCCTTCGGGGCGCAGCCGGGGTTTCGAGGATCGGTGGGCGGTCAGCGGGGTGGGGGTTCGGGTGTGGTGCCGGGTGCGGGTTCGTTGTGGCTGGTCGCGCAGTTCCCCGCGCCCCTTTGGGGGCGCCGCCAGGTCAGTTGCTCAGGTGGGTTGTCAGGCGGGCTCTTGCCAGGTGGCGGAGTTGGTCCGCGGTTACCGCGCGTTCCTCGTCGGGGTCGTTCGCCAGGCGGGAGCGGATGCCTTCGAGGGTGCGGTCCAGGGCCTCTTCCGGCGGGGTGCCGCCGAGATGGATGACGAACACGTGTCCGAAGCGGGCCTCGTAGGCGGCGTGCGCTGCGCTGAGGGCCGTGTGGGCCGCGGAGTACGTGTCCTCCGGCAGGGGCGGCAGGGTCTCGCCGGCCAGGGCCTCGGCCAACTCGGTCGGGGTCAGGTCGTACGCCGCCTCGTCCGCCGCGGCCAGCAGGGCGTCCAGGTCGGGATAGGGGCGGTGGGCGGCGACGCGCTGGGCCCAGCGCGGGCTGCGCAGACAGGCGAGAAGTGCCTCGCGGGCCTCGTCGGCGGTCGCGGCGTTGAGTCCCGCCAGTCCACCGGAGGCGGGCGGGACGCGGGTCTGCTCGGGGAGCGCCGGTATGGTCACTCGGTCCAGGGACCCGGACGGGTACGGGAGACGGTGCGCAGGCAGCGTGGGTCCTCGCGTCACATATGGGGCGGCAACGGATGCTGTGAGAGATGTGCGGTCACGTTATCGAGAGTGGTCATGGCGTGTCCGACGGATGCCCGAATTTCACCCGGACGGCAGAGTTTCGGAACCGTTCGTGGACGCACCGCTTCGGCATTGGCCTTAGCTTGGCGGTGTGAGTCAGCACAGGCGCCGCACGCCGGCGCAGCAGGTCAGGCGGCGCGCGACGGTCGTCGGCGCGTTCGTCGGCACCGTCGCCCTCGGTGTCGGACTGGGCGTCTGGGCCGCCGAGGACGGCGGTGGCGCGGCGCGGCCCACCACGACCGCGCGGCAGTCCGCGGGCGACACCGCGGTGGGCACGGCCCCCGGTTCGGCCGGCCCGAGCCGGCCGAGCCCGTCACCCAGCCGTTCCTACCCGCTGTCCCAGGCGCCCCGCACCATTCCCGCCGTGCGCTCGCACACCCTCGAGCGCGGCCCCGGCTGGCAGCCGGCCGGCGGCGAGCGGGTCGTGGTGGGCGCCCCGGCCCTGGCCGACGAGGGCCGCCTGATAGCCGGTGAGCTGGGCCTGACCTACGCGGGCGAGCAGCGCGACCGGCGCGCCGGTGATCTGCGGCTCGAGCTGAACGGCGACAAGGCCGCGAACCCGGAGTCGTACACCATGACCGTGCGCGGCGGCGCCGTGACCATCAGCGGGCCCGCCGACACCGGCGTCTTCTACGGCACCCGCACCCTCAAGCAGGAGGTCCACGGCGGCGGCACCGCCCCGGAGGGCGTCGTGCGCGACGAGCCCGCCAAGCCGCGGCGCGGCTTCATGCTGGACATCGCGCGCAAGCCGTACAGCGAGCAATGGATAGAGGACCGGATCCGCGAGCTGGCGGACCTGAAGTTCAACGAGCTGGGCCTGCACTTCTCCGACGACCAGGGGTTCCGGATCGAGTCCAGGACCCACCCCGAGATCGTCTCCGCGGACCATCTCACCCAGGCGCAGGTCAAGCGGATCGTCGACCTCGCGGCCGGCCGGCACATCGCCGTCGTCCCCGAGATCGACTCGCCAGGACACCTCGGCGCGGTCATCGCCGCCCACCCCGATCTCCAGCTGCGCAACGCGCAGGGCGTCGCCGCGCGCGGTGCCGTCGACATCTCCAAGCCCGCGGCGGCCCGCATCGTCGACGACCTGCTGGGCGAGTTCACCGGTGTGTTCCCGGGCTCGTACTGGCATCTGGGCGGCGACGAGTACCGCGCGCTCGCGGTCTCCGATCCGGCCGGCTCCTACCCGCAGCTGGCCGCCGCCGCCCGGAAGGCGTACGGCTCCGGCGGCACCGTCGCCGACCTGGCGACCGGCTGGCTCAACGCACGCGCCGACACCGTCCGCGCCCACGCCCGCACGATGCGGGCCTGGAACGACGGCTTCTACCGGGGGACCTCCGTGCAGCCCGCCAAGGACCTGGAGGTCGCCTACTGGACGGGCAAGGAGATCGGCGCCCGGCCGCCGGCCGACTACCTGGGCGCGGGACGCAAGGTCGTCAACTACAACGACGAGTTCCTGTACTACGTCCTCGGCCAGCCGCAGACCTTCGTCTACCCCACCGGGCAGCGGATCTACGAACAGTGGAACCCGCGGGTGCTGCGCGGCACCACGGCCGTGCCCGCCCGCTACGACGGGCAGATCCTCGGCGGCTCCTTCGCCGTCTGGGGCGACCTGCCGAACGCGCAGACCCAGGACCAGGTGGCGGCCGGGATCCGGATGCCGCTGCGGGCCACCGCGCAGAAACTGTGGGACCCGAACCCGCCCGCCCTGCCCTGGGCCGGCTTCGAGAAGCTGGCCGACCGGCTGGGCTGACCCGCGCCCCGGGCGTCCGTTTGCGGATACGGCTGCGAACTCCCGTGTGGCTGTGGTGTATTCACCCGGAGCCGAGCCGAACAGCCAGAGCCGAACAGCCAGGGGGGACGGACATGGGCTACTGGGGGTACTTCGTCGTGGGCCGGGCCGCGCGGCCGCTCGCCGAACTCGACGCGCTGGCCGGTGCCGAGGGCCTGACCCGGCGGGCGGCCGGACCCGAGGGCTGGCAGGTGTGGGAGTACCCGGGCCCCGAGGGTGAGATCGGGAGCATGAACGCCCTCGCCGAGCAGACCGGGGCGCCCGCGCTGTTCGGCTACGTGATGGACAGCGCCTGCGTGGTCGTCGAGGCGGCGGCGCCGGACAGCGGCGGCTGGACCACATGTCTGGCCCGCACCGCGATGGCCGCCCGGCTCGGTGCCGACCGGCAGGGCCTCACCCTGGAGGACTACTTCCTCGACCCCCGCGACGCCGCCGAACGCGCGGTCGCCTGGGCCGCCGAGGCCGGGCACACGGTCACCGCGGACGCGGTGTTCGACGTGCTGACCGCCGACCCCGACGGCGTGGCCGAAAAGCTCCTCTTCCGCCTGCTCGACCTGCTGGGCGCGCCACTGCTGTGACACTCCGACGCCCTCCCACGACAAGGTGCTGCGTCCGCTGTGGGGCAGCCTCGTGGACGGCGGCGACTGGGGTGTGCGCCTGGAGCGGGCGCGCGCCGCGCTCGGCCCGCCGGACCCGGCCGCGGACGAGGCCGCGGCGCTCGCCCGCCGGATGCGCGACGCGGCCCCGGCCGAGCGCACCGGAGCCGCCGTACGCGTGTGGGCCGACGCCTGCTCGGTCGCCGCGCTGCGCGTCCACCGGCTGGTCGCCGCCGGACTGCGGCGCCGGGTCGGCGTCCTGGAACTGCTCGCCGAGCACGGGGCGGGCGGGCTGCGGCGGGCGCTGGAGGTGACGACCGAGGGGCGCCGGGTGCTGGGCGCGGTGGTCTCGCGCTGGGCCCGCGGCCGGGCCTGAGCCCGCTCGGCGTCGGGAGCCGGCGGACCGTGCCGCCGGGCCGGTGCTGTGACCGTCGTGCGGGGGAGGTGGGGCGGTCCTGCGCCGGTTGCGGCTGCGGCCCGGATCGGGGTGACGAAAGCCACGCCCGTCTCGCTCTTGAGTATGTGACAGCGCAGCAGGTGACAGCACAGCAGCAGACCAGGCCGCAGGCCGCGGCCAAGCCCGTGCGATGGGCGGCTGACGTCGTGGCGACGATGCGCGAGGGCGCGCGGGTACGGCTCGACTACTCGGCGCAGAGCCTGTGGCGGGTGGACCGGATGATCGACGACATACGCCGCGAAGATGCGCCGTACGCCGCGGTGCAGGACGTACTGCGCGGCTTCGGTGCCTACGCCGGCGAGGTGATCGTCCGGCAGACCGGCGCCGAGTGGTGGGCGAGCGGCGGCGACCACTGGATACGCACGCCCGACGGCCGGCTGTGGGATCCCGTCGACGAGGCGCGGCGCTGCTTCACCGGGCACGGCTCGCTGCGGCTGCTGTGCCGGGACGCGACGCTGTCCGTGCCCTGACCGCGCCCCCGGCGCGGCCGGTGCGGCCCGCGCGGACGCCCGGCGGGGCGCCCGCCGCGGCCGGGCGCGGCCGTGCCCTGTGACACATCTGTGCACCGCGGCGCTGATCATCGTGGGGATGCGGGTCGCCGTGTCACACGATGCCGGCGCGCTGCGCGGACGAGCAGCGGCACGAGCACGGGCACGGCTCGTACGGACGAGGACGGTTCTTGGGCCAGGGAGGGGAACGTCGCCGCCTTGAGGCGTACGACGGCGAGCTGGGCGCGGCCGTCGCGCGGGCCCAGGACGGCGACGAGACCGCCTTCGCCGCGGCCTACCGGATGGTGCAGCCGGGCCTGCTCGGCTATCTCCGCGGCCTCGTCGGCGACGACGCGGAGGACGTGGCCTCCGACGCCTGGCTGGAGATCGCCCGGGACCTGGGCCGGTTCAAGGGCGACGGCGCCGGGTTCCGCGGCTGGACCGCGACCATCGCCCGGCACCGGGCCCTCGACCATCTGCGCAGACAGCGGGTGCGGCCCCGGGCCACCGGACTGGAACAGGACGTACTGGAACTGCCAGGACCGCACAGCACGCACGAGCAGGCGCTGGAGTCCATCTCCACCGAACGCGCCCTCGCCCTGGTCCGGAATCTGCCGCGCGACCAGGCCGAGGCCGTGCTGCTGCGGGTCGTCGTCGGGCTCGACGGCCCGGCCGCCGCGCGCGTCCTCGGCAAGCGTCCCGGCGCCGTGCGCACGGCCGCGTACCGCGGGCTGAAGCGTCTCGCCCGGCAACTGGGCGGCGGGCCGCCGGCGGACGGCGGCGCGCACGACGGTGTGACGGAAGAGGGCCCCGGCACGCTGGGGGATGCGACATGAACCGCGGCCGGGCGCGGCACGTACGGAGTCGGTGGGGCCGGTGGACCGGGCGGGGCCCGGCGGGCCCGCGGCGTGACGGAGCGGACGGCTCCGGTGGAGCGGGCGGACCGGGCGGACCGGGCTAGGACGGGGAACGGACATGGGTGAACGGCACAGCGACGACGGGCCGCCCGGCCGTCGGCGCGCGCGCCCCGGCGGCGCCGTGCCCGGCCCGCGGCCGGCCGATCCGGACCCGGCGCTTCAGGCGCGGTTCGGCACGGCGCTCCGGCCGGACGGCGCCGGCCTCGACCCGGAGGCCGAACGGCGGGCCGTGGCCGCGTTCCGCGCCGCGCGGGACACCGGGGCGCACCGGGCGCGTACCCGGTGCAGGGACGACTGGCGGGCGGGCGGGACACGGCGCGCCCGGTTCTCGGTGAAGGCAACGCTGTCCGTGTTCCTCGCGAGCGTCGCGCTGGGCGGCCTTGCCGTCGCGGCGATCGCCTCGGCCGGTTCCCCGGCGCACCATGGCGACCCCGGCCGCAGCACCCCGCCCCCGACGACGCAGACCCGGGAACGGCCGGGCTCCGGACCGGCCCCGTCCGCGCCCCGGCCCGCCACGAGCCCCGGCGTCACGGGGCCCGCGCCCGCGAGCCCCGCGCCCGCGAGCCCCGCGCCCACGACCCGCACGCCCGCGAGCCCGGCGCCCGCGGACCCGGCGGACACCGGGTCCGCGGCGGCCCGCACCCGCCCGGGCCGCCCGGCCGCGGCCAAGGACACCCTCGCCAACTGCCGTGCGTACGAGCAGGTCACCGACCGGGGCAAGGCGCTGGACGCGACGGCCTGGCAGCGGCTCGTCACGGCCGCGGGCGGAGCGGACAAGGTGGCCGCGTACTGCGCAGCCCACCCCTCCACGGCACCGACGCCGACCGAGGACCCCGCCCCGCACAAGTGACGCGCTACAGGAGGAGCCGCCGCAGAACCTCAAGGAGTGGGTCGACCACCACTCGGTGCCGGACGCGCCGCACATCATGCATGAGCTGGACCCGCCGCGGCACGCACAGCTCCTCCGCCGGGTGTCCAGGCTGCCGGTCAGCTGACCCTCAGTGCCCGTACCTTCCCAGTTCACAGCGGTAGGTGCCGGTGAGACGGCCGGGGCCGCCACCCCCCACAGGAGAGGCCCCGGCCGTCGCGCGGCACGGGCCGCGCGGCGGCCCGTACTTCCTTCAGCGCCATGGGTGCGTTTTCTGTCACACCCGTCCGCGTCACGAGGAGGTTGCATCGTGTACGGACGTGGACGGGAGCGGATTCAGGCCGTAACGTGCCTTTCGCGCCGAGGCGCGGGGGACGCACGACCATCGCAACCACCTGTGACCTCGAACACCGCAACCATCAATTGAGGAACCACGACGGCGAGGACCACGTCCGCGAGAGCGGCGCCGGTTGAGGCGCGAAGTAGGGACACCACGGGTGCTGGGGGACGACGCGGAGTTGACCGCCGCGGTGCGCGCGGCACAGGACGGGGACGAGACCGCGTTCCGGACCGTCTACCGCGCGGTGCATCCGCGGCTGCTGGGATACGTACGGACACTGGTCGGCGATCCGGACGCCGAGGACGTCGCGTCCGAGGCGTGGCTGCAGATAGCCCGCGACCTGGAACGCTTCAGCGGTGACGCGGACCGCTTCCGCGGCTGGGCCGCCCGTATCGCCCGCAACCGCGCCCTCGACCACATACGCATGCGCGGCCGGCGCCCCGTGATCGGCGGCGACGAGACCGAACTGACCGCCCGGGCCGCCGAGTCGGACACCGCGGGCGAGGCCATCGAGGCCCTGGCCACCAACAGCGCCCTGTCCCTGATCGCGCGGCTGCCGCAGGACCAGGCCGAGGCGGTCGTCCTGCGCGTGGTCGTCGGCCTCGACGCCAAGACCGCCGCCGAGACGCTCGGCAAACGCGCGGGCGCCGTCCGCACCGCCGCGCACCGCGGTCTGAAACGGCTCGCCGAACTGCTCGCCGAGGATCCGGAATCAGCGGGCCGGCTCGACGCCCTGCCGAACCAGCGAGAACCGCGCGGCCGCGCGGTGACGTCCGCCACTGTGACGCATATGCGTTCGCGGACGCAGAAGGACATGTGATGGCCGACGAGCAGTACAAGTGGCTGAACCGGGAAACGGCGGAACGTCTGCTGCGCGGTGAACCACTCGAAGCCGTCGACGCGTCCGCCCGCGGACAGGCCGAACGACTCGCCGGGGCACTGGGCGCACTGGCCGTCGAGGCCACCCCGGCCGGGGTCGAACTCCCCGGTGAGGAGGGTGCGCTCGCGGCCTTCCGGAAGGCCCGCGAGGCCGCCGCCGATCAGGCCGCCGCGGCGCACGGCGAGGGTTCGCAGGCGCGACGCACCGGCGCGGCGGCCCGGCCGTCCGACGACGCGGGTCTCATCCGCATCGGCACACGCACGGGCCCCGCCCGCGGCCGTACCCGCCGGGCCCGCCCCGTGCGTCTGGCGCTGGCCGCCGCGCTGGCCGTGGGCACCGTCGGCGGGGTCGCGGTGGCCGCCGGAGCCGGAGTCCTGCCGGTGCCCTTCGGCGGCGACGATCCCGGGCCCGCCGCCTCCGTCACCGCCGCCGGTACGCCCGGACAACCGCTCGCCTCGCCGTCCGCGCAGGCCGCACAGGGCGGTACGTCGGGCCCGCCGGCGCCGAGCGCCCGCGCGGACGGCGCCCCCGCCACCGGCTCCGCGCGCGAGAGCCCCGGCACCGATCCGGACCGGGGCGGCGCCACCGGGTCCGCCGACCCCGCCGGGCGGGCCCCCGGGCCGTGGAAGGGCGCGACCGCGGCCTGCCGCGACCTCCGCGACGGCAAGGAACTCGGTCCCGGCCGCGAGCGCCGCCTGGAGCAGACGGCGGGCGGCCACGCGCGGGTGTGGACGTACTGCAAGGGCGTCCTGGCGAGCACCGAGGGCAGCCAGGGAAATCAGGGCAGCCAGGGCAGCCAGGGTGAGGCGCACGGGAAGTCCGACGACGGCAAGGACGAGCAGTCAGGCCAGGGCGATCAGGACGACCAGGGCGACCGGGCCGGTCGACGCGGCCACGGCGGCCGGGACGACCGCGGCCGTGCCAACGGCGGCAACGGCCGCGCCTCGCACGAGGACCGCGGCAACGACCACCGCCAGGACGGCGGGACCACGTCCGTCCCCTCCGCTTTCGCCCCGCAGCGGCCCGACAGCCCCGCGCAGTCCCCGGACCCCGTGCAGTCCCCGGACCCCGCGCCGAGCCCGACGTACACCGCGCTCTGACGCTGCGAGGCTGTGACCTGCGTCTTCACGGCGCGGCAGCGGTCGCGCGGGCCCGGTGTGACGTTTTCGGCGGCGGTGACGCAGTACAGAGTGGGCCGACTGGTCATCGGCCGTCGCACCGAGCCGGGGTTCCCCCCGTACCCAGGGCTCGTGCACCTTGGCGCGGGCGGGATCCGTTCCCCCGGTCCCGCCCGCGCCCCGTCTCCGGCGAGCGGAACGCCCCGGCGGGCGGCGCCTCACCAGGAGACGACGACCTTGTCGCCCGTCCGCACCTGCGCGAACAGCGCCGCGATCGCCGCCTCGTCGCGCACGTTGACACAGCCGTGCGAGCCGCCCGCGTAACCCCGCGCCGCGAAGTCGTACGAGTAGTGCACCGCTTGACCACCGCTGAAGAACAGGGCGTACGGCATCGGGGAGTCGTAGAGCGTCGACACATGGTGCCGTGACTTCCAGTAGATGCGGAACACACCCTCACGGGTCGGGGTGTACTGCGAGCCGAACCGCACCGCCATCGTCGACACCGTGCGTCCGTCGATCATCCAGCGCAGCGTCCGGCTGGTCTTGTCGATGCACAGCACCCGGCCCGTCAGACAGCGTGGGTCGGGCGCGGCGGCCGGCTGACCGCCCATCAGATACAGGTCCCACCTGCCCGGCCGGTGCGTCATGCCGAGCAGCCGCTGCCAGGTGACCGTGTCCATGCGCCCGGTGCGCGGCAGCCCGCGCTTGCCCTGGAATCCCCTGACCGCCTCCTGAGTCAGGTCGTCGTACGTGCCCGTCGGCCCGTCGGACAGCCAGGCGACCTGACGCAGCCGGGCCTGCAGCGCGCGCACGCCCATGCCGGTGTCGCCGCGGGACCACAGGACGCGGGGCGGCGCGGGCGCCGGCCGGGCCGTCGTCGGACCGCCGCCGGGAGCGGGCCGGTCCGGCGGCCGGGTGTCCGGCAGCCGGATGTGCACCGGCGAGCGGTTCTTCCCGTCCGCGTCCGCGGGCTGCACGGTGCACCCGCAGAGCACGGTGAGCGCGGCGGCCGAGGCGAGCGCGGCGGGCCGCCCGGCGATCCGTTCGATCCACCTGAACCCCATGCCGGGATGTTTCCCCGGGTGACCGCCGCCGAACTAGGAGGCATGGTGGGGAGTAGTCGACGTACCGCGGAGGCACCCCATGACGCGTGAGTCGGAGTCCGGACTGCCCGTCGAGCCGGTGTACGGGCCCGCCGCGTTGGCGGGCTGGGACCCGGCCGAGCGGCTGGGCGAGCCCGGCGCGTACCCCTTCACCCGGGGCGTGTACCCGACGATGTACACCGGGCGTCCCTGGACGATGCGCCAGTACGCGGGCTTCGGCACGGCCGCCGAGTCCAACGCCCGCTACCGGCAGCTGATCGCCCACGGCACCACGGGCCTGTCCGTCGCCTTCGACCTGCCCACCCAGATGGGCCACGACTCCGACGCGCCGATCGCGCACGGCGAGGTCGGCCGGGTCGGCGTGGCGATCGACTCGATCGAGGACATGCGGGTCCTGTTCGGCGGGATCCCGCTCGGCGAGGTGTCCACCTCCATGACGATCAACGCCCCCGCCGCGCCGCTGTTGCTGCTGTACCAGCTGGTCGCCGAGGAACAGGGCGTCCCGGCCGCCCGGCTGGCCGGCACCGTCCAGAACGACGTCCTCAAGGAGTACATCGCGCGGGGCACCTACATCTTCCCGCCGCGGCCGTCGCTGCGGCTGACCGCGGACATCTTCCGCTACTGCCGCGCCGAGCTGCCGCGCTGGAACACCATCTCGGTCTCCGGCTACCACATGGCCGAGGCCGGCGCCTCCCCCGTGCAGGAGATCGCCTTCACACTGGCCGACGCCGTCGCCTACGTACGGGCCGCAGTGGCGGCCGGCATGGACGTCGACGACTTCGCGCCCCGCCTGTCGTTCTTCTTCGTCGCCCGGACCACCCTGCTGGAGGAGGTCGCCAAGTTCCGTGCCGCGCGCCGGATCTGGGCGTGGGTGATGCGGCAGGAGTTCGGGGCGCGCGACCCGCGGTCCATGATGCTGCGGTTCCACACCCAGACCGCGGGGGTGCAGCTGACGGCGCAGCAGCCGGAGGTGAACCTGGTCCGGGTCGCCGTCCAGGCGCTTGCCGCGGTGCTGGGCGGCACCCAGTCGCTGCACACCAACGCCTTCGACGAGGCGATCGCGCTGCCCACGGACACCTCCGCGCGGTTGGCGCTGCGTACCCAGCAGGTACTCGCCCACGAGACGGATGTGACCGCGACCGTGGACCCCTTCGCCGGCTCGTACGCCATCGAGCGCATGACCGACGACCTGGAAGCGGCCGCCGTGGAGCTGATGCGCAAGGTCGAGGACCTGGGTGGCGCGGTCGCGGCGATCGAAGCCGGGTTCCAGAAGCGCGAGATCGAACGCAACGCCTACCGCATCGCCCAGGAGACCGACACCGGCACCCGGACCGTCGTCGGCGTCAACCGGTTCCGGCTCGACGAGGAACAACCCTACGAACCCCTCCGCGTCGACCCCGCGATCGAGACGCGGCAGGCCGAGCGGCTTGCGGCGCTGCGGGCCGGGCGGGACCGGGGCGCGGTGGACTCGGCGCTGGCCGCGCTGCGGAAGGCGGCCGTGGGTGAGGACAACGTCCTGTACCCGATGAAGGAGGCGCTGCGGGCCCGGGCGACGGTCGGCGAGGTGTGCGACGCGCTGCGGGAGGTGTGGGGCACGTACGTCCCGTCGGACGCCTGGTGAGACCCGCCTGATCGGGGGCCGACAAGGGGTCGGGCGGGGATGTAGTACCCCCGTGCGAGACTCCTTTCCATGTTCGGTGTCATCGATCTCCCCACCTATCTGGCAGGGCTCGTCCTGATCGTCCTGCTGCCCGGCCCCAACTCCCTGTACGTGCTCTCGGTGGCCGCCCGCCGCGGGGTCCGGGCGGGGTACACCGCCGCGGCCGGGGTCTGGTGCGGGGACACCGTGCTGATGACGCTGTCCGCCGCGGGCGTCGCCTCGCTGCTGAAGGCGAACGCCGTGCTCTTCGGCATCGTGAAGTACGCGGGCGCCGGCTATCTGACCTGGCTGGCCATGGGGATGCTGCGGGCCGCGTGGGGCATGTGGCGGACCCGGCGGGAACAGACCGCGCCGGAGGCGGCACCGGCTCCGGCCGCCGGGGAGCGGCCGTTCCGCCGCGCCCTGGTCGTCAGCCTCTTCAACCCGAAGGCGATCCTGTTCTTCGTCGCCTTCTTCGTGCAGTTCGTCGACCCGGGCTACGCCTATCCGGCCCTGTCCTTCGTCGTCCTCGGCGCCTTCGCCCAGCTGGCCAGCGTGCTCTACCTCAGCGCGCTGATATTCGGCGGCACGAAGCTGTCGGCCGCCTTCCGCCGCCGCAGACGCCTGTCGGCCACGGCCACCTCAGCAGCGGGCGCCCTGTTCCTTGGCTTCGCAGCAAAACTCTCCCTGGCAACCAACTGAGCGCTCCGCGCGTGGGCCCGTTGCCGCGGGTGGCCCAGCCGTGTGGCTGGCCTCGGGCTACGGTGTCGACCCGGTCCGTGCAGGCGTCGGGGTCTCGCCGGGTCACCCGTCCCGTCGTAGCGGTCGGAGCGGACGGGATGAGCACCGTCGCCCGCCGTGAAGCCGTCCCCGGCAAGCAACTGCTGGCCCCCGCGAGAGTCTTGGCTCGGGCAGGGGGCCCCGTCGCCACGGAAGGTGGTGCCGCCCGCGCCGCACGCCGACGGTCCTGTGGCTGCCCGGGGCCAGGACGCCACCCGCGCACGCTCGGGCCATCGCCCGGGTCGACCGGGCGGGCGAGGCGGACACCGGTGTCGTAGCCGGGTAGGCCGGGGGAGCGGTGGCGGTGGAGCGTCTGCGTTCGCCGTGCGCAGCGTCCAGTGTGGCCCGCGGTTCGCAGCGCCGAGCTTTACGCCGCCCCCGGCCCCGGCGCATGCCCCCGGCCCCGGCGCATGCCCCCGGCCTCGGCGCATGCCCCCGGCCTCGGCGCATGCCCCCGGCCTCGGCGCATGCCCCCGGCCTCGGCGCGTGCCCCCGGCTCCGGCGTGCGCCCCGGCCTCGGCGCGTGCCCTCGGCTCCGGCGTGCGCCCCGGCCTCGGCGTGCGCCCCGGCCCCGGCGCGTGCCCACGGTTGTCGGACCGCGGGTCGTCGGACGGCGTGCGCTGCACTTCTAGGAGGGGGAGGGGGTGGGGATCGTGGGGGCGTTTCGGGGGGTGCTCGCTTTCTTGAGGTGGGGGGCGAGGGGGCGCTCCACGTAGCGGTGGATCAGCCAGGCGAGCCCCAGCATGCCGAGCACCGTGACCGTGAGCGTCGGCCACGGCGGCAGGCCGAGGCCGCGGTGCAGCACCCGGATGACGCACCAGCCCAGGTGCTCATGGACCAGGTAGAAGGGGTACGTCAGCACGCCTGCCGTGGTCAGCCAGGGCCACGAGGCCCACCGTGTCCAGCCCAGCGCGACGGCCGCGACCGCGGCGAAGCCGAGCGTCACCAGCAGCAGGATCACGTACGGGCTGCGGTGGAAGTCGCCGGCGGCGCCCGGACGCCACAGCCCGGTCGTCACGGTCTCCTGGCCGAGCAGCCAGGAGACGCCCACGATGCCCCACAGGGTCGGGTTCCCGCCGCACCGGTGGATCAGATACAGCGCGAGCCCGCCGACGAAGAACGGCGCATGCTCGGGCATCACCAGCTGGGCGGCCAGCGGGTTGCCGGCGCCCTTGCAGATCACCGCGGCCAGCGTCCACACGCAGCAGAACAGCACCACCCGCCGGTAGGTGACGCCCCGCAGCACCACGCACACCGCGAACAGGGCGTAGAAGCGGACCTCGGCCCACAGCGTCCAGCACACGCCCAGCACCCGGGGCACGCCCGTCGGCATCTGGAACATGGTCAGGTTGACCAGGACCTGGTCGAGGCGCAGCGGATGCAGCGCGGCGGGCACGACGAAGGCGGCGCCGGTGACCAGGAGCACGGCCGCCCAGTACGCCGGGTAGAGCCGGGCGATGCGGGACCGGAAGAAGTCGCCCGGGCCGCGGCCCCAGCTGCTCATGCAGATCACGAAGCCGCTGATGACGAAGAAGAACTGCACGCCGAGACAGCCGTACACGGCCGCCGTGGCGAGGTCGGGGAAGACCCGGGCCGGCGACTGCCCCCAGGAGCGGGAGATATCGCCGCCGCGTCCGGCGAAGTGGTACAGGCAGACCATCAGCGCGGCCAGCAGGCGCAGCCCGTCCAGGGCCGGCAGCCGCTCCCGCCGGCCGGCGGGGCCGGGAGCGGGAGCCGGACCCGCGCAGGGGGCGGGGGGAGAGGGAACGGAGGCGAGGGTGGAGGATGTAGCTGCCACGTGCGGCACGCCTACCCTGTGCCGGGGGTCCGTCGCGGGTTCGCGTACGGATGTCCCCAGGACGAAGGAGCGGTCCCCCCGGCAGCTGGGGGAATCACAGAATCACTGCGGTCCGCCGCCCAACGATTCTTCCGCAGTCCCCAGTGCGTTAACCCGCACGTCGTTTTTACTTCCTAGTTTCTCCATCCACCCCCACGCGTCGGCAAACGCGCGGCATGCGGCGGTAAATTCAGTCTTTGCTTGGCAAAACAGGAGAATTATGACGAGGGTCCAGAACAGGCGGGCACCAGCACGCGGAGGGGAGCTGGACGACTGCCTGCGCGCCTGTGCGGTGCACAGCGGCAAACTCGTCGGCAGCCTCGACCGTCGCCGCGCGGAGCTGGCCGAGCAGCTGCGCAAGCTGCTCGTGGTCAACACCACGGTCGGCACGGCCGCCCCCGCACCCGCCCCGGCGGGCGGCGCCACCGCCCTGCTCAAGCGCGCCGTCAAGGGCGCCGCCGCCCCCGCGGGCGGGATCGGCAACGAGCTGCTGGACGCCCTGCTGGCCGTGGCCAACAAGGCGCTCGAATGCGGCTACGACGACGAGCTGAACCTCGCCCTGGTGATCAGCGAGACCGTCCTCGCCCAGCGGAAGAACTCCCGCGCCGGCTGGCGGCTGCGCGCCCGCACCCTGGAGGCGGCCGGCGAGGAGCGCGAGGCCATCGAGGCCTACGAGCGCTACCTGGAGCTGACCACCGAGGACGGGTTCGGCGTGGCGGCCCGGATCGCCGGGATGCGCCGGGCCGGGGAGCGCGAGCGCGCACTGCTCGACCTGCTGAAGCGGCAGTGCCCGCGCGCCACCGAGTACACCCGCGTCCCCGCCACCGACATCTGGGCCGAGGGCCTGGCCCTGCACGCCCTCGGCGACTGGGCCGAGGCCGAGCCCCGGCTGGTCGGCGCCCTGCTCGTGCTCGCCGCCGACGAGGCCCCGGTCGCCGACCGGCAGGAACTGCTCAGCCAGTACCTCGACCTGCGTACCGGCCTGGCCGGCGCCGACCCGACCGCGCTCGGCGAGGCCGTCGCGCTCTACGCCGAGCAGCGCCGCATCCGGATGCGCGGTCCGGTCGCCGATCCGACGATCGGCGGCGTGCAGTGGATCACCCTCGGCGAGTTCCGCAACCTGATCGCCGGCAAGTCCATCTGCCTGATCGCCAACTCCGGCAGGGTCGGCGCCAGTTCGCTGGGCAAGGAGATCGACGACTACGACCTGGTGGTGCGCTTCAACTCGTACAAGATCGACCCGAAGCACACCGGCACCCGGACCGACATCCACGCCACCATCCACAAGCACGGTTTCAACTGGGACAAGCCGGTGACCACCCGGCTGGTCTTCGGCGGCATCTCCGGTGACTGGAAGCACTCCCTGCGCAACCGTCTGGTGCCCGGCGCCCAGCAGTACCTCGGCGACGAGTCGCTGCGCTGGCCGCTGCGCAACATCGGGCACCTCGGCGCCGACGCCTGGTCGGGCATCCCGACCACCGGCTTCAACATGCTGTGGCTGCTGGACTTCCTGGACGTCAGCCCCACTCTCGACCTGATCGGCTTCGACTTCTACGAGAGCGGCGCCTACCGCGTCCAGGAGGCCATGAAGCTCGCGATCACGTCCGTGCACGAGTACACCAGCGAGAAGGCATGGGTCATGCAGCGGGCCCAGAGCGTGACCGACATGAGGATATCCCTGCGATGACCACGACCTCCCCCACCGGCGCCGCCACCGTCAGCCCGGCGGCCTCGGCGTCCGCCCACGCCCTCACCGGCAAGCGGCGCATCGCCTTCGCGAGCTACGTCGACGAGAACTACCTGCCCGGATTCCTCGTCCTGCTGCGCAGCCTCGCCCTGTCCAACCCGGGTGTGTGCGAGGACTTCGTCGTCCTCTACGACGATCTGCGCCCCTCCTCCATCGCCCGGATCCGCGCCCTGCACCCGCGTATCGTGCTGCGCCGGGTCGAGGACGAGCGCTACGACTCCTACGTCAAGGGCGACCAGGACAACTACCTGGTGCGCAAGGCGTACTTCATCCTCGACATCTTCCGGCTGCGCGACTACGACACGGTCATCACCCTGGACACCGACATGGTCGTCCTCGGTGACCTCGGTGAACTGCTCAAGCTGCGCGAGGGCCTGGCCGCCGTACCGCAGTTCTTCTACGGGCAGCACAAGCTCAACTCCGGGCTGCTGGTCATCCAGCGCGAGTACCTGTCCGACGAGTTCTGCGCGAAGATCGACCAGACCGGGCGCAGCGGCGACTACGAGCTGGACAAGCACGACCAGGGCATCCTGAACGCCGTACTCGACGGCGACTTCGTCCGCCTCGACGCCCGCTACAACTTCGTCAAGCGGCGGCTGTCCGGCGATCTGCCGGTGCCCGAGGACACCGCGATCCTGCACTTCACCGGCCGCCACAAGCCGTGGCAGGGCGGCGAGTCCGGGTACGCGCTCGCGGAGGAGCGCTGGCGCGAGTTCGAGATGAGCGACGCGGAGTTCCACGCCGCGTACGTGGCGCTCGGCGGCGCCCACCACGACCTGCTCGTGCACTTCGGCACCCCGCACGTGCGGCGCACCGGCGACGTGGAGATCGCCCGCAAGGTGGCCGCCACCCATATCGCGGCCGGCGAGTACCAGGAGGCCGTGGACATCCTGTCCTCGGTGCGGATACCGCTGGACGCGGCCTGGCCGCACGAGGTGCTGGGCCACGCCCTGATGAGCGTGTCCCGCTACCCGGAGGCGAAGACCCAGCTGCTGATGGCCACGGCCGCCCCCAACCGGGCCGCCACCGCCTACGCCCGGCTCGCCCAGATGGCCTGGGTGCACGGCGACAACACCGAGGCGCTGCGGTACGCCACCGCCGGCCTGTCCGTCGACCCCACCCACCGCTCCAGCCGGCTGTGGGCGCAGCGCGCCGCCGCCGTGCCCCCGCAGGAGCAGGGCGCGCCCGACGACCAGCTCGCGCACGTCGCCTTCTACATGGACCGGCAGGGCAACGCCGGTGACAAGCTGCTGCCGGAGACCGTCCGGCTCGGCTTCGGCCCCGACACCACTTCGCGCCGCTGGCACTCCGTGCACGCCCACCGGCTGTTCGACGCCGCCGCCCTGGAGCGGGTCAACGCCCGGCGCGGACTGGTCATCGGCGGTGGCGGGCTGTTCATCCCGGACACCATGCCCAACGGCAACAGCGCCTGGCAGTGGAACGTCCCGGACGAGCACCTGCGCGCCATCGACGTACCGATCATGGTCTACGCGGTGGGCTTCAACGCCTTCGACGGCCAGTCCTACCGGGCCACCCGGTTCAACGAGAGCCTGCGCCTCCTGGTGGAGAAGGCCGCCTTCTTCGGGCTGCGCAACCACGGCTCCATCGCGAAGGTCCGCGCGCTGCTCCCGCCGGAGCTGCACGACAAGGTGGTCTTCCAGCCCTGTCCGACCACGGTCAGCCGGCAGCTGATCGCCGGCTGGAGCGACCCGCTGTACCGCGACGACACCGTGATGCTGAACGCCGCCTACGACCGGGCCGGGCTGCGTTTCGGACACGACTACGGGCACTTCCTCGGCCAGATGGCGGAGGCGGTCCGGAAGATCGGCGCGCACACCGAGGTCAAGTGCGTCGCGCACTCCCTCGACGACGAGCGGATCGCCTTCGACCTGCGCCGCGAGCACGGGATCTCGCTGCCGGTGATCCCGATGTACGACTTCTCCAACGACGAGATCCGCGAGACCTACGCCAAGGCCCGGCTGGTCATCGGGATGCGCGGGCACGCCGGGATGATCCCCTTCGGGGTCGGCACGCCCATCGTCAGCCTGATCTCGCACCCGAAGATGGCGTACTTCCTCAATGACATCGAGCGCCCCGAGTGGGGTGTCTCGGTGCACGAGCGGGACCTGGGCGCGGTGCTCACCGAGCGCGCCCTGCACATGCTGGACAACCACAGCCGGACCGTCGCCGATGTGCACGACCGGCAGGAACTGCTGTGGAAGGTCACGCAGGAGAACGCGGCCCGGATCCAGCAGATCCTGGCCCGCTGACCCGAAAGGTGTGGGGCGGGGCCCGTCACGGACCCCGCCCCACACCCGAAGAACCCCCACGCGCGGCGCGGGCCGGCCTGATCAGCGGCGTACCACTCGGCGCAGGTTGCGGGCCTTGCGGGCCACGCGGCGCACGGTCGCGTTGCGTGGGATGAACGACAGCTGCGCCGGTACGCCGCCGGGCAGGGCCAGCGAGGTCAGCCGCTTGCGCTTGAAGTAGCGCAGCGTGTGCGGGTTCAGATGCTTCGTCAGATACTCCTCGGCCGCGCCGCGCAGCTCCGGGTAGATCTTCGGCTGCATGGTGAAGCCGACCGCCCGGACGAGTTCGCCGAGCGCCGTCACGTCCATGCCGGGCCGCTGCGCGGTGACCGCGGCCCGGTCCGTCAGATCGGGCAGCAGCGCGTCGACGAGGGTGACCGGGACCCGGTTGCTGTTCTCGAACGGGGACAGCCGGTCCAGCAGGGTGTCCGTGCCCACCCGGGCGGTAGGCAGGCCGTACAGCGCGGACGCGGTCAGCAGCGCCGTGGAGAAGCAGCCGACGACCAGCGCCGGGCGCATCCGCTGGTACAGCACCTCCGCGAGGATCGGCGTGTCCAGGACCGTGAGGTCGGCGCCGAGCCGTTCGGCCTCCCGCTCCAGCGTGCTGGTGAAGCGTGCCGGGGCCGACGGGTGCGGCTTGAACACGACCCGCTGGTGGCCGAGTTCGACCGCGCCCTTCAGCATCCGCACATGAAGGTCCTCCTCCTGCTCCGCGCTGAGGATGCCGAGCGCCGACAGGTACTGGCCGAGCAGCAGCGCGGGCTCCTCGATGTCCGGCAGCCCCTCGCCGCCGCCGGCGAGTTCGGCCAGCACCTTGGTGAACGCGGCCGTCGGCACGATCTGGGCCGGCACGTCGAACTCGGTGAGCAGCAGCGGCCTGAGCCCCGGCACCAGGTCGAGGTGGAGCAGCCGGTCCACCCGGGTGCCGACCAGCGGGTCGATCTTGTTGCGGGTGGGGCCGTAGCTCATCAGGCCGTCCGCGTAGACCGTCACGGGCGCGCCGGTGAACATCTGCGCGAGGCTGAGCGACGGGTTGACCTGGATCGACTCGACGGCGAGTTCGACGTCGTCGTCACCGAGGTCCCAGGCGAGCCGCAGATGGCGTTCCCACAGCGGCAGGTCCTCCGGCCGAGGGGCCCAGCCGCCCGGGTGGAACGGGAAGATCGTCTCGTTGTACGAGATCACGTCGTCGAACCGCTCCCGCAGCCGCTCGAAGCCCGGCATCCGGTCCGGGCCCGGCGTCGTCTCGGGTGTCGCGGCGTTGTTGCAGACCAGCAGGGTGCGCCGGTCGGCGGGGCGGAAGGCGCCGGAGTCCAGGGCGGCGGCCAGCGTGGCGGTGCCGTACAGCGTCGACACCTGGAAGATCTGCGTGGTCACGCGGCGGCCCCCGAGGCGGCGGGGCGGCGGCGCAGCCGGCGCAGCTTCGTGGCGCGCTCCAGGTCCATGGAGTCCAGGGCGTCGTCCAGGACGTCCTGCGGCATGCGCCGCAACGCGGCGGCGCTCAGTGTCTTCAGCTTCTTCGCCACCGCGGGCTCGAACCTTTCGATGGATCCCAGATGATGGGAAATGATGGCGCAGTAGGTGCGAACGGCCTTCGGCAGCAGGGCGTCCGCCTCCGGGTCCCGGGCGGTCTCCTCGATGACCTGATCGAAGGCGCGAATGAAGTCGAGCTGCCGTACGTCACCGATCTGAGTGAGGGAGGAGGCCACCCCGCGCCGGTAGAAGACACCGAGCAGGTTCACCGCGGCGAACGACTCCGCCTCCCGGTGCAGCTTCCAGATCCACGGCCGGTCCTCGGCCGTGCGCAGCCCGTCGGTGAAGTGCAGCAGCCCGCGGTCCACCAGCCGACGGTGGTAGATCCCGGCCCAGGCGTAGGCGTAGTCGACGGACGTGGTCCGGTGGGTGGGCAGGATGGCGTCGCGGGGGCGCATCACCACGCTGCGCCGGCCGTGCGGCACCAGGTGCACCGTACGCGTCCGCCCCGTGCACTGCACATGGTCGGTGCGCAGGAAGTCGCAGCCCAGGTCATCCATGGCGGCGACGAGCCGGGGGTAGTAGCCGGGGGCGAGCCAGTCGTCGCCGTCCAGGAACGTCAGGTACTCGCCGCGGGCCCGGTCGATGCCGGTGTTGCGCGCGGTCGCCAGCCCCCCGTTCTTCTCGTGTCTGACATGTACCGCCCCTGGCAGCTCGCGCTCCGCGCGCGCAAGGATCTCTGGCGTCCCGTCGTTCGAGCAGTCGTCGACGAGAATGAATTCGAAGTCCTCACGGGCGTTCGCACGCAGGCTTCTGAGCGTGTCTGGCGCGTATTGCTGCACGTTGTAGAACGGCACGATGACGGAGAGCTTGACCACACAGTGGACGTTAGGGCGGGGCCCGTCATTCGTCTTGACCGCCACCTTGATATCAGGTGAACGACGTGTGGCGAAGCCGTGAACCGGGGCCTTTTCCCGCTGGTTCCCGGGCTGATTCGCCATCCGTCGATGTGCTGTTAACCGTTTGTTGTATTCGGGTTGGGCGGAACCTAGGAATGCCTTCCTAGCGTCTTCGGCGTGCCAATCAGTGCAACGAAGTCGCTGCGGGTCGCCGTGCTCGCGGATTCCGACACACGGTGGAAGTGGGGCGCCCTCACCGCGAGCCGCATCGCGGGCGGCGGCCTGGCCGAGCCCGTCGAGTCGGGCATCCGGCTCGACGGCTATCTGCTGCGGGGCCGCGCCACCCCCACCGCCCGCCAGCTGCGTGAGGTCGGCGTGCACGCCGACTCGCTGCGCGAGGTGACAGCCGTCGAGTTCCTGCGCGCCATGAACGACGAGTCGTACGACGTCCTCGTCCTCGCCCTCGTGGGCGGCGGCGTCCAGGCCATGCTGCACGGCCTGAAGCGGGTCTGGGAGGACCGCACCGAGCGGCCCGTCGTCGTCACCGGCTACGTCGGCGTCGTCTACGAGAAGCTTGCCGACGGCCTGCTGCTGCGGCACGGCGCGGACCTCGTCCTCGCCAACTCCCGCCAGGACGCGGACCGTTTCCGCGCCGTCTACGAGGGCGTGGGCGCCGACGCCTCCGGCGTGACCGAGGTGGCGCTGCCGTTCCTCGGCGGCGCGCCCTACACCGGCGAGCCCGCGCCCGCCACACAGCCGGAGGGCAGGCCCTACACGGTCGTGTTCGCGGCCCAGCCCTCGGTCCCGGAGAGCCGCAAGGACCGTACGTATCTGCTGGATCGGCTGATCCGGCACGCGCAGGCGTTCCCCGACCGCGAGGTGCTGCTGAAGCTGCGCTCCCGGCCGGGCGAGCACACCACGCACATCGAGGAACTGCCCTACCAGAAGCTGGCGCAGAGCCGCGAGCTGCCCGCCAACCTCCGCCTGGTGTACGGGCACATGGGCGAGGTCCTGGACCGCACCGACCTGCTGGTCACCATCAGCTCGACGGCCGCCCTCGAATCGCTGCACCGCCGCATCCCCACGGTCGTCCTGACCGACCTCGGGGTCCGCGAGGTGCTGGGCAACCACCACTTCGTCGGCTCCGGCTGCCTCGCCTCCTGGGACCAGCTCGACGCCGGTCACCGCCCCGAGCCCGAGCCCGAGTGGGTGGCCCGGCAGGGCGTCGCCGCCGACGGCACGTACGGCACGGCCTTCGACGCCGCACGGCACCGCATCACCCGGCTGCTGGGCCGGCCCGGCGGGCTGCCGCCCCTGAACCCCTACTACACGACCGAGACCGCGCCCGGCTATCTGCCGGGGATCCTCGCCCGCCACCACCTCGGCCCGGACGGCTCCCCGCTGCCCGGCGCGCCCGCCGCCGACAAGGCGCCGGGCCCGGTCCGCCAGATCGTGCGCAGGGCGGCGCGCGGCGCCTACCGCCACGGCGTCCAGCGGGTGGCACCTGTGATCCGACGAATGGGAGAGCTGTGAGCGACCGGATCCCGCGTCAAGGAGGAGAGCCCATGTCCGACACCCGGGCGGGCCAGGGCACTTCGGTGCGCCGGGTGCTCGCCGTGATCCCCGCGCGCGGCGGCTCCAAGGGCGTGCCCGCCAAGAACCTCGCCCCCGTCGGCGGGGTGCCGCTGGTGGCCCGCGCGGTGCACGAGTGCCGGGCCTCCCGGCTGGTCACCGACGTCGTCGTGTCCACCGACGACCAGGCCATCGCGGCGGCCGCCCGGCAGGCCGGCGCCGAGGTCGTGCTGCGGCCCGCCGCCATCGCCGGTGACACCGCCACCTCCGAGGCCGCCGTGCTGCACGCCATGGACGCCCACGAGGCGCTGCACGGCGCCACCGTGGACGTCGTCCTGCTCGTGCAGTGCACCAGCCCGTTCCTGATCCGCGAGGACGTGGACGGGGTCGCGGCGGCCGTCGTCGAGAACGGCGCCGACACCGCGGTCACGGTGGCCCCCTTCCACGGCTTCATCTGGCGGGACGCGGGCGACGACCCGGTCGCGGTGGAACCCACCCGCGAACAGACCGCAGGCGGCGCCACCCGCGTCGCCAACTCCACGGCCACCCAAGGCGGTTACGGCGTCAACCACGACAAGTCGTTCCGCCCGCGCCGCCAGGACCGCCCCCAGGACCTGCTGGAGACCGGCGCCGCCTACGCCATGGCCGCCGCCGGGTTCCGCGAGCACCGGCACCGCTTCTTCGGCCACACCGAGCTGGTCCGCACCGACCCGGCCCGGGTGCTGGAGGTCGACGACCCGCACGACCTCGCCCGCGCCCGGGCCCTGGCCCCGCTGTTCGACGCGGACCGGCCCGGGGCCCTGCCGGCCAAGGAAGACATCGACGCGGTCGTCCTCGACTTCGACGGCACCCAGACCGACGACCGGGTGCTGATCGACGCCGACGGACGGGAGTTCGTCTCCGTGCACCGCGGGGACGGACTCGGCATCGCCGCACTGCGCAAGAGCGGCCTGAAGATGCTGATCCTGTCCACGGAGCAGAACCCGGTCGTCGCCGCCCGGGCCCGGAAGCTGCGGATTCCGGTGCTGCACGGCATCGACCGGAAGGACCTCGCCCTCAAGCAGTGGTGCGAGGAGCAGGGCATCGCGCCCGAGCGCGTGCTCTACGTCGGCAACGACGTCAACGACCTCCCGTGCTTCGCCCTCGTGGGCTGGCCCGTGGCGGTCGCGAGCGCCCACGACGTCGTGCGCGGCGCCGCACGCGCGGTCACCACCGTCCCCGGCGGCGACGGCGCCGTCCGAGAGATCGCCAGCTGGATCCTCGGCCCCTCTCTCGATTCCCTCACCAAGTAAGGACATCCCCTGATGAGCACCAACTCCCGCATCCGCGCCTTCGGTTCGCGTGAGGCCGGCCCCGGCCGCCCCGTCTACATCACCGGCGAGATCGGCATCAACCACAACGGTGACCTCGACAACGCCTTCAAGCTGATCGACGTCGCCGCCGAGGCCGGCTGCGACGCCGTCAAGTTCCAGAAGCGCACCCCGGAGATCTGCACCCCGCGCGACCAGTGGGACATCGAGCGGGACACGCCCTGGGGCCGGATGACCTACATCAACTACCGCCACCGCGTGGAGTTCGGCGAGGACGACTACCGCAAGATCGACGAGTACTGCAAGGAAAAGGGCATCGACTGGTTCGCGTCCCCGTGGGACACCGAGGCCGTCGCCTTCCTCGAGAAGTTCGACGTCCCGGCCCACAAGGTCGCCTCCGCCTCCCTCACGGACGACGAGCTGCTGCGTGCCCTGCGCGCCACCGGCCGCACGGTCATCCTCTCCACCGGCATGTCGACCCCGAAGCAGATCCGGCACGCCGTCGAGGTCCTTGGCAGCGACAACATCCTGCTCTGCCACGCCACCTCCACCTACCCGGCCAAGGCCGAGGAGCTGAACCTGCGCGTGATCAACACGCTGCAGCAGGAGTACCCGAACGTCCCGATCGGCTACTCCGGCCACGAGACCGGCCTGCAGACCACGCTGGCCGCCGTCGCCCTCGGCGCCACGTTCGTCGAGCGCCACATCACCCTGGACCGCGCGATGTGGGGTTCGGACCAGGCCGCCTCGGTGGAGCCGCAGGGCCTGACGCGCCTGGTGCGCGACATCCGGATCATCGAGGCGTCGCTCGGCGACGGCGTCAAGAAGGTCTACGACTCCGAGCTGGGCCCCATGAAGAAGCTGCGCCGGGTCGCCGGCGCCGTGGCCGAGGCGGAGATCGCCGCGGCGGCGGGCGAGCCGGTCACCGTCTGACCCTGCCCGAGCCCGCCTTGGTCCCCTGCCGAACGCCTCACGGGACGGTCGTACGACGATGAACCGACGCGCCGGGAACGCCGGCCCCAGCCTTCGCACCCTCGCCTTCGTGGAGAGCCCGGTACAGCTGCTGAACGTACTGGAGTGGGCGCACACCCATGCCCTGCGCGGAGCGGCCGGGGCGCGGGCGTCCGGCGCGCCGGCGCCGGCGTCCTTCCCGTCCGTACCGCCGCAGGTACGACGCACTCCGCACGGCGACGCGCCGCCGACCGGGTCGGAGCGGACCGGTGTGGTGCCGCCCGGGTCGGAGCCGGTCGGTGTTGTGCCGTCCGGTGTGGTGCCGACCGGGGTGATGCCGTCCGGGTCGGAGTCGATCGGCGCGCTGTCCTCCGGTGTCGTGCCGTCTGGGCCGGTGCCGACTGGTGTGCTGCCGTCCGGGGCGGAGCTGACCCTTGTCGTGCTGTCCCCGACCGACCCGATGACCCGCGGGCAGCTGCGGCGCATGGCGGACCTGGCCCGGGACGAGGGGTACGAGGTGCGCTGGGAGGAGGCGCGGGGCGGTACGACCGCGCCCTTCCAGACCATCGGCGGCCTCGCCGGTGCGCTGCGCCGGGCGGACCGGATCGTCATGGGCGACCCGTTCTCCCGCTACGTACAGCTGCTGCTGACCATCACCAGGGCGCGCGACCTGGTCGTGGTCGACGACGGCACGGCGACGATGGAGTTCGTCGCCCAGCTCGCGCGCGGCGAGCGGCTGGTCCGCTGGCACCGCAAGGGCGGCCGGCCGGGGCCGCGCGACCTGCTGTTCGCCCCGGTCTCCTCCTCGGCCCGGCGCCGGCTGACACCGAGGGCCGGGCGCCGGGTGGAGGTGTTCTCGTCCATGCCGGTCGAGGAGACCCCGGACGGCGTCACGATCACCGCCAACGACTTCGGCTGGACCCGGTCCCGGTTCGGCCCGCCCCGCATCACCAAGGGCGCCGACATGGTCGGGACGTCGCTGGTGGAGACCGGCGTCGTGGACGCCGACCGCTATGTGGAGGCCGTCCGCGGTCTCGCCAAGGCGCACGGCGCCGCCCGCTACTTCGCGCACCGCCGTGAGAGCACGGAGAAGCTGCACCGGCTCGCGACCGAGACCGGCCTGGAGATCGTCCGCCCCGACCTCCCGTTGGAGCTGATCGCCCGCCGCGGTCCGATCGGCCGCACGGTCCTGAGCTTCCCGTCCACGGTCGTCCACACCCTGCCGCTGGCCCTGGCCGGCACCGGCGTCCGCGTCGCCGTCTGCGACATCGACCCGACCTGGCTCACCGACCACGCCTCGCCCCGCGCCCAGGGCTTCCTTTCCGGGGTGACAGACACAGCAAAAGACATCCACCGCCTGTCGACGGTGGCCCTGGCCTAGCCCTTCTGTTCCGGGTCACTCCACGGGCGTGCGATAGGTTGCCCGCCATGGCTGACCTCGGACCCGTTGCCTGGCCACCCGCCCCGATCAGGACCGAGCGGCTGGTGCTCCGCGCGTCCGAGGCCCGGGACCGTGCGGCGTTCATCGAGTTGTTCGCCTCACCGGAGGTGGGTGCCTACATCGGTGGCCCTCGACCGCGTGACGAGCTTGAGCGCGCGGTGCCCGAGGTGCCCGGGCGGCGCCCCGGCCTCTTCGTAACCGAACTCGACGGAGCGATGATCGGCATGATCACGCTCGACCGGCGCGACGCGGAGCGCCCGGGTCACGTCCGTCCGGACGCCGCAGAGGCCGAACTCGGCTACATGTTCCTGCCCACGGCATGGGGACGCGGCTACGCCGCCGAGGCGTGCGCGGCGGCACTCGACTGGTGCGCCCACGTGCTCCCCGGCGAACCGGTGGTGCTCTGCACCCAAACCGCCAACGCCCGCGCGATGCGCCTCGCGGCGAACCTGGGCTTCACCGAGGTGGAACGCTTCGAGGAGTTCAACGCCGAACAGTGGTTCGCAGTGCGGTCCCCACACGGCCGCACTGCTGCGCTCGGCGCCCCGATCGGCGGGCCGAGAGACAACGACCCGGATGCCCCGGCGGCACGCCGATGACACGGCGACCGCCTGTAACGTGTCTGCTGCGACGAAACGGTCGTTGACCGACCGCCCACGCAAGGGCACTGGGCCTGCAACAGCCGTATGCCGCGGGCGTCTTGCGCCACCATCACTCTTTTCGGGGTATTGGGGGAATCCGGACATGTCCAACGGGGATCTCGTCCTGAGTCTGGCCGGGCTGGACACCTTGGCGGCCCAACTGCGGTCGATCAAGAAGCGTATGGACGACACCGGCCAGGTCGACCGCAAGCTGGGTCACGGAGAGCTGGGCTCCAGTGCGGCGTTCGACGCCATGGACGATTTCATGCGCGGCTGGAAGGACGGCCGCAAGGAGATCGACGCCGGCCTCGACGGTGTGGCGAAGATGGCGCAGGAGATCGTCGACAAGATGACCGAGCTGGACGTCGAGCTCAGGAAAGCCCTCCGCAACCACGAAAAGGAGGGCAACCGTGGAAAGTGAGGACTTGGCCGCCGGTCCGTTCGCGGGGCCGGCCCTGGGGACGTCATCGGCATCAACCTCCAGGTCCCCAGTACGTGGTACGAGTTCGATGTCCACCCGGCGACGGTGAACCGTTCGATCCACGAGGCGGTCGCGGCGCGGGTCAGGGAGAAACCGGAGCTGGCCGGGTACCAGGCCGATCTGGTCAGGACCTTGAAGAAGGTGGCCCGCGAAGCCAGGAACAACAACGTCGTCTACTCCGGGTCCATGTGCGAGATCGTCGACGACGAGCCGATGGTGGCCGGCCTCACGGTCAGCGTCAACGAGGCCGTGAACGCGACCACGGGGGAGACCACACCCACCGGTCTCGACACGCTCATGGGTGTGCTGACGCCGATCGCCCCCGGCCGACGGCCCACGGATCCGTGGCGTCGTGTGCGCGAGGTGGATCTGCCTGGGGCGGGCAAGGCGGTACGCACCGAAGGCATCGAGGACATCGAAGTTCCGGACGACAACCGCAGCCATCGCGCGGTGATGATGCAGACCTTCGTACCCTTCCCGAACGGCGGCCCAAAGGTCGCCGTCATCAGCGCCAGCACACCCCAACTCGGCCTTGCCGAGCCGATGCTGGAGCTGTTCGCCCTCATCACCGGCACCTTCCGCTTCGTCTCTCGCGCGGACCTCGACACGGAGGACTGAACTCGATGGCGCGTCCCACCGACTGGTACCACCTCGACCTGCACGACGACCCGACACCCGGGGATCCGCACGAGGTCACACTCCAGGGCCGGCGGTACAAGACCTTCGTCGAGGACGTTTCCACGGTGCTGAAGGGCCTGCGCTCGGCCTCGAAGGACTCCGTCCTCCAGGATGCGGCCGGCAAGGCCATGGACGAGTTCAAGGACCGGATCGGCAGGCTGCCCGGCCAGTTGCAGAAGCTGTACGACTCGTACGACATGGTCGCGGACGCCCTGCTCACCTACGCGGGGAAGCTGGAGCACGCCCAGACGACGGCCGACCACGCGCTCGCCAACGCCCGGACGCTGCGCGGTGACCTCTCCCGGGCACGGTCCCGACTGGCCGGCGCCACCGCGGCGGCGAACCGCGCCAAGTCCGCGCAGGACAAGCTGAGGAATCCCGCGGGCGACGCGCCACCACCGGATGCGGAACAGGTCCGTAAGGCGGCACGCGACGCCCGTCACGCGAACGAGACCCGGGAGGCCACGCAGGGTCAGGTGGACATCCTGAACGCCCAGTTGGCCGAGCTGAAGACGAAGGCGGAGGGCGCCGGCAAGGACCAGGACGAGGCTGCCGAGGAACTGGTCAAGGAGATCCATGCGGCGTCCGACGCCGGGATCCACAACAAGAAGTGGTACGAGAAGGCCGGCGACTGGATCGGGGACGCCTGGACGGTGATCGTGGTCGCCGCCAAGATCTTCGTGGCCGTCGCCGGAATCGTGCTGCTGTTCGTCGGGGGGCCGCTGGTGTGGTTCGTACTGGCGGCGGCCCTGATCGTGCTGGCGGACACCATCGCCGAGTTCGCACGGGGCAAGGCAGGCTGGGGCGATCTGCTCTTCGCCGCGCTGGACTGCATCCCGGTGGTCGGCAAGTTGGCCATGCTGGCGAAGGCAGGCAAGATCATGGCCGGGTTCAAGATGGCGCTGAGGGTCAGGAAGGCGGAGGTCGCCTTTGCCCGCCTGATCAAGGTGTGGCGGATGGGCGAGGACTTCAAGGGCCTTGGCAAGGTCGCCTTCGCGTTCGCCAAGAGCGAGTTGAAGACAACGCTCAAGGACGCCCTGAACGGCGGCTGGGCAGAGATGCGGAGAAACGCGCTGGGCAACCTGACCGGCAATGTCATCGGCGCGGGTGCCGGCTCGCTGGTGAGCAAGGGGCTCGGCAAGCTGCCCAAGCTGATCAACGACAGCAGCCTGACCAACTTGACGCGCAGGCAGTACGCGAACCTCGCCATGACCCTGTCCGGCAAGAACCTGCTGGGCAAGGGGATCATCGGCGGCACCCAGGGCCTCGTGACCAGCGTCACCAGGGCCACCGTCAACACCGCCTTGTTCGGGCAGGAGTTCGACACGACCGGGGCACTGCTGGACACGGTCGGCGGCTACGGCAGCAGCGGCGTCGGGTACCAGCCGGGTATCGCACCCGCCAAGGCCGCCTTCAGCGGCTGAGCTGTCGACGCGCCTCCTCGAACCGGGACATCGCGTTCCTCACCTGCACCCGGAAGTCGATGGCCCCGATGCTGCCGTCCTCCAGAATGTCGATGTGCCCGCTGGGTTCGGTGACGCGCCCGAGATGGGTACGCGCCAATTCCTGCGCGGCCGACCAGAGCGCGTCCGCGACGGCCTCCGGCGTCGACTCGTCGATCTGCGACCAACGATGGCTGGTCGTCAACACCCCGTTCTTCGACTTGAACTTCATGGGCAGCCCGATGTCGGAGGACTTGAACGTGCCGCGGCCCTCCCGCAGCAGCGTTCCCACGCCGTCGAGCAGTTCGTCGAGGGCCGCGAAGAGCACGATTCCCATGCCGCCGCCCGCCTGGCGGGAACTTCTCGTGGTGGCTTTCCCGGAGCTGCCGCTGACATCGAGGTGTCCCAGGAAGGTGCCGTCGCTGACCTCGTCCTGGTCGGTGAGCGGGGTGAACGTGAACTCAGGCATAGGAACCTCGCTTCTGCACGCGGGCCACCTCCCTCGACACCTCAGCCTCAACCGCCCGGGTCGCGATTGCGGCCGCGGACGAGGGGTGGGCCGTCTCCGCAGCGTCCGACGCTACCAGTGCGGCCTGAAGACACTCTCGGCGAGGAGCGAGTGATGCGAGGTTGGGGGTGCGGCCGGGGCGGTCACACGGGGGTGTGGCCCTCCAGGTAGGTGCGTACTGCCTGGGGGAGTGGGGTGTTGGTGGTTTCTGTGAACGGGGTCCAGCGGATGTCTTCCGGTGCGAGGCGGGCGCCGTCCGACGGGGACTCGGTCAGCAGTTGGCACACCACGGCGGACACCGGGTCCTGCGGCTCCAGAGTCTGGGAGCCGTCCACGAGGTAGCCGGTCAGTTCGTAGACGACGCGGGCCGCGGTGGCCTCGGCCGTCTCGGCCGGTTCGGGGGTGCCCGAGGGCAGTCCCCAGCCGTCCGGCCGTCGCACCAGCAGCAGCCGGCCGTCGTAGCCGACGACCGCCTCCACCGTGCCCGCGGCAGCCCGCTCCAGCGTCATGGCTCGACCGTCCCTTCCCCCGGCGCCGTCCCGGCCGCCCGCGGCCGGCGAGAGCCGTACGACCGGGTGCTGCACGCCTACCCGGGCCCACCCGGAGAAACGCATGCGCGGCCGCCCGAAAATAGTAGCCATGGATATAGTAGCCATGTACTCTATCGAGCCATGAGCAAGGGTTCACCGGGCCCCACGCCCGGATTCCTGGTGTGGCGGCTCGCCAACAAGTGGCGCGTCGCGGTCGATCGCGCGGTGGCTCCGCTGGGCCTCACCCACGCCCAGTACTCACTGGTCGCCTCGCTGTACGGCATGCAGCGCGCCGGGGAACGGCCCAGTCAGCGCCGGCTCGCCGACCACACCGGCCTGGAGGCGCTGTACGTCTCGAAGCTCGCGCGCGCCCTGGAATCGGCCGGCCTGATCGAGCGCACCCGCGATCCCCGCGACCCGCGCGCCGTACAACTCGCCCTCACCGAACGGGGCCTGACCGTCACACGGCAGGCCATCGAGGTGGTCCAGGAACTGCTACAGCAGTTGCTCGAACCGCTCGGCGGCCTCGACGCCCCGCGGACACGCGCGTTCACCGACGAGCTGAGGACCCTGCTCGACGCACCTCTCGCCCCACCCGTACCGAACGACGAGAGCAGTCAGGGGACACCACCATGACCACGCCCACCTCCAGCACCGCACCGGCCGCCGACCCCCGGGCCCTCGCCCTGGCCCACTACGCGGCCCGCGGCGTCCTGGAGCACGTCCTGGCCCGGCACGGCATCACCTTCCAGCAGCAGATCGCGCTGCGCGCCGCCGTCACCGCCGACGCGCCGCAGACTCCGGACGCCCTCGTCACCCAGGTCCGGGACCTGCTCAAGGCCGACCCGGACGACATCCGGGCCACCCTGGACGAACTGGTGACCAAGGGGCTGCTCGTCGCGGACGGCGCGCACCTTCGCCCCACGGCCGCGGGGCGCGAGCTGATCCCCGCGGTCAGCGCGGAGACCGCCCCCATCACCGCCCGCATCTGGGGCGGCATCCCCGCCGAGGACCTGACCGCGGCCGGCCGCGTCCTCGCCCTCGTCAAGGACCGCGCCAACACGGAACTGGCGGCGCTGACAGCTTCCGGGTGATGTGCGGTAGCCCGCGAGGGTCAGTGATGAGCTCGGGCGGGGGCGAAGAGAGTGAGCCAAGTCGGGGTGAAAGTTCTCCTGCGGACCGAACCTTCCGCGGGTATTGCGCATCTTCCGGTGCGTAGGCGCGCACTGACCTCGCGCGCCGATTCGTATGCGAGGGGAACCCGAAACTTCATGAACAGCAAGCTGACCGCCGTGGCCCTTGCGGCCGTCGTCGTCGCCGGCACTGCCGCTGCCGCCGTTCCGGCCTCGGCCGCCGCCAAGGCCCAGCCGACCCGCTGCCACACCGCCGACCTGAAGGCCGGCTTTGCCCTGGGGGATGACGCGAAGCCGGAGATGGATCAGACCACCAAGCAGACCCAGGCGTACATCTGGTTCACGAACCAGAGCAAGCGCACCTGCACCCTGTCCGGCTTCGCCGGTGTCGACATGGTCGGTGCTCAGAAGACCGACGGCACGTGGTCGCTGGCGCGCTCCTCCAAGAAGCCCGTGAAGATGACCCTGAAGCAGGGGGACACGGTGGACTTCAGCATCACCCTGCTCCCGGTGGCCAAGTCGACGCCGCAGAAGGAGAAGTTCGTTCCGGCCAAGTTCCTGGTCACCCCGCCGAACGAGACGAAGCACTTCACCCTGAAGTGGCCGTTCGGCGGCCAGATCCTCAAGCAGGACGCCGCCACCCACCCGGCCACCTACCTCAACCCGGTCGGCCTGTAGCAACTGGGCAGCCTCTGAGCCTTCCTTCAGCGCCGCAGGTGGCCACCGCAGGACTCCCGGAAGTCTGCTCCAGGCGGCCCGCGGCGTCCAGGAGCACGTCAGTGCGGCATGCCCACCGAGCCCGCCAACATGGACTCGCGGCGCTGACCACTCTCCGTGATGTGTGCTTGCTCGCGTGGGTCAGTGGCGGGACTGGTCCTTCAAACCCTCAACGAAGGCGGCGAAGGCGGGGGCGGGGAAGGTGAGTACGGCTCTGGTGGGGGTCTTCGAGTCGCGGACGGCTATGTGGGTGTGGCCGTTGAAGACCTCCACACAGGCGTCGCCTTGGCCGCCGCCGGAGTGGGACGACTTCTTCCACGAGGTTAGGGTGCTCATGCCGGTCCTCACAGTGCTCGCGGAGATCAGCGGTGGGGATGTTCCTTCAGGCCCTCGATGAATACCGTGAAGGCGCGGGTGGGGAAGGTGAGGGCGGCTCTGTTGGGGGTCTTGGAGTCGCGCACCGAGGTGTTGAAGGGTGACTGGGCTATCTCCACACAGGCGTTGCCGTCGCCGCCACCGGAGTAGGACGACTTGCGCCAGTGGTCGCGGTTGGTCATGTGTGCCTCACAGTTCCTTCGCCAGTCTGTGGATGAAGTCACGCGACCGGTCGGGGTCGAGTGACACTGGCTCCACTCTACGGAAATGCCTTCGGGTCTCTGCGGCAATGCCACCGCTCGTGAAATCCCGCTGATCTCAACGGAGTTGATCCCGCATGCCCGAGACCTGGGACTACACCCTCTACATCCCCAACGACCTCAGAGCCGTCACGGTGTGCCGCCGTACTCTCCGCCTGATCTTCACCCTGCACGGGCTGATCGGCCTCGTGGACACCGCGGAGCTGCTGGCCGCAGAGCTGGTCTCCAATGCCGTACGGCATACGAAGGGGCCCGCCGCGCTCCGGGTGCGCCGCTCCCCGGAGGGCGTGGTGTGGATCGGCGCCTGGGACACGGACCCCGAGCCGCCACCTCCACCGCAATTGCTCGGCCGCGCCACCGAGTTGGAGCAGGGGCGAGGGCTCCCCCTGGTGACGGCCTGCGCCGACTACTGGGGCTGGCGGCCCTCGGCCCGATTCGGGGAGCGGGGGAAATATGTGTGGTGCGAACTTGCGGTGGCCTGAGCTGGCACAGGGTGAGCACACCGGGCTGGTGGATCCGGGCCCGGTCGGTGTGGCCTGCGTGCAGGCGGAAGCCGTACGAATGCGGGCCCGCCGTACCGGCGGGCGGTGATCGTCGACATGTGTCGTGTCTGCGAGGAGACGAACGCCGGCCTGGGCGCCACCGTCTACCTCGGTCATGAGGAGGCCGCCAGCGGGCCGGGCTGGGCGTACTGGGCGCATCCCGACTGCGCCGAGCTGGTGCCTGCGGGCTTCGCCTCCGTCGCCGTGGCCTGTGCCCGGGCGAGGGCCGTGTACATGCAGTCCCGGATGCAGAAGTCACGGTGAACGCTGCCGTGAACCGCCCTGGTGGGATCGATGTCTGGGGGACGGATCCGGAACCGCCGCCTCGAACCCCAAGCGCGGCCCGTCCAAACGGAGTTGTCCGCGAAATCCCCCGGAAGTGTCCGTGGTCGGTAACAGACGCATCCCCCGGCCGCCGTCCGTCGTCCTGTCATGTGGTCGGAAGGCGGCCAACGGCCGGCGAGTAACTGCGGGAAGGCGGGGCGGGCATGACACGGCACGGCGCGAAGCGGGGCTGGTACGGCAAGGTGCTCGGGGCGGCGCTCGGGGTGACGGTGCTGGCCGCCGGCGCCTCGGTATGGACCGCGCAGGCCGGTGCCGTCGGCAGCCCGTCGCCGCGTGCCACCGCATCGGCCACACCGGGCGGTGACGTCACGCCGGTGGAGGTGAGCATCGCGCACGCCTCGGACAAGGGGGAGCGGGGCGTCAACATCACCATCGACGACGGCCCCGACCCGGTGTGGACCCCTCAAGTGCTCGACCTGCTGCGGGAGTACGGGGTGAAGGCCACGTTCTGCATGGTGGGGACGCAGGCGCAGGCCCACCCGGACCTGGTGAAGAAGGTGGTGGCCGACGGTCACCGGCTGTGCGACCACACGGTGTCGCACGACACCACCATGGACACCAAGTCCCAGGCGTACCAGTCGCAGCAGATCCTCGACGCCGAACGCATGATCACCGAGGCGTCCGGGGGCGTCCGGCCGGTGTACTACCGGGCGCCCGGCGGGGCCTTCACCCCCTACAGCCGCAAACTGGCCGCCTCCCGGGGCATGCGCCCGCTGGGCTGGAACGTGGACACCGAGGACTTCGAGTTGCCGGGCACGGACGCCATCGTCGCCACCGTCGAGCGGGAACTGCCCAACGGGCCGACGCTCCTCTTCCACGACGCGGGCGGCGACCGCTCCCAGACCGTCGAGGCCCTGCGCCGCATCCTCCCCTGGCTCAAGAACCAGGGCCGCACCTTCGGCTTCCCAGTACGCTGAGCCCCAACCCCACGAGCTACGTCCCCCGGTCTGGGGGCTACGTCCCCGGTCTTGGGGCGGGCCCTGCGGGCTACGTCCCCCGGGCCCCGCCGACTGCGCCTCCCGGCGTGGCCGGCAACGCCACCCCCCGGTGTGCGGGCTGCGCCTCCGGGCCTCGCCGGCTACGCCACCCCCGGTGTGCGGGCTGGCCCTCCGGGCCTCGCGGGCTGCGCCCCCGGCCTCGCCGACTGCGCCTCCGGGCCCCGCGGGGCTACGTCCCCGGTCTTGGGGGCTACAACTCCCGGCCTCGCGGGCTACGCTCCCTGGCCCCGCCTGCTACGCCACCCCCAGGCTTGCGGGCTGCGCCCCCGGCCTCGGGGGCTGCGCCCCCCGGCTCCGCCGACTGCGCCTCTCGGTCTCGCGGGCTACGCTCCCCGGCCTCGCCGACTGCGCCTCCCGGCCCCGCCGGCTACGCCCCCTGGTGTGCGGGCTGCGCCTCCCGGCCCTGCGGGCTGCGCCCCCCAGCCCTGCGGACCACGTCCCCCGGCCCCGTCGGCTGCGCCGCCCGGCTACGCCACCCCCGGTTTGCGGGCCAGGATGAAGGCTCGGGGGAGTTTCTGGTCGGCCTCGGGCTCGCGCAGGACGCGGGCGTGGGGCTCCAGTCCCGCCGCCGTGAGCAGACCGCAGACGGTCTCCGGCGTACGCCAGTGACAGTCGAGCGAGATCTCGTGGCCGAAGCGCTCGCTCAGGTGCGTACGGGAGTCGGCGTCGCCGGACTGGAAGCCCAGCAGCACCTGGCCGCCCGGCACCAGCGTGCGGTGGATCTCAGCGAACGCGGTCGGCAGGTGGTCGTCGGGCACATGGATCGTGGAGTAGAGCGCGAGCGCGCCGCCGAGGGTCCCGTCCGGCAGGTCGAGGCGGGTCATGGAGCCGACGTGGAAGCGGAGGCCGGGATGTGCCTCACGGGCCAGCGCGACCATGCGCGGGGAGATGTCGATCCCGAACACCGGCACGCCCAGCGCGTGCAGCCGGGCGGTGACGTGTCCGGGGCCGCTGCCGAGGTCGGCGACCGGGGCGGGGCCGTTCGCCCGCACCAGTTCGGCGAAGGCGGTGAGCAGCGCCACGTCCAGCGGGCTCTCCGAGAGCCCGTCGGGGACGCGGGCCGTGTAGTCCCGGGCGATGGTGTCGTAGGCGGAACGGGTGGCCTGGAGGAAATCCGGGGTGGGATCGGTCACGTCGGCGCAGGCTACCGGCGCCGGCACCCGCCGCGCGGAGGTTTCGGTGGGTGGACGCCCCGACCCCGGGGAGGCCGGACATGGTATCCGTGGAGGGAGCAACCGTTGGGTTCATGATCGACACGGTCGGCGGACGGGCGAGTTTACCCACCTTTGTCGACGGCTATGCGGCCAGTGGTCAGATTTTCTTCGCCTAACGGGCTGAAGTTTTGTTGATCGAGGGGTAGTTGACCGGCCGGTCGGCATACCCTTCAGAGGGTGAACCAACTGATGTCCACAGAGTCCGAGGCCGATCTTCCCGAGGATGCCGTGCTCCCCGGCACGCTGAGCGAGGCGCTCTACGCCGAGCTGGTGGCGTTCCGGCGCGACCTGCACATGCACCCCGAACTCGGCAACCAGGAGTTCCGTACGACCGCGGCGATCAAGGCCCGGCTCGAACAGGTCGGGCTCGAACCCCGCGTCCTGCCCCTCGGAACCGGTCTCGTCTGTGACATCGGCGTGCCGGAGGCAGCCGCCCCCGCCCCCACTCTTGGCTCCGGGCACACCCCCGGCTCCCTCCTCGCCCTGCGCGCCGACATCGACGCCCTGCCCATCCCGGACACCAAGAGCGAGTGCGCCTACCGGTCCACCGTGCCGGACCGCGCCCACGCCTGCGGGCACGACGTGCACACCACCGTGGTGCTGGGCACCGGCCTGGTCCTCGCCGAGCTGCACCGGCAGGGCCTGCTGCCGCGGCCCGTCCGGCTGATCTTCCAGCCCGCCGAGGAGGTGCTGCCCGGCGGCGCCGCCGACGCCGTCGAGTCCGGCGTGCTCGACGGGGTGGGGCGGATCATCGCCGTGCACTGCGACCCGCGGGTGGACGCCGGCCGGATCGGGCTGCGCCAGGGCGCGATCACCAGCGCCTGCGACCGGCTGGAAGTGGCCCTCGACGGGCCCGGTGGACACACCGCCCGGCCGCATCTCACCACCGACCTGGTGACCGCCGCGGCCCGGGTCGCCGTCGACGTGCCCGCGCTGGTGGCCCGGCGGGTGGACAGCCGCGGCGGGCTCGCCGTGACCTGGGGGCGGATCGAGTCGGGGCACGCGCCGAACGTGATCCCGCAGCACGCCGAGCTGTCGGGCACCGTGCGCTGCCTGGACCTCGCGGCCTGGCGGTCGGCCCCGGACGTGGTGCACGCCGCCATCGACGAGGTCGCCACCCTGCACCGGGCGAAGTCGGAGATCACCTATGTGCGCGGGGTGCCGCCCGTCGTCAACGACCCGGCGGTGACCGAACTGCTGCGGGACGCCATGATCGCGCGGCGCGGCGCGGAGTCCGTCGAGGGCACCGAGCAGAGCCTGGGCGGCGAGGACTTCTCCTGGTACCTGGAGCACGTGCCGGGCGCCATGGCCCGGCTCGGTGTGCGGCCGCCCGGGGAGCGCCAGGTGCGCGATCTGCACCAGGGCGACTTCGACGTGGACGAGTACGCCATCGCGGTGGGCGTGGAGCTGTTCACCGCCGCCGCCCTGCTCGACGCGGGACGGTAGCGCCGCGGACCGAAGGGGTGCCGGATCGGTGCCCCTTCGTCCCCTTGTGTCACCCGGGCGTAACCGGTGAAGCGTGGTGGTAACCCGGGGGCGGCACGAATCGATAACGGCCGGGTGCAATCCCGTTCCCCTCCCCTTCTACGCGCGTTACTGTGCGCCGACATCGCCACCAGAGGCGGCACATTGGGGAAGAAGCGGACCGGTGACGGTGCCGTGGGGACAAAGGGGTGCTTGCTGTGCGTCTGATCTCTCGGAGGACGAGGTTCTCCCACGTTGCGGCCACCGTCGCGGTCGTCGCCCTCGCGGCCGCCGGTTGCGGCAAGTCCAGCAGCGATTCCGCCGGCTCGTCCGACGACGGCACGTACTCGGGCAAGGGCATCGGCCTCGCGTACGACATCGGCGGCAAGGGCGACCAGTCGTTCAACGACGCCGCCTACGCCGGTTTCCAGAAGGCGGAGAAGGAATTCAAGATCGGCGGGCGGGACATCGAGCCGCAGGACGGCGAGTCCGACGCGGACAAGGTGCAGCGCCTGGAGACCCTGGCCAAGCAGGGCTACAACCCGATCATCGGCGTCGGCTACTCCTACGCGCCCGCCGTCAAGGAGGTCGCCGCGAAGTACCCGAAGGTCACCTTCGGCATCATCGACGACGAGACCATCAAGGCGAGGAACGTCGCCGACATGGTCTTCCACGAGGAACAGGCGTCGTACCTGGCGGGTGTCGCCGCGGCCAAGACCACCAAGAAGAACCACATCGGTTTCGTCGGCGGCGTGGACATCCCGCTGATCCACAAGTTCGAGGCCGGCTTCATCCAGGGCGCCCAGTCCATCAACCCGAAGATCAAGATCGAGAAGCAGTATCTGACCCAGACCGCGCAGGAGGGCGGCTTCTCCAGCCCCGACAAGGGCAAGGACGCGGCCAACGGCCAGGTCGAGGCCGGCGCGGACGTCATCTACCACGCGGCAGGACTCTCCGGCCAGGGCGTCATCCAGGCCGCCGCCGAGCACAAGGTGTGGGCGATCGGCGTCGACTCCGACCAGTACGGGCAGAGCGCGCTGGCCAAGTACAAGGACTACATCCTCGGATCGGCCCTGAAGAACGTCGGCGGTGCCGTGTACGACCTCGCCAAGTCCGTCGTCGACGGCAAGCCGCTCAGCGGCGAGGTGCGCGGCGACCTCAAGTCGGGCGGGGTGGGCTTCGCGGACAGCAACCCGAAGTACCAGGCGATGAAGGACGTCGTCGCCGCCGTGGACAAGGCCGAGCAGGACATCGTCGACGGCAAGGTGACCGTCAACACCCAGTGATCCGGCGGCGCTGACGCGGCCGGCCCGGCCGCGCGGACATCGCCGCAGCGTGCGCGCCCCTTGCCATCCGCAAGGGGCGCGCCGCTGTGTGTCATTACGGCCCCGGCTGCGGCCACAGCTCGGTAACGGACCGGACAGAAGGGGTTTTCCGTCTGGTCTACGCGCGTTACGCTGCGGCGGAATCAGCGCCTGGTATGGGCGCTTGCACGAAGGAGTCTCGTTCCATGCGCCGGGTGTCCCGTATAGCGGTTGCAGGCGTTGCAACCGCAGCCCTCGCTGTCACCGTTTCCGCCTGCGGCAGCTCGTCCACCTCGTCCAAGGACGGTGGGGAGTCCAAGGGTATCGGTCTGGCGTACGACGTCGGCGGCAAGGGCGACCAGTCGTTCAACGACGCCGCCTACGCCGGCCTGCAGAAGGCCGAGAAGGAGTTCGGCGTCGGCGGGCGGGACATCGAGCCGCAGGACGGCGAGTCCGACGCGGACAAGGTGCAGCGCCTGGAGACGCTGGCCAAGCAGGGTTACAACCCGATCATCGGGGTCGGCTACTCCTACGCGCCTGCCGTGAAGGAGGTCGCCGCGAAGTACCCGAAGGTCACCTTCGGCATCGTCGACGACGAGACCATCAAGGCGAAGAACGTCGCCGACATGGTCTTCCACGAGGAGCAGGCGTCGTACCTGGCGGGCGTGGCCGCGGCCAAGACCACCAAGAAGAACCACATCGGCTTCGTCGGCGGCGTGGACATCCCGCTGATCCACAAGTTCGAGGCCGGGTTCATCCAGGGCGCGCAGTCGGTCAACCCGAAGATCAAGATCGAGAAGCAGTATCTGACGGAGACCGCCCAGGAGGGCGGCTTCTCCAGCCCGGACAAGGGCGAGAACGCCGCGAACGGTCAGATCGACGCCGGTGCCGACGTCGTCTACCACGCGGCGGGGCTGTCCGGCCAGGGCGTCATCAAGGCCGCCGCCGAGCACAAGGTGTGGGCGATCGGCGTCGACTCCGACCAGTACGAGCAGTCCGCGCTCGCCAAGTACAAGGACTACATCCTGACCTCGGCGCTGAAGAACGTCGAGGGTGCGGTGTACGACCTCGCGCAGTCCGTGATCAAGGACAAGAAGCCGCTTACGGGCGAGATCCGCGGCTCCCTGGACAACGGCGGCGTCGGTCTCGCGGACACCAACCCGACCTTCAAGGGCAACGCCGACCTCCAGGCCGCGCTCAAGAAGGCCGAGGACGGCATCAAGAACGGCAGCATCAAGGTCAAGACCTCCTGACCGAGGGTCCCGGCGTTGTCCGGGGCATGGTCAAAAGAGCGCTGTAATGGCAGCGTTACGGCCACGGAACGGGGTGCGGGGAGGATGACCTCTCCGTGCCCCGTTCGCACGGCAGAATGCTCGGAACGGATCGAGTGCAAAAAAGGTCGATCGGTTCCGAGCACTATGTGAAGTAGGGGCGCTACGCGCGTAGAGAGGCCCCTTTCCCGAGGAGAGTGCGCCATCGACGCGTCCAGCAGCCCTCCGCCCACCGCTTCGACGACAGCCGCGGTGCAGCTCGCGGGCATCACGAAACGATTCCCGGGTGTCGTCGCCAACCACGACATCCACCTGACCGTCCGCAAGGGCACCGTGCACGCCCTCGTCGGCGAGAACGGCGCCGGCAAGTCGACCCTGATGAAGATCCTCTACGGCATGCAGAAGCCGGACGAGGGCATCATCTCCGTCGACGGCGAGCAGGTCGCCTTCGGCAGCCCCGCCGACGCCATCGCCCGCGGCATCGGCATGGTCCACCAGCACTTCATGCTGGCGGACAACCTGACCGTCCTGGAGAACGTGGCGCTCGGCAGCGAGAAGCTGTACGGCATCGGCGGCGCCGCCCGCCGGAAGATCAAGGAGATCTCCGACCGGTACGGCCTGGGCGTTCGCCCGGACACGCTGGTGGAGGACCTGGGCGTCGCCGACCGGCAGCGAGTGGAGATCCTCAAGGTCCTCTACCGCGGCGCCAGGACCCTGATCCTCGACGAGCCGACCGCCGTCCTCGTACCGCAGGAGGTCGACGCGCTCTTCGACAACCTGCGGGAACTCAAGGCCGAGGGCCTGTCCGTCATCTTCATCTCGCACAAGCTCGGCGAGGTGCTGTCCGTCGCGGACGACATCACCGTCATCCGGCGCGGTACGACGGTCGGCACCGCGATCCCCGCCGAGACCACCTCGCGCCGGCTCGCCGAGATGATGGTCGGCAGCGAACTGCCCACCCCGGAGACCGCCGAGTCCACCGTCACCGACCGGGTCGTGCTGGAGGTGAAGAACCTCACCGTCTACGCCGCCGGCGCCTCCCTCGGCGCGGAGGCCGAACCCGCAGGCGACGGGCTCACCGCCTTCACGGGCACGGGCGAGGCCAAACGCGTCCTCGACGACGTCTCCTTCACCATCCGCGCCGGCGAGGTCATGGGCATCGCCGGCGTCGAGGGCAACGGGCAGACCGAACTGATCGACGCGCTGATCGGCACCAAGAACGCCGACTCCGGCCAGATCCGCTTCCTGGGCGAGGACATCACCCCCTGGCCCACCCGCAGGCGCCGCGAGTCCGGCGTCGGCTACATCCCCGAGGACCGCCACCGCCAGGGCCTGCTGCTGGAATCCCCGCTGTGGGAGAACCGCATCCTCGGCCATGTCACCGAGAAGCCGAATGCCAAGGGCTTCTGGCTCGACCCCAAGGGCGCCCAGGCCGACACCCGCCGGATCGTCGAGGCGTACGACGTCCGCACCCCCGGCATCGACGTCACCGCGGCCTCGCTGTCCGGCGGCAACCAGCAGAAGCTGATCGTCGGCCGCGAGATGAGCCACGACCCGAAGTTCCTGATCGCCGCCCACCCCACCCGCGGCGTGGACGTCGGCGCCCAGGCGCAGATCTGGGACCGCATCCGCGAGGCCCGCCGCGAGGGCCTGGCCGTGCTGCTGATCTCCGCCGACCTGGACGAGCTGATCGGCCTGTCGGACACCCTGCGGGTGATCTACGACGGCAGGCTGGTCGCGGACGCCGACCCGGCCACCATCACCCCGGAGGACCTGGGCTCGGCCATGACGGGTGCCGCCTCCGGCCACCTCGAACACGCAAGCGCCGGTCCGGAGGACGAGGCCCGATGAAGAAGTTCGACAAGGAGCGGGTGCTCCTCGCGGTGGCCGGACCGGTCATCGCGCTCGTCCTCGCGATCGCGCTCACCTCGATCGTGCTGCTCGCCTCGGGGAAGAACCCGTTCGAGCCGTACCGGCTGATGCTGGAGCAGCTGCCGTACTCGGACATCCAGGTCCTGATCGTCAACCAGGCGTCCCTGTACTACATCGCCGCCCTCGCGGTCGCCCTCGGCTTCCGGATGAACCTGTTCAACATCGGCGTCGACGGCCAGTACCGGCTCGCCGCGGTGATGACCGCCGTCGTCGGCGCGAACATCGCCCTGCCGGGCTTCCTGCAGATACCGCTGCTTCTGCTGGTCGCCATGTGCACCGGCGCCTTCTGGGCCGGCATCGCGGGCGTCCTGAAGGTCACCCGGGGCGTCAGCGAGGTCGTCGCCACGATCATGCTGAACTCCATCGCGACCTCCCTCATCGGCTATGTCACCCTCGCCGACGTCTGGGGTGTCCAGGTCGGCAACAACATGACGACCGGAGTCATGGAGAAGTCCGGCTGGTTCCCGGGCATCGACCTGGGCTCCGACGTCGGCGAGATCTACGGCCTGGTCTTCCTCGCCGTGCTGCTCGGCGTCCTGTACTGGATCGTCCTCAACCGCACCCGGTTCGGCTTCGACCTGCGCGCCACCGGCGCCTCCGAGACCGCCGCCGCGGCCTCCGGCGTCAACGCCAAGCGGATGGTGCTGACCTCCATGCTGATCTCCGGCGCGGTCGCGGGCCTGTCCGGCCTGCCGCTGCTGCTCGGCGACACCCACACCTACAGCCTGAGCTTCCCGGCGGGCCTCGGCTTCACCGCCATCGGCATCGCCCTGCTCGGCCGCAACCACCCCGGAGGCATCGCCCTCGCCGCCCTGCTGTGGGCCTTCCTCGACAAGGCATCGCCCGCCCTCGACTACGCGACCCCGGTGGCGTACGAGAAGGAGATCGCCACGATCATGCAGGGCCTGATCGTCTTCGCGGTCGTCATCTCGTACGAGGCCGTACGCCAGTGGGGCCTGCGCCGCCAGCAGCGCCAGGTCGGCGCCGAACTGGCCGCCGCCGCCCTCAACGTCAAGAAGGAAGAGGTGGCGGCCTGATGAGCACCGCGACCGTCGCGAAGCCGAAGGCGAAGCAGCCCAGCAGAGGCAGCCGCCGCCTGTCGCTCCCGGTACTCCTGCTGGTCATCGCGGGCGTCCTGGTGCTGACCTCGATCGTCCGCCTCATCACCGGCGCGGACGGCATCACCTCGACCGGCCAGATGTCCACCGCCCTGCGCCTCGCCGTGCCGATCGGCCTCGCGGGCCTCGGCGGCCTGTGGGCCGAGCGCTCCGGCGTCGTCAACATCGGCCTCGAAGGCATGATGATCCTCGGCACCTGGTTCGGCGCCTGGGCCGGCTACCAGTGGGGCCCGTGGACCGGTGTGCTCTTCGGCGTGATCGGCGGCGCCCTCGGCGCCGTACTGCACGCCATCGCCACCGTCACCTTCAACGTCAACCACATCGTCTCCGGTGTGGCCCTCAACATCCTCGCCCTCGGCACCACCCGCTATCTGTCGAAGTTCACCTTCGCCGACGCACCGCAGGGCTCCGCCAAGCAGTCCCCGCCGATCAGCTCCCTGGGCAACTTCGACATCCCCGGCCTGTCCGGCTGGCTGGACACCCTCAACCAGAAGCACTGGTTCCTCGTCTCGGACATCGCGGGACTGCTCGGCGGGCTGGTCACCGACCTGTCGCCGCTCACCGTCATCGCGGTGGCGCTGGTGCCGCTCAGCTGGTGGGTGCTGTGGCGCACGGCCTTCGGACTGCGGCTGCGCTCCTGCGGCGAGAACCCGGTGGCCGCCGAATCCCTCGGCGTCAACGTCTACAAGTACAAGTACATCGCGGTGATCATCTCGGGCGGCTTCGCGGGCCTCGGCGGCGCGTTCCTGTCCATCGTCGCCTCGAACGTCTACCTCGACGGCCAGACCGCCGGCCGCGGCTACATCGGCCTCGCCGCGATGATCTTCGGCAACTGGATGCCGGGCGGTCTCGCGCTGGGCGCCGGCCTGTTCGGCTACACCGACAGCCTCAACCTGCGCGGCGGCACGGTGAACGTGCACGCGCTGATCCTGCTCATCGCCGTCCTGCTGGTGTTCGGCGCGGCCTACCTCGCCTGGAAGAAGAGGTACGTACCGGCCGTCGTCACCGCCGTGGTCGCCGCCCTGATGTTCGTCTGGTACGCCACCACCAACGAGGTGCCGCGCCAGCTCGTCACCGCCACCCCCTACCTCGTCACCCTGCTCGTGCTGTCGCTGTCCGCGCAGTCCCTGCGGATGCCGAAGGCGGACGGCCTGCCGTACCGGAAGGGACAGGGCAAGTGACCGGGCCCGCCGCCGTCGACTGGGAGGCCCTGCGCGCCGAGGCGCGGGAGGCCATGACCCACGCGTACGCCCCCTACTCGGGCTACCCCGTCGGGGCGGCGGCCCTGGTCGACGACGGGCGCACGGTCTCCGGCTGCAACGTCGAGAACGCCTCCTACGGTCTCGGCCTGTGCGCCGAGTGCGGCCTTGTCTCCGCACTGCGGCGCACCGGAGGCGGCCGGCTCACGCACTTCACCTGCGTGGACCGCACCGGGGCGCTGCTCGTGCCGTGCGGCCGCTGCCGCCAGCTGCTGTACGAGTTCGGCGGATCCGACCTGCTCCTCGACACCCCCGAGGGCGTCCTGCCGCTGTCCCGGATGCTGCCCCAGGCCTTCGGTCCCGACCACCTCACCAAGTAACTCCCGTGCGGCCCCCTGAGCGAGGTCGAGGGGGCCGCACCCCTGCGCAACTCCGGAAGGAAGGCCATGGCCATGGACGCCGTCTCCGTCATCCGCACCAAGCGGGACCGCGGAGAGCTGACCGACGAGCAGATCGACTGGGTCATCGACGCCTACACCCACGGGGAGGTCGCCGACGAGCAGATGTCCGCGCTCGCCATGGCCATCCTGCTCAACGGCATGAACCGGCGGGAGATCGCCCGCTGGACCGCCGCGATGATCGCCTCCGGTGAGCGCATGGACTTCTCCTCGCTGTCCCGCCCGACCGCCGACAAGCACTCCACCGGCGGCGTCGGCGACAAGATCACGCTGCCGCTCGCGCCCCTGGTGGCGGCCTGCGGGGCCGCCGTGCCGCAGCTGTCAGGGCGCGGCCTCGGCCACACCGGCGGCACCCTCGACAAGCTGGAGTCCATCCCCGGCTGGCGGGCGCTGCTGACCAACGAGGAGATGCTGGACGTCCTCGACACCACCGGCGCCGTGATCTGCGCGGCGGGCGACGGCCTGGCCCCCGCCGACAAGAAGCTGTACGCGCTGCGCGACGTCACCGGCACGGTCGAGGCGATCCCCCTGATCGCCTCCTCGATCATGTCGAAGAAGATCGCCGAGGGCACCGGCTCGCTCGTGCTGGACGTCAAGGTGGGCACCGGCGCCTTCATGAAGACCGTCGAGGACGCCCGCGAGCTGGCCTCGACCATGGTCGGCCTCGGCACCGACCACGGAGTGCGGACCATCGCGCTCCTCACGGACATGGCGACCCCGCTCGGCCGCACGGCCGGCAACGCCCTGGAGGTCCGCGAGTCCGTCGAGGTACTGGCCGGCGGCGGCCCCGCGGACGTGGTGGAGCTGACCCTCGCCCTGGCCCGGGAGATGCTGGCCGCGGCGGGCATCACGGACGCCGACCCGGCCAAGGCCCTGGCCGACGGCTCCGCCATGGACGTCTGGCGCCGGATGATCGCGGCGCAGGGCGGCGACCCCGACGCCCCGCTGCCCACCTCGCGCGAACAGCACGTCGTCACCGCCCCGGCCGGCGGTGTCCTCACCCGCCTCGACGCCTACGACATCGGCGTCGCCGCATGGCGCCTCGGCGCGGGCCGCGCCCGCAAGGAGGACCCGGTGCAGGCGGCGGCGGGCGTCGAACTGCACGCCAAGCCGGGCGACGAGGTGACCGCGGGCCAGCCCCTGCTGACCCTGCACACGGACACCCCGGAGCGGTTCGCGTACGCGCTCCAGGCGGTGGAGGGTTCCTACGACATCGCGGCGCCGGGCACGGCCTTCACGGCGTCCCCCGTAGTGCTGGAACGTATCGCCTGACCTGCGTTTTCCCCATTCGGGTGAACGGGATCGGTGGACCGACACCGCTCCCGTTCACTGTGCTGGGATCGGTGCCGTACCGAGCTGACGCACGACAGGAGATCGCCATGGGGGAACCCGTCGCCAAGCACGATCCGGGTTATGGCTGGGACGACCTGGTGCGGTTGTGGGCGGAAATGGAATGGCCCGAGGGCAGCAAGGTGGAGATCATCGAGGGGATCGTCACCGTGCAGCCTCGTCCCGCGAACCAGCACTGCCTGATCGCGTCACTCATCCAGCGCCGCCTGTACTCCGTGATCCCCGAAGACTGGGGTCTCTTCCAGCGACTGCCCCTTGCCGTACCCGCGCGCACGGGAATGCTCCTCCCGGACATCGTCGTCATCCCGGAGAGGGAGTGCCTGAAAACGGACACCCACGTTCCCGCCGCCCTCGCTGAACTCGTTGGGGAGATCACCGCCACCTCCGACGCCCGCCATGACCGAGTTGCCAAACCCGCCGCCTACGCCACCGCGGGCATCCCTCTCTATCTGCTCGTCGACCGTTGGGCCCCCGGCGGTCCCACCGTGACGCTCTACGGCGAGCCGAAGGACGGGGTCTACCGGGTGCTGAGGGGCCTGAAGTTCGGTGATCCCGTCACGCTGCCGGAGCCGTTCGGCGTCACGATCGACACCGGAGAGTTCCCCGTCGCGCAGTAGCGTCCCTTGGGCGCCGATGAGTTGGGGGTGTTCCGGCGGTCTGACAGTACGTGGATGCCAGGACACCGGCCGTGCTCGTGCTGACCGGCCCCGTCGCCCGGGACGAGGTGACGGGGCTCTGCGACGACCTGCGAGGGCTGTTGGCGGTCACCGGGCCGAGGGTCGTCATCGTGGATGTGGGCGGGCTCGGACCGCCGGGGCTCTGGGCGGTGGAGCTGCTGGCCCGGCTGGAGCTGACCGCCCGCAGGGCCGGCGCGCGGATCCGGCTGCGGGACGCCGGCCCCGCGCTACGCGCCCTCCTCGATCTCGTCGGCCTCCGCTTCCAGCTGGAGCGGCAGCCCGAACAGGGGGAACCAGCGGGCGGTGTCGAGGAAACAGTGCAGACCGGTGATCCGGCCCTCTGACACCTCCAGCACCTGCACCGCCCAGGGGGCGAAACCGCCCTTGTCCGGGTCCGGCTTGTACTGCGCGAAGGCCGGCAGGCCGTTGGCCTCGACCGGCAGCAGGCGGGAACCCGCGCAGGCGGCGCCGAGGGTGGTCATGAAACCGGTCATGTCGGCCGGGCCGGTCAGCCACAGGTCGAACGGCGGCATCGTCATGACGGCGTCCTCGTGCAGCAGGGCGGTGAGCGCCGCCATGTCGTACCCCTCGAACGCCTTCACATAGCGTTCCAGAAGTCTTCGCTGCTCCTCGTCGAGCGGGTCGGAGACGGCCGCGTCCGCGCCCTCGCCCGCCCGCTCGGCGAGCGTCGCGCGGGCCCGCTGCAACGCGCTGTTCACGGACGCCACCGTGGTGCCGAGCAGTTCGGCGACCTCGCTCGCCTTCCAGGCCAGCACCTCGCGCAGGATCAGCACCGCCCGCTGCTTGGGCGGCAGCTGCTGCAGGGCGGCCATGAACGCCAGCCGGACCGATTCCTTGGCGACGGCGGCCTCCGCCGGGTCGTCGACGGTGGGCAGTACACGGGCGTCCGGCATCGGCTCCAGCCAGGTGTTGTCCGGGCGAGGGGTGAGGGCCGCCTGGGCGAGCGGCGAAGCATCGGTCAGGTCCATGGGCCGCGCCCGCTTGTTGCCCGCCGTCAGCATGTCCAGGCAGACGTTCGTCGCGATCCGGTACAGCCAGGAGCGGAGGCTGGAGCGGCCCTCGAACTTCGCGTAGCTCCGCCAGGCGCGGACCAGGGTGTCCTGTACGGCGTCCTCGGCCTCGAAGGAGGATCCGAGCATGCGGTAGCAGTAACCGGTCAGCTCGACCCGGTGCTTCTCCAGTGCGACGTCGAGATCCGTCGTCGCGGTGCTGTCGCTCATCGTCCACCCACCCCTGTGGCCGTTCCTGTTCGCGCGCCGTTGCGCCCCAGCACTTCGGAAGCTACAGCAGCCCACTGACAACGGCCCCCCGAGCCCACAAACGCCCAGCCCAGACCGATTCCCTTCGAAAACCCCGCCCTACTGACAGCCCCCGGGGACCCGGCAACGGGTCGGCAGGGGCAGGGGCAGGGCAACGCGCCGGGAGCCCCCCACACGGCCGGGGCCACCCGCCGGGGCGACAGCCCACTCTCACGCGTGGGGGCTGCCGACTCTCCTGCGGGAGCCCCCGGTGCCGCTGGGCAGCGATGGCCGTGTGGGGCGGCGACCACCGGACGCCCGGGGACCGGCGACCCTCACGTGCCGGGGCCGTTGGTGGTCCGGGGTGAACGGGGCGGGGGTGGGCTCAGCGGGTGGTCGGGAGGGGATTGGGGTGGGGGGTGGTGCGGCGGGCCGCGCGGGAGCCGAAGGCTGTGATGGTCACGACGCCTGCGACCGCGAGCACCCCGACCCCGACCGTCCCGGCCCAGCCGTTCGCGTGGAAGGCGACCGCGCCCACCGTGCTGCCCGCGCTGGAGCCGATGTAGTACGCCGACTGGTACAGCGCCGCGGCCTGCGCCCGGCCGTGCGTCGCCGTCTTGCTGACCGCGGAGGACGCCACCGCGTGCCCCGCGAAGAAGCCCGCCGTGATCAGCACGAGGCCCAGCAGGACCAGGGGGAGCGAGGGCGCCAGGGACAGCAGCAGGCCCGCCGCGGTCGTGCCGCCCGCCAGGTACAGGGCGCCCCGCCGGCCGAGGCGCATGACCAGCCGGCCCGCCGTCGACGCCGACACGGTGCCGACCAGGTACACCAGGAAGATCGAGCCGACGATGCCCTGCGGCAGCCCGAACGGCTCCTCCGTCAGCCGGTAGCCGATCACCGTGTACACGCCGCCGAACACCGTCATGAACAGCGCGCCGATCGCGTACAGACGGCGCAGGAGCGGGTCCGCCAGATGGTCGCGGACCGCACGGGCGAGGACCCGCGGCCGCAGCGAGCCGGGCTTGAAGTGCCGCGGCGTCGGCAGCAGCATCCGGAACGCCACCGCGCAGCCCACCGCGATCACACCGATCACGCCGACCGCGACCCGCCAGCCCCACTCCTGGGCGACCCAGCCGGTGATGACCCGGCCGCTCATCCCGCCGACGCTGTTGCCCGCGACGAACAGCCCGATCGCCGTGACCAGCGCCCGCGGCCGGACCTCCTCGGCCAGGTACGCCGTCGCCGAGGCGGGCAGCCCCGCCAGCGCCGCACCCTGCACCGCCCGCAGCGCCACCAGCACGCCCAGCGAGGGGGCGAACGGGACGAGCACGCCGACCGACACCGCCACCGCCAGCGACGCCGTCATCACCGTACGGCGGCCGAACCGTTCCGACAGGGCGCTCATCGGCAGCACGAACAGCGCCAGGCCGCCGGTCGCGGCGGCCACCGTCCAGCTCGCCTCGCTCGCCGCCACCCCGAACTCGCCGGAGATGAGCGGCAGCAGGGCCTGCGTGGAGTAGAGGAGAGCGAAGGTCGCGACACCGGCGAGGAAGAGGGCGAGGCTCATCCGGCGGTAGCCGGGGCCGCCCGGGGTGAGACGGGAGTCGGAGTCGTCGGCGGCGGGAGCGGGGGAGGACACGGCGGCGGAAGCGGTCGGGACGGCGTCCACGTCGGTGGACGCCCCGGTACTGGCGGGAGACATGCCTCGAAGCTACGGAGCCCGCCGCTGATCCGTCCAATGCATGGAATCGGCATAATCGTTCCCATGGTGCATCAGCAAAGGTCACAGCCTCGTCTGTCACCGTCCAGTGACACAGAAGACATGACCGACATGACGCGGCTGCTCACCCCGCGGCTCGCCTACTTCGCCGCGGTCGCCCGTACCGAGCATGTGACGCGGGCCGCGCTGGAGGCGCAGGTCCCGCAGTCCACCCTGTCCCGGGCCATGGTCCGCCTCGAACAGGACCTCGGCGTCGACCTGTTCGCCCGCCGCGGCCGCACCCTCTCGCTCACCCCGGCCGGCCGCACCTTCCTCGCCTCCGTCGAACGCGCCCTGGCCGAGATCGGGCGGGCCGCCGACGAGGTGCGCGCCGACGCCGACCCGGCCTCCGGCAAGGTCGCCTTCGGCTTTCTGCACACCCTGGGCGCCGAGACGGTCCCCGGGCTCATCCACGCGTTCCGCGCCGACCATCCGCGCGTGCGCTTCAGCCTGGTGCAGAACTACGGCGAGGCCATGCTGGAGGGGTTGCGCGCGGGCGACCTCGACCTCTGTCTGACCTCGCCGGTCCCCGACGCCCCGGACCTGGTGGCGCGCCGCCTGGACGAGCAGAAGCTCCGCCTGGTGGTGCCCGCCGACCACCGTCTCGCGGGACGGCGCCGGATCCGGCTCGCGGAGGCCGCCGACGAGGTCTTCGTCACCCTGGAGCCCGGCTACGGCCTGCGCCGTATCACCGACGCCGTGTGCAAGGAGGCGGGCTTCAAGCCCCGGATCGCCTTCGAGGGGGAGGAGGCGGAGACCCTTCGGGGACTGGTGGCGGCCGGGCTCGGGGTGGCGCTCCTGCCACCGCCCGCGGTCCCGCGCCCGGGCGTGGTGGAACTGACGGTGACGGCCCCGCGCGCGGTACGGGAGATCGGCGTGGCCTGGCTGGACGGCCACCCGGACACCCCACCGGTGGCCGCGTTCAAGAAGTTCCTCCTTTCCAAACGCGGCAACCTACTGCCCTGATCCCACCCACCGTCCCCGGCCGGGACACGTATCGACCGGCGAGCGCATCCACGCCGGCGGCGGCTCACTGCGAGACAGGAGAGGGGAGTCGGCCGGGGTGGGTCAGGGGTGGCGGAGGGAGCGGCCGAAGCCGGTGGCGAGGGGCATGCGGAGGCCGATGGGCGGGGGCGCGGCCAGGGCGTCCTCCACGGGGCGGGACAGCGCGTGCCCGAACAGCGCGCCCATCGCGAAGTCCGCGGTGAGCGCCAGCACTTCGTCCCGGTGCTGGTGCAGCCCGTGCCCGTCGGAGTGCACCTCGAACCGGCACACCTCCCGGTTCGCCTTCTTCGCCCGGGCGGCCAGCCGGAACGACAGCTCCGGGTCGGTCCGCTCGTCGTTCGTGCCGTGCACGATCAGCACCCGCCGCCCCACCAGCTGCCGCACCGGCTCCGGCGGCGCCGCCACGTCGTCCTCGGGCAGCCAAGGAGCGATGGCCGCCACGGAGTTGACCGCATCGTGGCCGCCCGCGCGCAGCGCCGCCCGGCCGCCCATACCGACCCCGACCAGGCACACCGGCACATCGCCGTAGCGGCGTACGACCTCGTCGACCGCCCAGGACGCGTCACCCGCGAGATGCGCCTCGCTGCCGTTCCAGCCGCGGTAGCGGTAGTGCACGGCATGGGTCGCCAGTCCCTCGCCGCGGCCCGCCCGGGCGAGCGTCCGGCCGAGCGCGCGGACGAACGCCGTCGCCCATAAGGGCGACGGTCTGCGGGCGGAGACCTCCTCCCCGCCGGGCAGGACCAGCACCGCCCCGCTCACCGCCGTCGGCTCCCGGCCGACTGCCCTTCCCAGCCTGGCCGTTCGCATCGGCGTCAGTTGCTGTGCCATGGCAGAACAGTGTCAGAAGCAGCGGTGTACGCGACCCTTCCGTGCGGTCACCGTTGCGTATCGACAGCGGCCCGCGACCCGCGATCTACGCGCGTAGGAGTTAGAGTGCGGAAATGACGAGCCAGACTGCACCGACCGGGACCGTCCCGACGCCGGACCAGATCCGCCGGGCCCCCAAGGTCCTGCTGCACGACCACCTCGACGGCGGCCTGCGCCCCGGCACCGTCGTCGACCTCGCCCGGGACACCGGCTACTCCCAACTTCCCGAGACCGACCCCGACAAACTCGGCATCTGGTTCCGTGAGGCCGCCGACTCCGGCTCCCTGGAACGGTATCTGGAGACCTTCTCGCACACCGTGGGCGTGATGCAGACCCGCGACGCGCTGATCCGCGTCGCCCGCGAGTGCGCCGAGGACCTTGCCGTCGACGGCGTCGTCTACGCCGAGGTGCGCTACGCCCCCGAGCAGCACCTGGAGGGCGGGCTGAGCCTGGAAGAGGTGGTCGAGGCCGTCAACGAGGGCTTCCGGCAGGGCGAGGCGCTGGCCCGGGAGAGCGGCCACCGCATCCGGGTCGGCGCCCTGCTCACCGCCATGCGGCACGCCGCCCGCGCCCTGGAGATCGCCGAACTCGCCAACCGCTACCGGGACCTGGGCGTCGTCGGCTTCGACATCGCGGGCGCCGAGGCCGGCTACCCGCCTACCCGGCACCTCGACGCGTTCGAGTACCTCAAGCGCGAGAACAACCACTTCACCATCCACGCCGGCGAGGCATTCGGGCTGCCGTCCATCTGGCAGGCCCTCCAGTGGTGCGGCGCCGACCGGCTCGGACACGGGGTGCGGATCATCGACGACATCGAGGTCGACGAGGACGGCTCGGTGCGGCTCGGACGGCTCGCCTCGTACGTGCGGGACAAGCGCATCCCGCTGGAACTGTGCCCCAGCTCCAACCTGCAGACCGGGGCCGCCGCCTCCTATGCCGAGCACCCGATCGGGCTGCTGCGCCGACTGCACTTCCGGGCCACCGTGAACACGGACAACCGGCTGATGTCGCACACCAGCATGAGCCGGGAATTCGAGCACCTTGTCGAGGCATTCGGTTACACGCTCGACGACATGCAGTGGTTCTCCGTCAATGCGATGAAATCAGCGTTCATTCCTTTCGATGAACGACTGGCCATGATCAATGACGTGGTCAAGCCCGGATACGCGGAGCTGAAATCCGAATGGCTGTTCCGGCAGACCGCTTCCACCAGCGGTTCTGCCGCTCGGGAGGGCTGAATACACCCGCGAGGCGGCACACGGAACACGGGCGGGCTTCACCATCCGTCCGCATTTCGATGTTTGCGGCGGGCAGTGCGCCGTGTTTACGGTCGGGACCGCTGAACCCCGTCATCGCATGCAAGGACGCATTCCCCATGAAGCAGTCTGCTGTCAAGACCCTCGGTGTCGCCGCCCTCGGTGCCGCCTTCGCCGCGGCCGGCGCGGGCGCCGCCGACGCGGCCCCGGCCGTCCCGGACGCCACCCAGGCGCTCGACGGCATCACCCGGACGCTGCCGGCCGAGAACGTCGCCACGGCGCTGCCGGGTGCGGGTGCGGCGCTCGCCCAGGGGCAGTCCGCCGTCGGCGCCGGACTGGCCGCCGCCCAGCCCACCGCCGAGAAGGTGCTCGCCCAGGGCCCGACCGCTCCTGTCGGCGGTCTGCTCGGCGGACTGCCGGTGCAGGGCCTGCCCACGCACGGCCTGCCGGTGAACGGGATCCCGCTCGGCTGAGCCGTACACCACGACGCGCCGTCGGGGCACACCCCCTCCTCCCGGGGTGCGCTCCGACGGCGTTCTTGCGCGCCGACCGCGTCGGGCGGCTACCAGGCGGCCGACCTGGACTTCTCCTCCGAGGGCAGCAGGATCCACAGGGCGAGGTAGAGCAGGAACTGCGGGCCCGGCAGCAGGCAGGAGACCAGGAAGATCACCCGCATCGTCGTCGCGGAGGTGCCGAAGCGCCGTGCCAGCGCTGCGCACACTCCGCCGAGCACGCGGCCATGGGTGGGGCGGGCGAGGGCAGTCATGTCACCACTCCTTCTCTACGTGACACCGGTGGTGTGTGGGCTCGGCTGCCCATCTGACTGCAACCGTACGGAGCGGCGGGCGGCGGGGCGTCGCTCTACGGTGCGATGCCGACCCTGGGAATCGTCGGGGTCCGTCCCTGAGCCGCTTCCTCCTGGTGGAGGGGCGCGCGCCGTACGCGCTCACCCCTGCGGCGGAGCCAGGAGCGGCCCGCGGGAACCACGGCGAGGTGCGCCAGCGCCACACCCACCGTGTTCAGCAGCAGTGAGTCCACGTCCACGACCCGGCCCGGCACCCCGGTCTGCAACAGGGCGATGCCCAGCGACAGCAGGGCGCCCGCCGCCGCCGTACGGATCAGGGAGGCGAGCGGGGAGACGGTGAGCCGGCCGTGCGCCATCGGCAGCAGCACGCCCAGCGGCGCGAGCAGGGTGACCCCCTCGCCGATCCGCCGGGCCGCCTCGGGCCAGCCCAGTGCCAGATCGGCCCGGATACCGGCGAGCGGGTGCAGGTTGGCGGGCATCACCCAGGGGACGTTCAGCGGGCGCAGCATCAGCCAGGCGACGAGCGTGAGATGTGCGACGAGGAGGACACCCCCTGTCACCCGGATGCGGATCGCGGCGCTGCCGCCGATGGAGCCTTGACGCTGCACGCCCCCCTAGACGCGCCCCCGCGCACGATCGGTTCCGGATAGCCCCCGCACGGGCCCGTGAGGCGTGCGACACATCGACGGGACCGATGCCGCATCCCTTGGGCCGGTCGCCCCCCCCGGTGGCCCGTCGGGTGTGTGATACGCCCATGGGGGTCTGTGGGCCCGCCTGGGCGGTGGGCCTGTGGTGGTTCGTCGGGTGTGTGACAAGTCCACGGATCTGGGCGTATCCCTGGGCCGGTGGGCGTGCGGTGGCCATTGGGGTGTGTGACACGCCCACGGGGTCTTTGGGCAGGCCCGGGCTGTGGGCCCGTGGGGTGTGTGACACGCCCAGGCCATGCGCCCGTGGTGGCCCGTCAGGTGTGTGGTCCGCCTATGGGATCTGGCAAGCCCACTGCCCCGGGCCCTACTCCCGCCCCGGCCCTGCCCTGGCAGGGGCCGTCAGCCGTTTGTGACCGTGGTGGACGGCGGCCGGGCGGTGCCCGGGCGGGAACGGACGTCGTCGCCGCACTCGTAGCGGCGCGGAGGCTCGCCGCCCGGCCCGCCCAGCACCACCGAGCCGTCGCCCTCGGCCGCCGTCGAGTCGGAGAACGTGCAGACGATCTGGGCGAGCGCGTACGACGTGAGCTGTTCCGGGGCCGTGCTCAGCCGCAGCGTGTCCTCGGGGTCCTTGGGCCGCGGCCCGCTCACGCTCATGCCGCCGCGCACGTACGTCGCATAGCCCGCGTTCCGCTCGCTGCCGGAGGGCGTGCGGGCGAGCTGGTCCAGCAGCCCCTGCGCCACGTGCACCCGCCGCCGGGCGTCCGCCGTGCCGTCCGGGACGTGCACCGTCCGGTCCACGGTCACCAGCGACGAACCGCACAGCAGGAACACCTGCACGGGCACGCCGCCCTGCGTGGCCAGCGTCGACCGGTCCGCCTCGGACAGCGAACACGGCACCCGCGAGGGCGCGCCGCCGAAGTCCGTCGGCACCTCCGTGGCCCGGATCCCGCAGCCGGCGAGCAGCGCGGCGAGCACGGGGACGGCCAGCAGCCGCCGTACGGTCATCACGCCTCCCCCTTGTCGTCGCCCCGGCCGCCGCTGCCGTCGCCTTCACCGGCGTCGGCGGCAGGACCGGTCTCGTCGGCCGGCTCCGTCAGCTTGGCGGCGTCCCGGGGCAGCCGCAGCGTGAACACCGCGCCGCCCTCGGCCGAGTTGGCGGCGGTGATCTCGCCGCCGTGGATGTGCGCGTTCTCCAGGGCGATGGACAGGCCGAGGCCGCTGCCGTCGGAGCGCGGGCGGGAGGCGCTGGCCTTGTAGAAGCGGTCGAAGACGTGCGGCAGGACGTCCTCGGGAATGCCGGGCCCGTGGTCGCGGACGGCGATGACGATCTGCGAACCCTCTTCGCCGGCCACCCGCACCGAGACCCGCACCGGCGAGCCGCCGTGCTTGAGCGCGTTGCCGATCAGGTTGGCGAGGATCACGTCGAGGCGGCGCGGGTCGAGACGGGCGTGGATGCCGCGCTCGGCATCCAGCTCCACCGCGTCCAGCCAGGCACGGGCGTCGATACAGGCGGTGATCTGGTCGGCGAGGTCCACGTCGTCCAGGACCAGCCGGGCGGTGCCCGCGTCGAAGCGTGTGACCTCCATCAGGTTCTCGACCAGGTCGTTCAGCCGCCGTGTCTCGCTCACCACCAGCCGCACCGCGGGCTCGATCATCGGGTCCATGCTCCCGGCATCCGAGTCCAGCTCCTCCTCCAGCACCTCGGTCACGGCGGTGATGGCGGTCAGCGGCGTGCGCAGCTCGTGGCTCATGTCCGCGACGAAGCGCCGGGACGCCTCGTCGCGGGCGGCCATGTCGGCGACCCGTTTCTCCAGCGCCTCGGCCGCGTTGTTGAACGTCCGGGAGAGATCGGCGAGTTCGTCGGTGCCGGACACCCGCAGCCGGGTGTCGAGCCTGCCCTCGCCGAGCCGCCGGGCGGCCACGCCCAGCCGGTGCACCGGCTTCAGCACGGTCGTCGCGGCGGCCTGCGCGAGCAGCGCGGAGCCGATCAGCGCGAGACCCGTGGCGATGCCCAGCGACCAGGCGAGGGAGTTGAGGTCCTTCGCCTCGGGTTCCAGCGACTTGAGCATGTAACCGGTCGGGCCGCCGCCGATCACCTTCGTGCCGGCCACCAGATACGGGTTGCCGTGCTCGACGACCCGCTGCCAGTACAGGTGGTACGCGGACTTGTTGCCGTCGCCCACCGGCTGCCGTTTGTCCACGGCGGCCCGCAGCGACCGGGGGACGTCCTCCAGCGCGAACCCGCTGAGCCCGCCCGAGGTGCCGTACACCGTACGGCCGCCCGCGTCCTGGCCGACCAGCAGCACGCTGAAGCGCTGGCTGCTGCCCGCCATCTGCCCCGCCGTGCGCTGGAGTTCGTCCTGGGTGGGATGCACGGGCAGCGCGCTCGCCCGGTTCTGCATCTCCTGCTTGAAGTCGCGCAGCGCCGCGTCCTGGGCCCGGGTGAGCACGGCCTCCCGGTTGAGCCAGTAGGCGATGCCCGAGGCGGACACCGCGGCCGTCAGCGCGACCAGCCCGAACACCACCACGAGCCGCAGCCGCAGACTGGTGAAGCGCAGCCGTGACAGGACTCCCTTGCGACCCGCGGCCCAGCCGCGGAACCCCCCTTGCGCCTTCGTCACTGAGGAGCGTCCAGGCGGTAGCCGACACCACGGACGGTTCGGATCAGCGTCGGCGACGACGGTACGTCCTCGACCTTGGCGCGCAGCCGCTGGACGCACGCGTCCACCAGCCGTGAGTCACCGAGGTAGTCGTGTTCCCAGACCAGCCGCAGCAACTGCTGCCGGGACAGCGCCTGACCGGGCCGCCGGCTCAGCTCCAGCAGCAGCCGCAGCTCGGTCGGGGTGAGCTGAAGGTCCTCGCCGTTCTTGGTCACGGTCATCGCCGAGCGGTCGATGACGAGGCTCCCGAACGTCGCCGAGTCGCTGGCCTCCCGCTCCCCGCGACGCAGCACGGCACGGATCCGGGCGTCCAGGACGCGGCCCTGCACCGGCTTGACGACATAGTCGTCGGCGCCCGACTCGAGGCCGACCACCACGTCGATGTCGTCGCTGCGCGCGGTCAGCAGAATGATCGGCAACTGGTCCGTGCGCCGGATGCGCCGGCACACCTCGAACCCGTCGATGCCGGGCAGCATCACATCCAGCACGATCAGGTCCGGTCGCTGTTCGCGCAGCAGCTTCAGACCGTCCTCGCCGGTGGCAGCGGTGGCCACCCGGTGTCCCTGGCGCGTCAGTGAGAGCTCCAGGGCCGTACGGATGGCGTCGTCGTCCTCGATCAGCAACAGGGAAGGCACGGGGCTCATTCTGGCCCATGGAGGGGGTGCCGGACGACCAGTGGGGCCCGCCGGCGCCCGGAAACCCCAAGACCGCCACAGTCTGTGCACGGCCGGTCACGCAACTGTGCCGGGCCCCTGTGACAGGTCTGTGACAGTCGGCGGACACGGCCATGAAGTCACCCGGGCAAGATTTTCGGCACAGGCAAGGAAGCAGGACCGAACACCGAAGTCCACGACAGGGGGCGCGAGATGAACACGCTGCACGGCATGAGCACCAGCGCGGTCGTCACGCGTCTGCACGACGTGAACCGAGGTTCCGAGAAGTCCGGTGCGGAGGGGAGTCCCTCCCACGCGAGCGTGTTCGAGCGTGGGGGAGGCCGGGGGTGCGCCCGCGGCACCGGGCGTCAGCACACCGCGTACATGTCGGTGGTTGACGCGCGTACGGGGGGAAGCGCGACGGGGGCCCACGGGGGAACCGCGTACAGGGAGGACTCGGGGGAGCGCCGCTCGACGACGGAGGCTGCGGACGCCGAAGCGGCGTTCACCGCCTACGTCCAGGAGCGCCGCGCCTCCCTGTACGCAACCGCCTACCACCTGACCGGCGACCGCTTCGAGGCCGAGGACCTGCTGCAGAGCGCGCTGTTCTCGACGTACCGGGCGTGGGACCGGATCAGTGACAAGGCGGCGGTCGGCGGATATCTGCGCCGCACCATGACCAATCTGCACATCAGCGCCTGGCGGCGCCGCAAGCTCAACGAGTACCCGACCGAGGAACTGCCGGAGACGCCCGGCGACACGGACGCGATGCGCGGCACCGAACTGCGCGCCGTGCTGTGGCAGGCGCTGGCCCGGCTGCCCGAACTCCAGCGCACCATGCTGGTCCTGCGCTACTACGAGGGCCGTACGGACCCGGAGATCGCGGACATCCTCGGCATCAGTGTCGGCACGGTCAAGTCCAGCATCTGGCGCTCGCTGCGCCGGCTGCGCGACGACGAGGTCCTCAGCGTCGGCCGTGACGAGGAGAACGCCTTCGGCGAACTGGTCGCCTGAAGGCCGGGGGGAACGGGGAAACACGGGGGCCCGTGAGTCCGGGGGGACCCACGGGTAGCAGGGGGGACAGCGGGGGAACGGCGGGACTGGAGGGCCGGGGGGTCCATCCAGTCCCGCTTCTCCTGTTTCTTCGGCGTGCGGTGACTACGCAGGTGTCTGGGTCTGCGCCGGGGGTGTGTGGTCCTGCGGCGGTGCGGCCGGCCGTACCCGGCGTACGGCCGCGGCGGCCATCCGGACCAGCGCCTCGTCCCGGTCGCAGGCGTGCGCGCCCAGCGACACCTGGCGGGCGACGATCGACCGCTCCGCGCGCATCAGCCGCACCCCGCGGCGCAGCAGGAACGGCACCGACTTGCGGCCCTCCGAGAGGTCCCGCAGAAAGCGCCGCCTGAAGGTGGTGAGCGCACCGCGGCTCAGGCACAACGCGTCTGCCAGCAGGCCCAGTTCACGGCAGCGCGGCACGATCTCCGCCGCGAAGATGCCCTCCGCCACGAACAGCGGGGCACGCCCGATGTGCAGCGCCTCCTCGCCGGTACGGGCGCTCTTCGCGATGTCGTACACCGGTACGGTCGTCGACCCCGTGGCGCACAGCCGGGCGATGGCGTCGACGGCGACGTCCGCGTCCCAGGACCCCGGGTGGTCCCAGTCGATGTCCGAACTCCCCGCCACCAGCGGCAGCGTCGGGTCGTCACCCTCCTTGTAGAAGTCGTCGAGGCGCAGCACGGGCAGCCCGGAACGTGCGGCGACGAGGGACTTGCCGGAACCCGAGGGGCCGCACAGCAGCACCACACGGGCGGAAGACGGGGGATGAATGCTCACGGAACACCAGTTTGACGCATGGCGCCGCCCCTGCCGACCCCGCGGGTCGGCTTTGGAACACACGTCACGCCTCAACTACCCTTCGTGTCGACATGATTACCCCGCGCACCAGAAGGCGGCACCCATGACGGCCCGACACAGCTCCTCCCGGCACCGCACCGCGCAGCGCGCGCTGATCGCCCTCGCGACCGCCTCGGCGGCCCTGGGCGCGGGCGCCGCGACGGCGTCCGCGGCCACCGAACCGGTCGCGGAGGTGCCCCTCCGGCCGACCTCGCTCGGCCACGTCGACCCGCAGACGGGACTGGCGGCCCTCACCGGCTCGGTCGGCTACGTCACCGGCCCGATCGCCGATCTCAAGCCCAACCCGCTGGCGGGCACCGGCGTCGACCCCCTCGACAACGGCGTCGGCACCCAGCTCGCCGACTTCAAGCCGGTGACCTCCAGGGCGCTGACCGCCCCGATCGCCGAGGCGGAGTCGCTGGGCAGCCTGCCCATGGCCGGGCAACTCCTCGGAGCGCTGAGCCGCTGAGGCGCCCGCGGAAGTCCCTGTGGGGAACCGCGTGACCGGCCACGGACGCCCCGCGGCCGGCGAACCACGGCAGTTCCCCGCCGGGACCCCGTCAATGACCGGGATCCGGTGGGCAACCCGCTGGACCTCGTCAGCAACCCCGTCGGGGCCGCGTCAGTACGACGAACCGGCCGCGCCCAGCGCACCCGTCGGGTGCCACACCGTCTTCGTCTCCAAGAACGCCGTCAGCCGCTCGGTTCCCGGCGTCTCGAAGTAATCCACAGGCTGTGGACGAAGGACGCGCTTCAGATTGTCGGCCGCCGCGATCTCCAGTTCCTTCGCCAGCGCCTCGTCCGCGCCCGCGAGGTCGATCGCGTTGACGTCCTGGTGCGCGGCCAGCGGCGCGGCGATCTCCGCCGTACGGCCGGAGAGCACGTTGACGACACCGCCCGGTACGTCCGAGGTGGCCAGCACCTCGGCGAGGGAGAGCGCCGGGAGAGGGGACCTCTCGGAGGCCACCACCACGGCCGTGTTGCCGGTCGCGATCACCGGGGCGAGCACCGACACCAGGCCCAGGAAGGACGACTCCTGCGGGGCCACGACGGCGACCACGCCCGTCGGCTCGGGGGAGGACAGGTTGAAGAACGGGCCCGCGACCGGATTGCCGCCGCCCACCACCTGGGCGATCTTGTCGGTCCAGCCCGCGTACCACACCCAGCGGTCGACGGCCGCGTCCACCACGGCGCTCGCCCTGGCCTTCGACAGGCCCTCGGCGTCGGCGACCTCGCGCACGAACTGCCCTCGCCGGCCCTCCAGCATCTCCGCGACCCGGTAGAGGACCTGGCCCCGGTTGTACGCCGTCGCGCCCGACCAGCCGCCGAACGCCTTGCGGGCGGCGACCACCGCGTCCCTGGCGTCCTTGCGGGAGGAAAGGGGCGCGTTCGCCAGCCACTTGCCCTTCGAGTCGGTCACCTCGTACACCCGGCCGCTCTCGGAACGCGGGAACTTGCCGCCCACGTACAGCTTGTAGGTCTTGAAGACGGACAGTCGTTCGTCAGACATCGAGGTACGCCTCCAGGCCGTGGCGGCCGCCCTCGCGGCCGAAGCCCGACTCCTTGTAGCCGCCGAACGGCGAGGTCGGGTCGAACTTGTTGAACGTGTTGGACCACACGACACCCGCCCGGAGCCGGTTCGCGACCGCCAGGATCCGCGAACCCTTCTCCGTCCAGATGCCCGCCGACAGGCCGTACGGCGTGTTGTTGGCCTTGGCGACGGCCTCCTCCGGGGTGCGGAAGGTGAGGACCGACAGCACCGGGCCGAAGATCTCCTCGCGCGCGATGGTGTGCGCCTGGGTGACGTTCGTGAAGAGCGTCGGGGCGAACCAGTAGCCCGACGAGGGGAGTTCGCAGGCCGGGGACCAGCGCTCGGCGCCCTCCGCCTCGCCCCGCTCGGCCAGCGCGGTGATCCGGGCCAATTGCTCGGCGGAGTTGATCGCGCCGATGTCGGTGTTCTTGTCGAGCGGGTCGCCGAGACGCAGCGTCGACAGGCGGCGCTTCAGGGACTCCAGCAGCTCGTCGTGGATCGACTCCTGCACCAGCAGCCGGCTGCCCGCGCAGCAGACCTGGCCCTGGTTGAAGAAGATACCGGTGACGATGCCCTCGACCGCCTGGTCGACGGGGGCGTCGTCGAAGACGATGTTCGCGCCCTTGCCGCCGAGTTCGAGGGTGAGCTTCTTACGGGTGCCCGCGACCGTGCGGGCGATCTCCTTGCCGACGGACGTGGAGCCGGTGAAGGCCACCTTGTCGACGCCGGGGTGCGCGACGAGGGCCGCGCCGGTGCGGCCGTCGCCGGTGACGATGTTCACGACACCCGCGGGCAGGCCCGCCTGACGGCAGATGTCCGCGAAGAACAGCGCGGACAGCGGGGTCGTCTCGGCGGGCTTGAGCACCACGGTGTTGCCGGTGGCGAGCGCCGGGGCGATCTTCCACGCCAGCATCAGCAGCGGGAAGTTCCAGGGGATGACCTGCCCTGCCACGCCCAGCGGCCTCGGCGACGGACCGAAACCGGCGTGGTCCAGCTTGTCCGCCCAGCCCGCGTAGTAGAAGAAGTGCGCGGCGACCAGGGGGAGGTCCGCGTCGCGCGTCTCCTTGATGGGCTTGCCGTTGTCCAGCGTCTCCAGGACCGCCAGCTCGCGGCTGCGTTCCTGGATGATGCGCGCGATGCGGAAGAGGTACTTGGCGCGCTCGGCACCGGGCAGCGCCGACCACTTCTCGAACGCCTTGCGGGCGGCCCGCACCGCCCGGTCGACGTCCTCGGCGGTGGCCTGGGTGTACTCGCTGAGCACTTCCTCGGTGGAGGGGGAGACCGTCTTGGCGAGGTCCCCGCCCGCGCTCTCGGTGAACTCGCCGTCGATGAAGAGGCCGTACGACGGGGCGATGTCGACGATCGCGCGCGACTCGGGCGCGGGAGCGTACTCGAATGCCATGGGTCAGTCCACCGTTACGTAGTCGGGGCCGGAGTAGCGGCCGGTGGCCAGCTTCTGACGCTGCATCAGCAGATCGTTCAGGAGCGAGGACGCGCCGAAGCGGAACCAGTGGTTGTCCAGCCAGTCGGCACCGGCGGTCTCGTTGACCAGGACGAGGAACTTGATCGCGTCCTTGCTGGTGCGGATGCCGCCGGCGGGCTTCACGCCGACCTGCACACCGGTCTGGGCCCGGAAGTCGCGCACCGCCTCCAGCATCAGCAGGGTGTTGGCCGGGGTCGCGTTCACCGCGACCTTGCCCGTCGACGTCTTGATGAAGTCGGCCCCGGCCAGCATGCCGAGCCAGCTCGCCCGCCGGATGTTGTCGTACGTCGACAACTCGCCCGTCTCGAAGATGACCTTCAGCCGGGCGGACGTCCCGCAGGCCGCCTTCACCGCGACGATCTCGTCGTACACCTTCAGGTACTTCCCGGCGAGGAACGCCCCCCGGTCGATGACCATGTCGATCTCGTCGGCGCCCGCGGTGACGGCCTCGCGGACGTCGGCCAGCTTGACGTCGAGCGCCGCACGGCCGGCCGGGAAGGCGGTGGCGACCGAGGCGACCTTGACGCCGGAGCCGGCGACGGCCTCCTTGGCCACGGCCACCATGTCGGGGTAGACGCAGACGGCCGCGGTCGTCGGGACCGTACGGTCCGTCGGGTCCGGGTGGACCGCCTTGGCGCCGAGCGCCCGGACCTTGCCCGGGGTGTCCGCGCCTTCCAGCGTCGTCAGGTCGACCATCGAGATGGCGAGGTCGATGGCGTACGCCTTCGCGGTGGTCTTGATGGAACGGGTGCCGAGCGAGGCGGCGCGCGCCTCCAGGCCGACCGCGTCGACGCCGGGCAGCCCGTGCAGGAAGCGGCGCAGCGTGCTGTCGGACGCGGTCACGTCGGCGAGAGCCTGCGCTGTGGGAGCAGAGGTGGGCATGGTCACCAGACGAGCATATCTACGCGCGTAGCGGCTGTACAGCCCCCGGAACCGGCCCGCACCCGGGCCGTGGCCCCGCCTCCGCCCCGGTACCGCGGATGAGCGACGCCGGCGGCGTCGGGCAGAATCGGTGCCATGACGACCCCGGACCACCAGCCATCCGAGCCGCAGCCGACGGTGCCCACCGCCAAGGACCGGGTGCACCGGTCGTCCGCGGCGATCGGCGGCGGGGTGGTGATGCTCGCCATCATCCTGTGGCTCGGCTTCGACGCGCTGTTCAACGGGCATGGCCGGACCCCCTGGCTGGCCCTCGCCACCATGATCCTCGTGGTGCCGCTGGTGGTCGCCTTCACCCTGCGCCCGGCCGTGTACGCGGGCGAGGACCGGCTGCGGGTGCGCAACCCGTTCCGGGTGATCACCCTGCCCTGGGGCGAGATCGCCGAGCTGCGCTCCGGCTACTCGAACGAGGTCGTCGCGAAGTCCGGCACCAAGTACCAGCTGTGGGCCGTCCCGGTCTCGCTGCGGGCCCGCAAGAGGGCCGCCCGGCGGCAGGCCCGGTCCGAGGCCGCGACGCGCGACGGCGGTGGCCGGTCCGGCGGGCCGGGCACGGGGGCCTCCGTTGTGGGGCGGGCTGAGGGGGATCAGGTCGTGGAGGATCTGCGGGAGGTGCTGGAGCGGCGGGGGCCGGCGGAGGCTGCGCAGGGTGACGTCGTGGTGCGGTGGGCGTATGAGGTTGTGGTGCCGGCGGTGGCCGGTGCGGTGCTGCTGGTGATCCTGCTCGCGGTGGGGTGACGGCGCTGGCGGCGCGCTTTGCCGTGTGTGGCGGGCTGTGCGGTCGGTGGTGTCGTGGCTGGGCGCGCTCGCGCGGCGGAGCCGCATGTCGATACAGCCCCGGCCTTTTGGGGGCGCGGGCTGCCGTCGGTTGGCTGCGGCTTCGTCGTGGCTGGTCGCGCAGTTCCCCGCGCCCCTTTGGGGCGGGACCCGTCGTGGGTTGGCTGCGGCTTCGTTGTGGTTGGGCGCGCTCGCTCGGCGGAGCCGCATGTTGATACAGCCCGCGCCCCTTTGGGGGGCGGCCCGTCGTGGGTTGGCTGCGGCTTCGTTGTGGTTGGGCGCGCTCGCGCGGCGGAGCCGCATGTTGATACGGCCCCGCGCCCCTTTGGGGGCGCTGTCGAACCGTAGGGGGCCTCTGCGGGTCTGCTTGGGGCAGGGTGCCGGCCGCCCGTGGGGGTGGCCGGCACCGGTGGTGCCGAGAGGTCAGCGGACGTCGACGAATTCGGCCTTGGAGACGGCGGGTGCGGTGTCGGGGGTGCCGGCGTAGGACCAGCGGTAGTCGCCGTCGGCGAACGCGCGGACGGTGGCGGACACCGTGCCGTCGGCGGCGGTGTTGACGGTCTTGAGGGTGGTGTACGTGGTGCAGCCCTTGAGGCGGAACTGCAGCTGCACGGGCCGGCCGGCCGCCGCGGCGGCGTAGGTGCCGGTCGCCCAGTCCGCGTTCTGCACGCCGCCGGTGACCGTGAGGGTCCTGCCCCACTTGACCCGGTCCGGGGCGTCGACGCCGACGTGGGTGTCGCGCCGCAGGTCGAAGCCGGCGGCCTTCTCCAGGAACTCGGCGTCGCCGTCGGCGGCGATCGCGTAGGCGCTGACGCTCCAGGCGCCCGCCAGGGAGCCGTCGGCCGGTGCGCTGCCCGGGGTGAGGGTGAAGGTGAGGGTGCAGGTGCTGGTCGCGGCAGTGGTCGGACCGCAGGCCGCGGTCGCCGGAACCGTGCTGTCCTGGCTGGTGTACGAGCCGTGGTAGAGCGTGGCGTTGATCTGCTCGAAGCCGGACGGGTCGGTCGCGGTGACCTTCACGGTGACGGTTCTCGCGCTCGTGCCGAGGACGACGGGGTCACCGCTGTTGACGACGACGCCGGTGATGTCGGTGTCGCCGAACGTCTCGTCAGCGTGCGCGGCCGGAACGGCGAGGGCGGACAGGGCCACGACGCCGCAGGCGGCGAGGGCGGCAGAGTAAATGCGCATGCGAATTCCTCAAGTCGTACGCCAAGGACCGCCAATTTCCGGTCGGCGGGCCTGAATTGACGCCTGCAGCGTACTGACTTTGTGGAGATTCAGGAACGTTTTTGGCGGCGGAGTGAAGGACATCGCCATTTTTCCGCCGAAGAAGTGCGGGCGAATATCGGGTGCGCCGATTCCATGGAAAACCGAAGGGGAAATTCGACTGGAATTTCAGCGGACCTGGCGACCACCTACGCGTACCGGGCCCCGGCCGCCGCCGCGGCGGAGCCGTCGCCCACGGCTCACGGTCGCCGTACGGCAGCCATGTGAACGAGGGGCAACTTTCCGATGAAGCATGCCGGGTACGGTAAAGACAGGGCAATCGTTGTCAATCGCGTCTCACTACTCTGCGGATGCCGCACGAATGACGATCCGTCGTCGCACCGTGCGGCCTTCCTGACGTCGGGAACCGCAGGGGTGGGGATGGATGGCGGCAAGACAGGGGGGCGCGGCCGTACCCGGCACGCGCTGTCAGATAGACATATCCGCAGACGGAAGTTACCTGTGGCGGCTCACGGCCACGAACGGGCGGGTGATCGCCGTGGCGGCCCTGACGTACCGCAGTTACGAGGAGTGCCGGGCGGCGTTCGAGCAGATGTGCGCCACCGTGGCGGGATTAGCCGGGGGTGTGCACCACACCTCTGAGGGGAACGGCTGGGTCTGGCGGCTGCGGGACCCGGCCGGCGGCGCCCTGGCCGTGTCGTCGCGTGCCTACGAGCGGCACTCGACCTGCCAGGCCGCCTACGAACGCTTCCGGGCGCTCCTGGCCGACCTGGGCTCGGCCGGGATGATCGCGTGGGAGGACGCGCACTGACCCGACCGGCCGTCGGCTTCACAGTTCACCAGCGCACGAGGGAGTCCGGACCCGCCGCACCGGCGGGTCCGGACTCCTTCGTGTCTTCACATCGCCGCGTTCACGTCAAACCCGGAAGTTGCCTGTTAGGGATGCCTCGTTCACCTTTGTGTGCGCAGAAGTCCACTGGGCCTCAGGAGCGTCGGCACATGTGACGACGCGACTGTATGAGCGACCTGTGGCCCCGGCGGACGACCCTCCCAGACGCCTGTACGCCGATCCCGGGGTGGCCGACCGTCTGTTCCGGGGTGTGCTGCGCGGGGGCGGCACCCTGGTGCTCGCCATCATGCTGCTCGTCGGCGGCTTTCTGACGTACCGGGCCTGGCAGGCGCTCTCGGTCGCGAAGTGGGGCTTCATCACCACCGAGACCTGGGAGCCCGAAGGCGGCAACTTCGGCATCGCCGCCGTGCTCGTCGGCACGATCCTCGTCGCGCTCGTCGCCATCGCGTTCGCGGTCCCGATGGCGCTCGGCACCGCGCTGTACATCTCCGAGTACGCCCCGCCGAGAATCCGGCAGACCCTCATCAGCATCGTGGACCTGATGGCCGCCGTGCCCTCGGTGGTCTACGGACTGTGGGGGCTGTTCTTCTTCCAGGGCCATGTCGTCAGCCTGTCCCGCTGGCTCGCCACGTACTTCGGCTGGATCCCCCTCTTCGAGGTCGACGGCGCCGACCCGCGCGACCCGCTCGCCACCGCCACCGTCTACACCTCCTCCACCTTCATCGCCGGCATGGTCGTGTCCCTGATGGTCGCGCCGATCATCTGCTCGGTGATGCGGGAGGTGTTCTCGCAGGCCCCGGTCGGCGAGCGGGAGGGCGCGTACGCGCTCGGCGCGAACCGCTGGGGCATGATCCGCAGCGTCGTCCTGCCCTTCGGCAAGGGCGGCATGATCGGCGGCACCATGCTGGGCCTTGGCCGGGCGCTCGGCGAGACCATCGCCGTCTACCTGATCATCTCGCCGGTGTTCGTGATCCAGCCGCACATCCTGCAGAACGGCACGAGCACGGTCTCCTCGCTGATCGCCCTGCGCTACGGCGAGGCAAGCCCCATCGGCATGTCGGCGCTGATGGCCGCGGGCCTCGCGCTCTTCCTGCTGACCCTCGTCGTCAACTTCGCCGCGTCGTCGATCGTCGCCCGCAGCCGTTCCGGCGCGGCGAGCGACTCCTGAGGAGACCGAGCCCGATGACCGTCACCACCGCACAGAGCCCGCCCGGCGACCAGGGGCCGCAGCCGAACCCGGCGGGGCCGCCCGAGCCGCCGACGGCGGGCACCACCCTGCCCGCGCGCCGCAGGACGCTCACCGAGTCACGCCGCAACCTGTCCACGCTGCGCGCCACCGACGAGTACGCCATGCTCGGCGCCGGCGCCGCGTCCCTCTGCGTCACCTGGCTGATGTTCGACCGGCTGCTGCCCTTCAACGGCGTCCTGGGCTTCATCGTCGTCGCCTACCTGCTCTTCATCGGCCTGTACGCGCTGCTGGTCTCCTTCGACGAGGACGGGCCCGCGGTGCGCGACCGGGTGGCCGCCGCCGTCGTGCAGAGCCTCGGCGTGGTGATGCTCGCCGTGCTGGCGTTCGTGGTCGTCTACACCCTCTACGAAGGCCGCGACGCGCTGCCGCACCTGAACTTCTACACCGAGTCGATGGCCGACGCGGGCCCGATCGAACCGCTCGACGTCGGCGGCATCCTGCACGCGATCGTCGGCACGCTCTGGCAGATCTCCATCGCCCTGCTGATCTGCATCCCGGCCGGGCTGGTGTGCGCGGTCTTCCTGAACGAGGTCCCGGGGACCTTCAGCCGCTTCGTGCGCACCATGGTCGAGGCGATGACGGCCCTGCCGTCCATCGTCGCCGGCCTGTTCATCTACGCGACCTTCATCCTGGCGCTGGGCTTCGACCGCTCCGGCCTCGCCGCCGCGCTGGCGATCTGCGTGATGATGCTGCCGATCGTCATCCGCGCGTCGGACGTGGTGATCCGGCTGGTCCCGGGCACGCTGCGGGAGGCGTCGTACGCCCTCGGCACCTCGCGCTGGCGCACGGTGTGGCACGTCGTGCTGCCCACCTCCCGGTCCGGACTGACCACGGCGATCATCCTGGGCACGGCCCGTGGCGTGGGCGAGACCTCGCCGGTCCTGCTGACCGCCGGTTACACCGCGGAGCTGAACGCCGACCCGCTGCACGGCCCGATGGTGTCGCTGCCGCTCGCGACCTTCGAACTCGTCAAGTCCCCTGAACCCACCTACATCGCCCGCGGCTTCGGCACCGCGGCGGTGCTCCTGGTGCTGGTGCTCGTCCTGTTCGTCATCGCCCGCATCATCGGCGGACGCGGACCGGGCCGGCTGACCCGTCGTCAGGAGCACCGCCGCGTCAGGGCCTCCCGCCGGGACGCGAAGCGCTTCACGGCGTACGGCCCCGCCGACCAGCCGTCAGACAGACCCGCACCGACGAGGAGCACTCCGTGATACCCGCACTTGTCCGTCGTCGTCCGCGCGCTACGCGCGTGTACCAGGCGCTGGCGCTGCTCGTCGCCATGGTCTGCGCGCTGATCGCCGCCCATCCGCCGAACGCCTTCGCGGACACCTACACCAAGATCAGCGGCTCCGGTTCGACCTGGAGCTCCAACGCGATCGAGCAGTGGCGCCGCAACGTCCGCCAGCAGGGCATGACGGTGAACTACTCGGCGGTCGGCTCGTCGGTCGGCCGTCAGCAGTTCAAGAACGGCACCTCCGACTTCGGTGTGTCCGAGATCCCCTACGGTCTCAACGACCTCGGCCAGTCGGACCCGCCGCCCACGCGCAAGTACGCCTACATGCCGATCGTGGCCGGTGGTACGTCGTTCATGTACAACCTGAAGATCGGCGGCCGGCAGGTCACCAACCTCCGGCTGTCGGGCGAGGTTCTGACCAAGATCTTCACCGGCAGGCTGACGATGTGGAACGCGCCGGAGATCAAGGCGGACAACCCCCGGCTGAACCTGCCGGCCCGCCGGATCGTCCCGGTGGTCCGCTCCGACGGCTCCGGTACGACCGCGCAGTTCACGCTGTGGATGTCCAAGGAGTACGGCTCCCTGTGGAACGACTACTGCCGCCGGGCGGGCAAGTCGACGCCGTGCGGTCTGACGTCGTATTTCCCGGTGATCCCCGGCTCCGGCTTCGTCGCCCAGTCCCAGTCGCTCGGCGTGGCGGGCTACGTCAAGCAGTCCCAGGCCGAGGGCGCCATCACCTACGTCGAGTACTCGTACGCCAGGAACGCGGGATTCCCGGTCACCAAGGTCCTCAACCACTCCGGCTACTACGTCGAACCGACCGCCTCCAGCGTGGCGGTCGCCCTGACCAAGGCCGAGATCAACAATGACCCGCGCTCCGCGAACTACCTGACCCAGAAGCTCGACAACGTCTACACCTTCGGGGACAAGCGCACCTACCCGCTCTCCAGCTACAGCTACATGATCATCCCGACCAAGGAGGAGAGCGGCTTCACCAAGGCCAAGGGGAAGACGCTCAGCGCCTTCAACAACTACTTCCTCTGCGAAGGCCAGCAACAGGCCGACCGGCTCGGTTACTCGCCGCTGCCGAAGAACCTGGTGGAAGCCGCCATGGACCAGACGCGGAAGATCCCGGGTGCCGTGCGCGAGAGCATCGACATCAACAAGTGCAACAACCCGACCTTCTCCGGCGGCAAGAACCTCCTGATCCAGAACGCCCCCTACCCGCAGGCGTGTGACAAGAAGGGCTCGGACCAGTGCGCCACCGGAACCGGTGGCGCCAAGACCCCCACGCCGGTCAGCAACGGCGGTTCCGGCGGGTCCGGCTCGGGCGGCGGCTCCGGCTCGGGCGGTTCCGGCTCGACAGGCGGCTCGGGAGGCTCGACGGGCGGCTCAGACGGCTCGGGCGGTACGGGCCCGGGAGGCTCGACGGGCGGCTCCTCCGGCGGCGGTACGGCGGGCAGCACCGGTGGCACGGGCGGCACGGGCGGCGGCACGGCCGTCGACCCCGACACCGGTCAGGTCCTCGGCGACGGCCAGTCCACCGGCGACGCCTCCGTCGCCGCCAGCCCGGTCTCGCTGGGCGCGGACGACGCCCTCGGCCTGCGTACGGCGCTGATGGCGCTGTCGGCCGCGCTGCTCGTCGGCGTCGTCGTCGGGCCACCGGTCGTCGCGCGGGCGATGGCCAACCGGGCGCGCCGCAAGGGCGGTGCGGCATGACCGAGCTGCTGACGGGGCGGCCCCGGCCGCGCATCCTCGTGGCCGTGGGCTGTCTGCTGGCCGGACTCGTGGTGGCGTTGCTGCCGGTGCCGCCGGCGACGACGCCCGCCGTGGCGGCGGACAACGAGAACTCCGCGGTGACGAAGCCGGGGACGAAGGGCAAGTACGACGACTTCTCCGACCTGAAGGTGACCGTCCACCAGACGAAGAACCTGCACTCCCAGAGCGTGCGGGTGAGCTGGAAGGGCGGGGCACCCACGGAGACGGAGGGTTCGTTCAACCGCAACTACCTGCAGATCATGCAGTGCTGGGGCGACGATCCGTCCGGTCCCGACCGGGAGCAGTGCGTCTTCGGCGCGGGCACCACGGTGGGGGCGGGGAGCGGCCGGATCGTGCGCCATGGGACCGGGACAGCCTCGGGCAGCGAGGACGACCCCGAGGAGGACGAGAAGTACACGGGCTCGTTCCCCTTCGTCCCCTTCCGCCCGGCCAACGGCGAGCCGCCCACCACGTCGTCCCACGACTACACCTACTTCGGCCTGCTGGACAGCAACGAGCAGAAGGCCGTACGGACCTTCGCCAACGGCACCGGCGAGACGGAGTTCGAGGTGCAGGACGGGGTGCAGGCGGACTACCTCGGCTGCGGCGTGAACACGGCGCCCTCCGGCAGTACTCCCGCCCCGCGCCCCTGCTGGCTGGTGGTCGTGCCGCGGGGCACCCACGAGCCGAGCGGCAATGTGGTCACCGGCAGTGACAAGCTCGTCTCCTCGCCGCTGTCCGCGACGAACTGGGCGCAGCGGATCGTCTTCCGGCTGGACTTCCAGCCGGTCGACGAGTTCTGCCCGGAGGGCCAGGCCGAGCGGGCCGTACCCGGCTCCGAACTCGCGGACGACGCCGTCTCGTCCTGGGCCCCCAAGCTGTGCACCGCCACGGGGAGCACCTTCACCTTCAACCGCGGGCCCGAGGACGCCGCCAGGAACGAGGTGCTGGGCGCGACCGAGGACGCGCCCGCCATGGGTGTCACCGTCGATCCGGTGCCCCGGACGGGAGAGGGAGCGCGTGTCGTCCATGCGCCGGTCGCGGTGTCCGGGCTCGTGATCGCGTTCTTCGTCGAAGGCCCGTCCGGGATGATGCAGGAAATGAAGCTGACTCCTCGGCTCGTGGCCAAGATGCTCACTCATTCGTATGTGCGTGACGTCCCTTATGCGACCAACTGCAATCCTCAGCCCTGCCCGCCCGGTGAGCCGGCCCCGCCCGAGTACCTCAAAAACAATCCGCTGAACTACACCAAGGACCCAGAATTCCTGGACCTCAATCCGGACTACGCCGACCTGGATTCCCAGACAGAGCCGCTGAGTCTCATGGTTCCGCAGGGCGACTCCGACACCACGCGGGTCATCTGGGACTGGCTCAAGTCGGACAAGGAGGCCAGGGAATTCCTCGCCGGGAAGGCGGACCCCTGGGGCATGGTGGTGAATCGCCACTACAAGGAGCTGGACCTCGCGAGCAACGCGTCCCCGGCCGACTATCCCAAGTCGGATCCGACCGTGGCGACCGCCATCGGCAATGACTTCAACGACTCCGTGGAGTACACGATCCTGGACCTGGACCCCTACACGCTCGACCTGCACGACGGAGCCGTCAAAACCCGACGAGGCAACAACGGCCGCACCATCAACTACGTGGCCAGGAACGGTGAGGTGCCGGCCAAGCTGGCCAACCAGGCCCCGGTGCCGGGCAGGCAATGTGCCATAGCGATCGTCGATGCCGCTTCGGCCGCGCGGTACGGGTTGCAGACCGCGGCGCTGCGCAACGCGGACGGGACATTCGTGAAGCCGTCGGCCGGCACGCTGCAGGCGGGCGTCGGCGCCATGCGGCCGTCGCCGGACAACTCCAGCGTGCTCACGCCGGATCCGGCACGGGCCAAGGGCCAGGCGTATCCGCTGACCGCCGTGACCTACGCCGCGGCCTCGGTGGACCAGGGCGCCAAGGACCGCAAGGCGTACGCCGACTTCATCCGGTACGCCGCCGGACCGGGCCAGACGCAGGGCCGGGCGGTCGGCCAACTTCCCCCCGGCTACGCGCCGTTGTCGGCCAAGCTGCGCAAGCAGGCCGAGACCGCCGCCGACGACCTGGAGCGCGGTGACCCCGGAAGCGGTACCTCGACCGACGAACCGAACGCGAACGGTTCAGGGGGACTCACCGGCGGGGCCGGCAGCGGAGGGACCGACTCCGGCGTGGCCGGCGGCGGGAGCGGCGCGGGCGGGACCGGGTCCGGCGACACCGGCGGGCCGTCGTCCGGGGCAGCCGCCGCGAACGGCTCGGCGCCCCCTTCGTCAGGGCCGCAACAGAATATCGGCCAAGCCAAACCAGGAATAACACCGGGCGACATCCTCGGTGTTATCCGCTGGGTACTTCTGGCCGTGCTCTTTTTGGGTGGAGCATCAGGTCTTGCAGGCCCTGTAATGCTTCGCTATGCGCAACGGCGGACTCCCTAGGAGACACCTAGGAAGCCTTCCCGTAACCTTTCCCTCGTTGGGAATTTGTTGGTCACGGCGCGACATTCTGGAAATGTATGCGGTGGCCGGCCGACGGGTCGGCAGCACGAAAATCCGGATTCAGCTTGAACGTCCAGTCTTCGGAAATCCAGAAACCAAGGGGTTCAGAAGTGAACGTCAAGTCTTACGCCAAGGTCGGTGCCGCCGTCGGTACCGCGGTCCTCGGTCTCGGCATCCTCGCCGCCCCGGCTTCGGCGGACCCGTCCTCGTCGACCGACTACCGCACCCTGGCCGCGGTCGGCTCGGACACCACGCAGTACGTCGTGAACGGCCTCGCCAACGGCACCGCTGTCGTGGACTCCACCGGCGCGAAGATCATCGCGTCCTGGGACGCCGTCACGCCGACCGGTGGCACCGACCCGTACAAGACCAAGGCGGCGGCGGACTGCCAGTACACCCGCGCCCAGACCAACGGCTCCAGCAACGGCATCGCCCGGCTGTCCGAGGACATCACCAACGGCGGCTCCACCTGCATCGACATCGCCCGCTCCTCGCGCGGTCCGAAGGCCAGCGTGCCCGGCACCGACCTCACCTACGTCCCGTTCGCCCGTGACGCGGTCACCTACGCCACGGACCTCGGCAGCACCGTGCCGTCCGACCTGACGGTGGCGCAGCTGAAGAGCATCTACACCAACTGCACCTACACGGACGCGACGGGCGTGCACACGGTGGCGCCGCTGCTGCCGCAGGCCGGCTCGGGCACCCGTCAGTACTGGCTGGACTCCATCGGTGTCACCACTCCGGGTGCCTGCGTCAACGGCAGCGTCCAGGAGCACGACGGCACGGCGATCACCGCCGCCAACCAGCTCATGCCGTACTCGGTCGCGCAGTGGATCGCCCAGGGCAAGGGCCTGTCGGACGTCCCGAACCGTCGTGGCGAGTCGCGTCTGCGGAACATCGCGGGCCAGTCCCCGACCACCGGCTCGGGCTCCTCGATCGCGCTCAACACCAGCTTCATCTTCTCCCGTGACGTCTACAACGTCGTCCAGACGTCCCGGCTGAACGAGCCCGCGATCTCCAGCGCGCTCTCCAAGATCTGCGCCGCGGGCACCGTCATCCAGAACTACGGCTTCGGCACCATCTCCAACTGCAACGCGCGCACCGTCACGGGTGGCCTGAACTCGTGATCGTCGTCTGAACCTCGCGTGACGGCCGGGCACCCTCCAGGTGCCCGGCCCCACGTGCTGTCCCGGTATCCATCAACCGACCGTCCCCCGGGGGGCCATCGCCATGACCTTGCTCCACCCGTTCCGAAGAGCGGCGGCCATCGCGGCCGCCTGTGCCGTGCTCGCCCTGGGCGTTGTGGCCCTGGTGGCGTCCCAGTCCCAGCCCGCCCGGGCGGCGTCCGTGGGCGAGTTCACCATGACGCCCGGCACCGGCAAGCTGAGCGACGCTCAGGGCGTCGGCGGCTCCATCGAGATCCCCGGTGCGTGCCCCGACTTCACGCTCGAAGACCTCAACTTCACCAGCTACCTGAGCCTCTACGTGGTGAAGGCGGACGGCAGTGAGGCGACGGTGCTGAGGGGGATCAGCAACCAGGCCCCCTACGACGGGGCGACCTCCGGCGTTTCGCTGGCCGCCGCGGACAACCCCGGGAGCGTCGTCAACAGCCTGTCGAGCGTCATCACGGGCGACGGCACCTACGAACTGCGCGTACGGTGCGTCGACAACTACGACCAGTCGCCCCCGTCGGACGCGTGGGTGCCCGGCGACCCCTACTGGTCCCAGAAGGTCACCGTGACCGGTGACGACTGGGTGGTCGGCGAAGGGGCTAAGGCCACCAGCGTCGCGCTGATCAGTGATCCCGTCTCCGCCGAGCCCAAGCAGGAGGTGACGTTCACCGCGACGGTCACGCCGGCGGACGCGCCCGGCACCGTGACCTTCCTGGAAGGCGAGAAGTCGCTGGGCGAGGCCACGGTCGCCGATGGGAAGGCCGAGTTCAGGACGGAAGACCTGGACCTGGGGACCCACAACGTCGTCGCCCGGTTCACCCCGGCGGACGCCACCAAGTTCGGGGCCTCCGAATCCACGCCCGCACGGGTGGACGTGCAGCCGGCGAGGGCCGAGATGCTGGACGCCGCATCGGGCGAACGGCTCGCGGGCAATCCCGAACTGAAGCGCGGTCAGACGGTGAAGCTCATCGTCCGCAGGTGCCAGCCGAACACCACCTTCGCCATGGCCATGGAGCGGAACGACACCGGGTTCCCCAGCGCGAAGTCCGACGCGAACGGAGAGGTGACCTGGGCGGAACTCACCGTCCCTGACGACGCGGTGGAAGGCAACAGCGGGTGGAAGCTGAGCCCGACGTGTCAAACCGAAGAAGGTTCGGTCATCTCCGTACCGTTCACCGTGCCCGCCCCCACCGACGAGTCCCCGAGCGGCGACCCGTCGGACGACCCCACCGATGAGCCGACGGACGAGCCGTCCGACGGGCCCACGGGCGACACGGCCGGTACCACCGGCGGCGGCAGCACCACCGGCGGCGACTCCGCTTCCGGCGGCGGCTCCACCTCCGGCGGCACCTCGCCCTCCGGCGGCCTCGCCTCCACCGGCAGCCAGATCGCCCTGTTCTCCGGCGTCGGCGCCGTCGTCCTCACCGCGGCCGGCATCGCCTTCGTACGGTACGGCCGTCGCAACGGGCTGCTGACCTTCGGCGAGCCCCGCTCGTAACGGCAGGCGGACGTACGGGCGGCGGGCCCCCACCCCGCCGCCCGCACCGCCGTTTCTCCCCTCGACACCTCTTCACAGGAGCGCTTCCCGTGACCGTGCTGTCCCCGCCCCCGCCGGCCGAGGCGCCGCCGGCGCCGGCGCCCTCACCCGAGCCCGAGACCGGCTCCGGGCCGCCGCGGGCAGAACGCGCCGGCTTCGCCTTCGCCGGGGCCGCGCTGTGCGTGCTCGCCGCCCTGCTGCTCGGCTTCGCCGCCAACCTCACGATCGTGGGACACCTCCAGCACGCCCGCGACCAGCAGACCGCGTACGACGAGTACCGCCGCCAACTCGCCCTCGGAGTCGCACCGGTGGGCCAGCAGGCGTACGACGGCAAGATGCTCACACCCGGTGCGCCCGTCGCGCTGCTGCGCATCCCGGCCCTGGGCCTGAAGGAAGTGGTCGGGGAGGGCACCACCTCGGGCGTGCTGATGTCGGGCCCCGGCCACCGCCGGGACACCCCGCTGCCGGGACAGGCCGGCACCAGCGTGATCATGGGCCGCCAGTGGGGGTACGGCAGCCCGTTCAACGACCTGCACCGACTGCCCGCGGGCAGCGAGATCGAGGTGACGACGGGCCAGGGCAAGGCCACCTACCGGGTCACGGGCATCCGCCGGGAGGGCGACCCGCTGCCGCCGGTACTCCAGCAGAACGAGGGCCGACTCACGCTCATCACCGCCGAGGGCAGTCCGTACACCCCGTCTGGCACGATCCGCGTCGACGCGACGCTGACGAGCGGCGTCCAGGCCAGCCCGCCGCGCCCGCTGGCCCCCGGCTGGATCGACGACTCCGAGCAGGCCCTCGGCAGCGAGGACGCCGCCTGGCTGCCGGTCTTCCTCTGGTCCCAGGGGCTGCTCCTGGCCGCCCTGCTCACCATGGCCGCCCACCGCGCGTGGGGCCGCTGGCAGACCTGGATCGTCGGCATCCCCGTACTGGCCGCGTTCGGTCTCGCCGTCTCCGGCGCCGCCACCCGCCTGCTGCCCAACCTGCTCTGAACGACGAGGAGTCCAACCATCATGTCCGACATCACGGAGACGACCGACACCCTCGTCGACGCGATCCTCGACCCGACGAAGCGGATGACGGCCGTCAAGGCGCCAAGGCGCGGCGCGGCCACCGCCCAGAGCGACCCGGCCACCCTGGAGGCCGACGCCATCTCGGCCTGGTTCGGCAGCCACAAGGTGCTGGAGCAGGTCTCGCTCACCATGCCCGCCCGCAAGGTCACCGCGCTCATCGGCCCGTCCGGCTGCGGCAAGTCCACGTTCCTGCGGATCCTCAACCGCATGCACGAACTGGTCGGCTCGGCCTCCCTCTCGGGCCGGGTGCTCCTGGACGGCGACGACATCTACGACCGGGGCCGCCGCATCACCCACGCCCGCCGACAGATCGGCATGGTCTTCCAGAAGCCCAACCCGTTCCCGGCGATGTCCATCTACGACAACGTCACCGCCGGCCTGAAGCTGGCCGGCGTCAAGGCGGGCCGCGAGGACAAGGACCGGCTCGTCGAGGAGTGCCTGACCAAGGCCGGCCTGTGGAAGGAGGTCCGCGACCGCCTCCGCCAGCCCGGCGGCGCGCTCTCCGGCGGCCAGCAGCAGCGCCTGTGCATCGCGCGCTCGCTGGCGGTCCGGCCCCGCGTCCTGCTGATGGACGAGCCGTGCTCCGCCCTTGACCCGACCTCGACGCGCCGCATCGAGGAGACGATCCACGAACTGTCCGACGAGGTCACCATCGTGATCGTCACCCACAACATGCAGCAGGCGGCCCGCGTCTCCGACCAGTGCGCCTTCTTCCTCGCCGAACAGGGCACCCCCGGCGTGATCGTCGAACACGGCCCCACGGACGCGATGTTCCACAGCCCCCAGGACCCGCGCACCACGGACTACGTCAACGGCCGCTTCGGGTGAGGCGGAGGCGGTCGCAGCATGGAGGAGTTCTGACATGGACGTCACCCGTCGCGCCCGCCCGGGTGCCGTCGCGGGCCGTGCCGTCGCCGTGGCCGCGGTCGCGTCCTTCGCCCTGGCGGGGTGTGCCGTCTCCGGTGCCGAGGGCAGGCCGTCGGCGGTGGCGCCCGTGAGTGCCCCGGCCACCGCCGCGGTCACCGACCGGGTGCCCACGGCTCCGGCCGAGCCGGCGGCTTCCGGTACGCACACCCGGGCCGCCCCGCCGGGCCCCGCCCGCACACCGGACACCACCGCTCCCGCGGCCCCTCCCGCACCGTCCCCGAGCAGGTCCCCCGCGGTTGCCAAGAGCGTGCTGCCGGACCTGTCCGGCACGGCGCCCGCGTCCGCCTCCGCGCGCCCCGGCGGCGACCCTGCCCCGCCGTCACCGACACCCCCGCCCGAAGCCGGCACCCTCGGCGAGCGCAGCCGGGACGGCTCGACCACGCTGCGGATCGGTTCCTGGTCCGCCGAGGTCGTGCGGGGCGGCCAGGGCGCCGTGGACGCATGTCAGGACGCCGTGCAGTGGACGGGGCCCGACATCGGCACCGAGGACGGCTACGCGCTGCGCACCGCCGTCGTCGTGGGCCACGACTACTGCGGCTTCTCGCGGTTCGCCAGGCTGCCCGTGGGCACGACGGTCACGGCCACCACACCGCGCGGCACCTTCACCTACCGCGTGTACGCCACCTACGTCTCGCCCGGCCGCGGCACCCCCGCCCACGGCCTGTACTGGGGCGACCTCACGCTCCAGTCCTGCGTGGGCGACGACACGGGCTTCAGCTATCTCGTGCGGGTCGAGCCGTAGCCGCCGTCCATGGACCCGGGACCGGTGGCCCCGGCACGGGGACCCGGCACCTCTTGCGTCAGGGTGCGCTCGGCCACACGAGCAGCATGTACGCGCCGCAGTACGCCGAGCCCGCCACCGCCACCGCCAGCACCAGCGTCCGGTACCGGCGCGAGGCCCGGGACAGATGCACCGCGAGCGGCAGCAGCAGCGGGAAGCCGGGCAGCAGGAAACGGGCGCGCGGGAAGTAGACGCCGCCGCTGCACAGGACGATCACCAGCAGCACTCCGGTGAACACCAGCAACGGCACCGGCTGCCGGTCCCACACCGACAGCGCGAACAGCACCACCGAGACCAGCATCGTCAGGCTGACCACGACCAGGAACAGCTCCGGCCGGTGCTGCTGCCCGAACAACTGGCGCAGCCGGTGCAGGGTCTCGTGGCCGCCGTCCAGTTCGTTGTGCCACATCCGCTGCACGGCGAAGTAGCCGTCCCAGCGGCCCAGCCGCAGCCCCACCCAGCCGAGGTACCCGCACCAGCCCAACGGGGCGAGCAGCGCGGCGGCCAGGACCCGGCCCGAGAAGCGGCGGCGCAGCGACAGCAGGGCGGCGACGGAGACCGCCGCCGCCACCGCGATCCCGGTCGGCCGGGTCAGCCCGGCCAGACACGCACCCGCACCGGCCCACAGCCAGCGCTCGTCCAGCACGGCGTACAGGGCCCAGGCGGCGAACACCGTGAACAGCGACTCGGTGTACCCCATCCACTGCACGAGGCCGACCGGCAGCGCTGCCCACAGCGTGGCTAGCAGGATGCCCGCCCGCCGCCCGGCCAGCCGCTCACCGACGGCGTACACGCCCCACGCCGCGACCAGCGAGGCCACCACGGCGATCCCCAGCCCGGCGCTGGCCCGGCTGCCCGGCGTGACCACGGCGACGGCCCGCACCAGCAGCGGATACAGCGGAAAGAACGCCAGGTTGTTGTGGTCGAAGGCGACGCCCAGCTCGTGCGCGTACCCGTGGTCGGCGATCCCCAGGTACCAGCGCGAGTCCCACTCCTTCGCCAGCATCGGCCAGAGCCCGTGCCCGCGCCGGTGCGCCCACACGGCCAGGAACAGCAGCCCCACGACGTGCACGGTGAGGAAGGCGGCCAGCGCGGGCGCCGCGCGCCGCAGCCCGTGCAGCAGCGCGCGGGAGGGGACACCGGCCGGTACGGGCGGCCGCCGGGTACCCGGGATGTGTCCGCTGGGGGCGGTGTCGGGGGCGGTCGAGGACACGCGGCGGCTCCAGTACTCGGCGGGCGGTACCGGTTCACCGTTCCCGCAGAGTGCGCCGGAGTGCGGCGGGTGCGTCAGCCGTGCCCGCGAAATCACCCTTTGGGGTGCACCCGTTCGTCCCGGGCGCACCCCGGAGGCGACCGCAGGCGCCTCAGATGCCGGCGGCCGCGGCCAGGTCCCGCTTGAGGGCGTCGAGTAGGCCGGCCGCGCGGGTGCGGGCGGCCGGCAGCCCGGCGTGCCCGGCGACCGGGACGACGGCCTCCAGATAGCACTTCAGCTTGGGCTCCGTGCCGCTGGGCCGGACCACGACCCGGGCGCCGTCGAGGGTGTAACGCAGCCCGTCGGTGGGCGGCAGCCGGTCCGAGCCGTCGGCCAGGTCCTCGGCCCGGATGACGGCGAGACCGGCCAGTTCGGCCGGCGGATGAGCGCGCAGCCGCCGCATGGCGTCCGAGATGACCGACAGGTCCACCCGTACCGAGAGCTGGTCGGTGGCGTGCAGTCCGTGCTGCACGGCCAGGTCGTCGAGGAGGTCCGGCAGGGTCCGCCCCCGCTCCTTCAGCTCGGAGGCCAGCTCCGTGACGAGCAGCGCGGCGGTGATGCCGTCCTTGTCCCGCACGCCCTGCGGGTCGACGCAGTAGCCGAGGGCCTCCTCGTAGCCGTAGCGCAGCCCCTCCACACGGGCGATCCACTTGAAACCGGTCAGTGTCTCCTCGTACGGCAGCCCGGCCCGCGCGGCGATCCGGCCGAGCAGCGAGGAGGACACGATGGACTCGGCGAAGGTGCCGGTGGCGCCGCGCCGGACCAGGTGCGCGGCGAGCAGCGCGCCGACCTCGTCGCCGCGCAGCATGCGCCACGCCCCGCCGTCCCGTACGGCGACGGCGAGCCGGTCCGCGTCCGGGTCGTTGGCGATGACCAGGTCCGGTTCGCTCGCGCGGGCCTGCGCGAAGGCCAGGTCCATCGCGCCGGGCTCCTCCGGATTGGGGAAGGCGACGGTCGGGAAGTCCGGGTCGGGCTCCGCCTGTTCGGCGACCAGGACCGGTTCCGGGAACCCGGCGCGGGCGAAGGCGGCCAGCAGGACGTCCTTGCCGACCCCGTGCAGGGCCGTGTAGACGGTGCGCGCGGTACGCGGCGAGCCGTCGGCCAGCACGGCGTCGGTACGGGCGAGATAGGCGTCCAGGACGGAGTCGTCGAGGGTGTCCCAGCCCCCGTCCGGACGCGGTACGTCGTCGAGCGAGGCGATCGCGTCGATCTCGGCGGCGATCTCGTGGTCGGCGGGCGGCACGATCTGCGTGCCCTCGCCGAGGTAGACCTTGTAGCCGTTGTCCCGGGGCGGGTTGTGACTCGCGGTGACCTCCACGCCGGCGACGGCACCCAGGTGCCGGATCGCGAAGGCGAGGACCGGGGTGGGCAGGGGCCGCGGCAGCACGGCCGCGCGCAGCCCGGCGCCGGTCAGCACGGCCGCGGTGTCCCGGGCGAAGTCGGCGGACTTGTGCCGGGCGTCGTAGCCGATGACGACGAGCCCGCCGGCCTGCCCCTGCTTCCTGAGGTACGCGGCGAGCCCGGCGGCGGCACGGATGACGACCGCGCGGTTCATCCGCAGCGGCCCGGCGCCCAGTTCGCCGCGCAGCCCGGCGGTGCCGAACCGGAGGGTGCCGCTGAAACGGGCCGCCAGCTCCGCGTGGTCCCCGGCGTCGATGAGCTTGCCGAGTTCCTCGCGGGTGTCCGGGTCGGGGTCCTCGGCCAGCCACGCCCGGGCCCGCGCGAGGAGTTCGTCGTGCACGATCGGTCAACCTCCGTTGTTCTGTGTCCGGTTGATGCTCTCAGCGGGTCGAGCGAAGCCGCAGCCGAACGACAGCACAGCACGGCCCGCCCAGCGCGGCGCCACGGCCTACAGCCGTCCCAGCACCTGGGCCAGCAGCGACCCCATCCGCGTCGCGCTGTCGCGGCCCGCCTGCAGGACCTCCTCGTGGTTGAGGGGTTCACCGGTCATGCCCGCCGCGAGGTTCGTCACCAGCGAGATGCCCAGCACCTCAGCGCCCGCCTCGCGCGCCGCGATGGCCTCCAGCACCGTGGACATCCCCACCAGGTCAGCGCCGATCACCCGGGCCATCCGGATCTCGGCCGGTGTCTCGTAGTGGGGGCCGGGGAACTGCGCGTACACGCCCTCCTCCAGCGTCGGGTCGATCTCCTTGCACAGGGCCCGCAGCCGCGGCGAGTACAGATCGGTCAGGTCGACGAAGTTCGCCCCGACGATCGGGGAGGTCGCCGTCAGGTTGATGTGGTCGCTGATCAGCACCGGCTGCCCGGGCCGCATGCCCTCGCGCAGCCCGCCGCACCCGTTGGTCAGCACCACGGTCTTGCAGCCGGCGGCCACGGCCGTGCGCACCCCGTGCGCCACGGCGGCCACGCCCCGGCCCTCGTAGTAGTGCGTGCGCCCGAGGAAGACCAGCGCGCGCCGGTCCCCGATGGCGTACGAGCGGACCGTGCCGCCGTGTCCCTCGACCGCCGGCGCCGGGAAGCCGGGCAGCTCGGTGACCTGGAACTCGGCGTCGGGGGCGCCCAGGGCGTCGACGGCGGGTGCCCAGCCGGAGCCCATCACGAGGACGACATCGTGGGTCTCGGCGCGGGTGAGAGCGCGCAGGCGCGCGGCGGCCGCGTCGGCGGCGGCGTAGGGGTCGCCGTGGACGTCGTCCGGAAGAAGAGATGCGTTCACGCGGACGAGCGTAGCCGGTTTGGGCCTACGCGCGTAGATGATGGAGGTGACGGGAATGCGATCGTTGTCTTGTCGTTGTGGCTGGTCGCGCCCGCGCGGCGGAGCCGCACATTGATACAGCCCCGCGCCCCTTTGGGGTGCTGTGGGGTTAGCAGGGGCGTTTGCGTAGTTCCATTACGTAGTCGTGGGGGGCGCCTGCTGATTCTGCCGCGTCGGCGATCTCGCCCAGGTAGCGGGCCGACGGCAGGCCGCCCTCGTAGGCGTTGAGCACGTACGTCCAGGCCGGCTCCTCGCCGTCCAGGGTGTGCACCCGGACCCGTAGCCGCCGGTAGATGTCGAGCCCCACGCCCTCCCACCGGTCCATGGACTGCTCGTCCATGGGGGCGATGTCGTACAGGCCGACGAAGACCTGGCACAGCGGGTCCTCGACGATCGTCGCCAGTGCGCCCTCCCAGCCCAGCTGCTCGCCGCCGAAGGTCAGCCGCCAGCCGTTCAGCCAGCCGGTGGCGCGCAGCGGCGAGTGCGGGGCGCGGCGGGACATCAGCCGGGCGTCGAGATTGCCGGCGTATGCGGCATAGAGCGACATGGGTCGAGGGTACGGCAGCCGAAACTTCCGTCTCCCAAGTCCCTGGCACAACCTCCGTGCCGCCCGTTCGCCCCACCGGCCCCACAGATAACGGAACGCACACCACCGTCGCCCCGGGGCAGTACCACCTTGAGGGGTGCGGGACAATGGGGTACGTGACTCGGATCGTGATCATCGGTGGCGGACCCGGCGGATACGAAGCGGCGCTGGTGGCCGCGCAGCTCGGCGCGGAGGTGACCGTCGTCGACTGCGACGGCCTCGGCGGTGCGTCGGTGCTGACCGACTGCGTGCCGTCGAAGACCCTTATCGCCACGGCCGAGGTGATGACCACCTTCGACTCCTCCTACGAGGAGCTGGGGATCATCGTCGCCGACGACACGCCACCCGCGGAGCAGGCCGCCCGCGTGGTCGGCGTCGACCTCGGCAAGGTCAACCGCCGGGTCAAGCGGCTCGCGCTCGCCCAGTCCCACGACATCACCGCCTCCGTCACCCGGGCCGGCGCCCGGGTCATGCGCGGCCGGGGCCGTCTGGAGGGCATGCAGGCGCTGGACGGCTCCCGCAAGATCGTCGTCACGGCCGCCGACGGCAGCGAGGAGACGCTGACCGCCGACGCCGTGCTCATCGCGACCGGCGGTCACCCGCGCGAGCTGCCCGACGCCCGGCCCGACGGCGAACGCATCCTCAACTGGACCCAGGTCTACGACCTCACCGAGCTGCCGGAAGAGCTGATCGTGGTCGGCTCGGGCGTCACCGGCGCCGAGTTCGCCGGCGCCTACCAGGCCCTCGGCTCCAAGGTCACCCTCGTCTCCTCCCGTGACCGCGTGCTGCCCGGCGAGGACCCGGACGCCGCCGCCGTCCTGGAGGACGTCTTCCGCCGCCGCGGCATGAACGTCATGGCCCGCTCCCGCGCCGCCGCCGCCAAGCGGGTCGGCGACGCCGTCGAGGTCACCCTCGCCGACGGGCGGGTCATCACCGGCTCCCACTGTCTGATGGCCGTCGGCGCCATCCCGAACAGCGCCGGACTCGGCCTGGAGGAGGCGGGCGTCAAGCTGCGCGAGTCCGGGCACATCTGGACCGACAAGGTGTCCCGCACCACCGCGCCCGGCGTGTACGCCGCCGGTGACGTCACGGGTGTCTTCGCCCTGGCGTCCGTCGCCGCCATGCAGGGGCGCATCGCCATGTACCACTTCCTCGGCGACGCGGTGGCCCCGCTGAACCTGAAGACGGTCTCCTCCAACGTCTTCACCGACCCGGAGATCGCCACCGTCGGCTACAGCCAGGCCGATGTCGACGCCGGCAAGATCGACGCCCGGGTGGTGAAGCTGCCGCTGCTGCGCAACCCGCGCGCCAAGATGCAGGGCATCCGCGACGGCTTCGTCAAGATCTTCTGCCGCCCCGGCACCGGGATCGTGGTGGGCGGTGTCGTGGTGGCGCCGCGCGCCTCGGAACTGATCCACCCCATCTCGATCGCCGTCGACAACAATCTGACGGTCGAACAGATCGCGAACGCGTTCACCGTGTACCCGTCCCTGTCGGGCTCGATCGCCGAGGTGGCCCGCCAGCTCCACACCCGCAAGGAGACCGGCGAGGGCTGACGCCGCCGGGCCCGACTCCCCGCTGGTCACGGGGAGTTGCCGCGCATGCGCACGGCATAGTCCGGGCGGATTGGCCTTATACCACTCCCGACCCTGCCGTGCGAACAACTTCTGTTATTCGGCGCAAACTGCTGAAAGCAGACGGTCGTTGGGGTTACTGTCAGTTTCGTGTTCGCTGCAGAACGTCGCCAATTGATCCTCGAAATGGTGCGAGCGAACGGAGCCGTGTCGCTCCGTGAACTCGCCCGCGTCGTCCAGACCTCAGAAGTGACCGTACGGCGGGACGTGCGCGCACTGGAGGCAGAAGGACTCCTCGACCGCCGGCACGGCGGTGCGGTACTACCGGGCGGATTCACGCGCGAGTCCGGTTTTCCGCAGAAGTCACACCTCGCGACCGCCGAGAAGACGGCCATCGCCGACCTCGCCGCGGGACTCGTCGAAGAAGGCGAGGCCATCGTCGTCGGCGCCGGGACCACCACGCAGGAGCTGGCCCGCCGGCTCGCCCGGGTGCCCGGACTGACCGTCGTCACCAACTCGCTGCTGGTGGCCCAGGCCCTGGCGCACGCCAACCGCGTGGAGGTCGTGATGACCGGCGGCACCCTGCGCGGCTCCAACTACGCCCTCGTCGGCTCCGGCGCCGAACAGTCGCTCCAAGGGCTCCGGGTGTCCAAGGCATTCCTCTCCGGCAGCGGTCTGACCGCCGAACGGGGGCTGTCCACGTCCAACATGCTCTCCGCGTCCGTCGACCGCGCGCTGGTGCAGGCCGCCGCGGAGGTCGTGGTCCTGGCCGACCACACCAAGCTGGGCACGGACACCATGTTCCAGACGGTGCCGACCGACCTCATCACCCGCCTGGTCACCGACGAGCCCCCGGTCCACGACGACCGCGCCGCCACCGAACTCCAGGCCCTCGCCGACCAAGGGGTGCAGATCGCCGTGGCCGGGGCTGCGGGCAGCCCGGGGGGTGAGCAGATCCCGGCGCGCCAGCAGCGCCGGGACGTGCCACTGCCCGGTCAGCGGCGCGGCCAGGTTCCGGGGCCGGGGCTGCGTACGGCTGCGGTGCTCGGAGCGGATCAGCCTGCGGCGGCTGAGCGGGGGCGTGTGGCGGACTTGCGTAGACGGTGAGTTGCGCTCCGCTGGGTTTGGCCGCGATGTGCCGTGGGTCGTCTGCGGGTTTGTTGTGGCTGGGCTCCGTCGGCTGGTGCGTGATGCGCCGTCTTCCGGCTGCGGCTTTGTTGTGGCTGGGTTGCGTCGGTGGGGCCGGGATGCGCCGTCTTCTGGCTGCGGGTGCGTCGTGGCTGGTCGCGCCCGCGCGGCGGAGCCGCAAATTGATACAGCCCCGCGCCCCTATCGGGGCGTTGTTGGCGGGGCCTTCTAGTGGGTTAGGCCGCGTAGGGTCAGGTGGAGTAGGCGGTCTGCCAGGGTTGGGTCGGTGGGGGACTCTGCTGCTGCCAGGCCGATTGCGTGGGTGAGCTGGAGCAGGTCGCCGATGGTGACATCCGCGCGTACGGCGCCCGACTCCCTGGCCCGGGCGAGCAGCGCGCCGCCCGCCTCACGGATCGGCGTGCCGCAACGGGCCAGCGCCGAACCGGAGTCGGCGGAGTCGGACGACACCGACATCAGCGCCAGCGCCAGACCGCGGTACGCCCCGGCGTGCGCGACCACCTCGCGCAGCCATGTCACCAGCGCCGAGCAGGGCTCCGGGGCGTGCAGCAGTTCGCGTGCGCGGGCGACGAGTTCGCCCACCGCGTCCTCGAAGACGGCGCTCAGCAGGGCGTGCCGATTCGGGAAGTGCCGGTAGAGCGTGCCGATCCCGACCCCGGCGCGCCGGGCCACATCCTCCAGCGAGGCGTCCGTGCCGTGCTCGGCGAACGCCGCGCGGGCCTGCGTCAGCAGCCGCTCGTAGTTGCGGCGGGCGTCGGCCCGCATGGCACGCGGGGCCCCGGCAGTCTCCTGTGCGAACACGCCCGCCATGCCCTCCACCCGCCCTCTTTCCTCACCCCGGACTGCCTCCAGGATGCCATTGCGGAGGGAACAAGGGGCCGGGCCGCCCGCCCGTCACCGACCGCACGGCACCCCACGGGGCACACACCGTGCCCGTGGGGCGTGCGTACGGGGCGGTCGTCAGTCCTTGATCTCGCAGATCAGCGCGCCGGAGGTGAGGGACGCGCCGACCTCCGCGTTCAGGCCCTTGATGGTGCCCGTCTTGTGGGCGTTCAGCGGCTGCTCCATCTTCATGGCTTCGAGGACCACCACCAGGTCGCCCTCCTTGACCTCCTGGCCCTCCTCGACCGCGACCTTCACGATGGTGCCCTGCATCGGGGAGGCGAGGCTGTCGCCGGAGGCCATCGGCCCGGACTTCTTGGCCGCCCGGCGCTTCGGCTTGGCGCCCGCCGCCAGACCCGTACGGGCCAGGCTCATGCCGAGCGAGGCGGGCAGCGACACCTCAAGGCGCTTGCCGCCGACCTCGACGACGACGGTCTCGCGGCCCCCGTCCTCCTCCGCCTCGGTGTCGGCGGGCGTCGCGAACGGTTTGATCTCGTTGACGAACTCGGTCTCGATCCACCGGGTGTGGACCGTGAACGGGTCCGTGTCGCCGGTCAGCTCGGGCGCGAACGCCGGGTCCCTGACCACCACGCGGTGGAACGGGATCGCCGTCGCCATGCCCTCCACCTGGAACTCGTCCAGCGCGCGGGCGGCCCGCTGCAGCGCCTCCCCGCGGGTGCGGCCGGTGACGATCAGCTTGGCGAGCAGCGAGTCCCAGGCGGGGCCGATGACCGAGCCCGCCTCGACACCCGCGTCCAGGCGGACACCGGGGCCGGCCGGCGGGTCGAAGCGGGTGACCGTGCCGGGCGCGGGCAGGAAGCCGCGGCCCGGGTCCTCGCCGTTGATGCGGAACTCGAAGGAGTGGCCGCGCAGCTCCGGGTCGCCGTAGCCCAGTTCCTCGCCGTCGGCGATGCGGAACATCTCCCGTACCAGGTCGATGCCGGCGACCTCCTCGGTGACCGGGTGCTCGACCTGGAGACGGGTGTTGACCTCGAGGAAGGAGATCGTGCCGTCCGCGCCGACCAGGAACTCCACGGTGCCCGCGCCGACATAGCCGGCCTCCTTGAGGATGGCCTTGGAGGCCCGGTACAGCTCGGCGACCTGCGTGTCCGACAGGAAGGGCGCGGGGGCCTCCTCCACCAGCTTCTGGTGCCGGCGCTGCAGCGAGCAGTCACGGGTGGAGACGACGACCACGTTGCCGTGCTGGTCGGCCAGGCACTGCGTCTCCACATGCCGCGGCTTGTCCAGATAGCGCTCGACGAAGCACTCGCCGCGGCCGAAGGAGGCGACCGCCTCGCGCACCGCGGAGTCGTACAGCTCGGGTACCTCGTCCAGGGTCCGGGCGACCTTCAGACCACGCCCGCCGCCACCGAACGCGGCCTTGATCGCGATCGGCAGGCCGTGCTCCTCGGCGAAGGCGACGACCTCGTCGGCGCCGTTCACCGGATCGGGCGTGCCGGCCACCAGCGGGGCGCCCGCACGCTGCGCGATGTGCCGGGCCGCCACCTTGTCGCCCAGGTCACGGATGGCCTGCGGCGGCGGGCCGATCCAGATCAGGCCCGCGTCCAGCACCGCCTGGGCGAACTCGGCGTTCTCGGAGAGGAAGCCGTAACCGGGGTGGACGGCGTCCGCGCCGGACTCGCGCGCCGCGTTCAGGACCTTCTCGATGTCCAGGTAGCTGCCGGCCGGGGTGTCACCGCCCAGGGCGAACGCCTCATCCGCGGCGCGGACATGCAGAGCGTCCCGGTCCGGGTCCGCGTAGACGGCCACGCTCGCGATCCCCGCGTCCCGGCAGGCCCGGGCCACACGGACAGCGATTTCGCCACGGTTGGCGATGAGCACCTTGCGCACGATTGAGGCTCCCTCCTTGAAACAAGCCGAGTTTAGGGACTGCCGACACGGCACTTCGACCCGTCCCCACTGGTGAGCTTGCCCACACGGAGCGTGATACGAGGCCCGCTCGACCCGCGAAAGCCCTTGTCGCACCGCGGTGCGCAGGACTCCACCGGAAAACCCTAGTCCTGTCATGTGGTCAAGGTCTCTGTGAGAGCGTGCTGCGGCGCACTTCGTTTCTTTGTGGAGTCCCTACGAATGGCCCAACGGTTCACTGGCGGCGGCAGAACCCTTGTCCCTTGGTTTACCCGTTAGTAGCGTTCGCGGTGGCCCGAACGTACTTCGGGTAACGGCAGATTTGCTCGGGCGGGTCGAAAGTGGGTGGGCCGGTGGTGCGCAGGCCGGTGGCATGGGTCGTGGCGGTCGTCCTCTTCGGCGAGGCGCTGTCCGTCGCCGCGCTGAACTGGTTCCTGGGGGTGGTCGTCGACCGTCAGGACATGTCCCTGGCCGGCCTCGACCCGGGCACCATGGCGACGTCCTCGAAGATCGGCGGAGTGGTCTTCGGTCTCTACTTCGCGCTGTGCGGCCTGGTCGCCCTGCTCGTCGCGCTGCGCAACCGGGCCCCGTCCGCCCTCGGCCGCGCCCTGCTGATCAGCGTCGCCGTGGTGCACGGGCTGCTGGGGGCCTTCGCCTGGGGGCTGGTGGGCCACAGCGCGTTCCTGCTCATGGTCGTCGTGCTCGCGCTGGTCGTCCTGCTCCTGATGACGTACGACGCCCGGCCCGGTACGGACCCGTCGGTGGGCGGTGACGCGCCGGGTGCCGGCGGGGCCCCGGAAGCCGCGGACGGCCCGGAGGCGGGCGCCGAGGAACGGGGTGCCGGCTCCGGTACTCGGCGGTCCCGCGGAAAGGCGGTGGAGCCGCGGGACGACGTACCCGCGGAGGCCGCGCCGGGCGTCACTCCGACGGTGTCCACAACTCCGTGATGCCGACACCCAGTTCGGCCAGCAGCCTGCGCACCAGGGGCAGGCTGATGCCGATCACGTTGCCGTGGTCGCCGTCGATCCCCTCGATGAACGGGGCCGAGCGGCCGTCGAGGGTGAACGCACCGGCGACGTAGAGGGGTTCGCCCGAGGCGACGTACGCGGCGATCTCGTCGTCCGTCGGCTCGCCGAACCGCACCACGGTGGAGGCGGTCGCCGACACGTACCGCTTGCTCGTCGTGTCCCAGACGCAGTGCCCCGTCTGCAGGGTCCCGGCCCGCCCGCGCATCGACTTCCAGCGGGCGGTGGCCTCCTCGGCATCCGCGGGCTTGCCCAGCGCCCGGCCGTCCAGCTCCAGCACCGAGTCGCAGCCGATCACCAGCGCGCCCTGCGTCTCCGGCCGGGCCGCCACCACGGACGCCTTCGCCTCGGCCAGGGCGAGGGCCAGCTCGGCGGGGGTGGGCGCGGTGACCGCGTCCTCGTCGACGCCGCTGACGATCACCTCGGGGTCAAGACCGGCCTGCCTGAGCAGCCCGAGCCGGGCGGGGGACTGGGAGGCGAGCACGAGCCGACGGCGGGGATGGTCTGTCATGCGATCAGCGTAACGGCGGGTCCGCTCCGCTCGGGTCCGGCCGGGGTCATCTCAGTCCGGCGACGATCATTGCGAGCACCATGCCCAGCGCCATGAGGAGGCCGAGCCGCCGCAACATGGCCTGCGCCTCGCGCAGTTCCTCGGGCGGCTCGTCCTCGGGGTCCGACCACAGCATGCCACTAGCGTGGGGCTGGGGCGGGGTGGGGGGCCTGAGTACGGGTACTCAAGTTGGTGGGCGGTGTCTGTGGCGCCGTGCGCGGTTCCTCGCGCCCCTAGGAGCCTAGGGGAGCGCGGTGTCGTTGGTGCTGTGCGTGGTTCCTCGCGTCCCTTTGGTGTTGGCGGCTTGGGGTAGGTCCTGAAGGGGCGCGGGGAACTGCGCGAGCGGCCACGATGGTGCCGCAGACGACCGACGGCACATCGCGGCCTTCCCAGCGGAGCGCCTAGCTGGGCCAGTAGGTGCGGGGCCAGGTGGCTGGGCCTGGGTGGGGGACGTGGGTGGTGGCGATGCGGGCCGGGTCGGACCACGCGTCCCCGGGGGCCCGCGCGCCGGACGCCGCGGCGGCCGCCGCCGCGGCGCGGACGCGGACCACCGCCAGCGCGGCGGCCAGCTCCTCCGGGGTCGGATTCCCCCGTACGACCTTGATGTTCATGCCGCCTCCCGACGGTTCTAGAGAGGGATGTTGCCGTGCTTCTTCGGAGGCAGGGATTCCCGCTTCGTGCGCAGCTGACGCAGCCCGCGCACGATGTGGCGACGGGTGTCGGACGGCAGGACCACCGCGTCGATGTACCCCCGCTCGGCCGCGACGTACGGGTTGAGCAGGGTGTCCTCGTACTCCTGGATCAGCCGTCCCCGGGTCGCCTCGGCGTTCTCCGCCTCGGCGATGGTGCGGCGGTGCAGGATGTTGACGGCGCCCTGCGCGCCCATGACCGCGATCTGCGCGGTGGGCCAGGCCAGGTTGAGGTCGGCACCGAGGTGCTTGGAGCCCATGACGTCGTAGGCCCCGCCGAACGCCTTGCGGGTGATCACCGTGATCAGCGGAACCGTCGCCTCCGCGTACGCGAAGATCAGCTTGGCGCCGCGCCGGATGATGCCGGTGTGCTCCTGGTCCACGCCGGGAAGGAACCCCGGCACGTCGACGAAGGTGATCACCGGCACGTTGAAGGCGTCGCAGGTGCGCACGAACCGCGCGGCCTTCTCACTGGCGTCGATGTCGAGACAGCCGGCGAACTGCATCGGCTGGTTGGCGACGATCCCGACCGGCCGCCCCTCCACCCGGCCGAACCCGGTGAGGACGTTCGGCGCGAACAGCGGCTGGGTCTCGAAGAACTCGGCGTCGTCCAGGATGTGCTCGATCACCGTGTGCATGTCGTACGGCTGGTTCGCGCTGTCCGGCACCAGTGTGTCCAGCTCGCGGTCCTCGTCCGTGACGGAGAGGTCCGCCTCCTCCGGGTAGGCCGGGGGCTCGCTGAGGTTGTTGGACGGCAGGTACGACAGCAGCTGCTTGACGTACTCGATCGCGTCCTTCTCGTCCCCGGCCATGTGATGGGCGACGCCGGAGGCGGTGTTGTGGGTGCGGGCCCCGCCCAGCTCCTCGAAGCCGACGTCCTCACCGGTGACGGTCTTGATCACGTCCGGGCCGGTGATGAACATGTGCGAGGTCTGGTCGACCATGATCGTGAAGTCGGTGATCGCGGGCGAGTAGACGGCACCGCCGGCGCACGGGCCGAGGACCAGGCTGATCTGCGGGATCACGCCCGAGGCGTGCGTGTTGCGGCGGAAGATCTCACCGTACGCGCCGAGCGAGGCGACCCCCTCCTGGATCCGTGCGCCCCCGGAGTCGTTGATCCCGATGACCGGGCAGCCGGTCTTCAGGGCGAAGTCCATCACCTTGACGATCTTCTGTCCGTAGACCTCGCCCAGCGCGCCGCCGAAGACGGTGAAGTCCTGGGAGAACACGGCGACGGGCCGGCCGTCCACCGTTCCGTACCCGGTGACCACGCCGTCCCCGTACGGCCGGTTCTGTTCGAGGCCGAAGTTCGTGGACCGGTGCCGGGCGAACTCGTCCAGCTCGACGAACGACCCCTCGTCGAGCAGCAGCCGGATCCGCTCACGCGCCGTCAGCTTCCCCTTGGCGTGCTGCTTCTCCACGGCGCGTGCGGAGCCGGCGTGCGTCGCCTCCTGGATACGGCGCCGGAGGTCCGCCAGCTTCCCGGCGGTCGTGTGGATGTCGATCTCGTGACGCTCTTCCGGCTCGGACATCGGGATGCGGCTCCCTGCCTGCTCAAAAAAGGGGGGACGGTTGCTGATCCGCAGCGTAGTGGCGGCCCTATCGGTCGACAGTGCGGTGTTTACCACACCTAGGGTGGCTTGCATGACGCCGCGAGATCCAGCAGACGCGAACGACAACCGGTGGTCCGACCTGGACCGCCCGCCCCTCAACGGCACGGCGCTGCGGCGCGGGCTGGTGCGCGAGGGCGGCCTGTGGACGGAGGTGGAGGTGGTGCGGCGCACCGGCTCCACCAACAACGACCTGGTCGCCCGGGCCGCGGCGGGCGACGTGGCGGAGGGTGCGGTGCTCGTCGCCGAGGAGCAGACGCAGGGGCGGGGCCGGCTGGACCGCCGCTGGACGGCGCCGGCCCGCTCCGGGCTGTTCTTCTCTGTGCTGCTGCGCCCCGCCGAGGTGCCGGTGTCCCGCTGGGGCTGGCTGCCGCTGCTCACGGGCGTCGCGGTGGCCACCGGGCTGGCCCGGGCCGCGGGCGTCGACACGGCGTTGAAGTGGCCCAACGACCTGCTGGTGACCGTGGGCGGCGAGGAGCGCAAGGCCGGCGGGATCCTCGCGGAGCGGGCTGGGGACGACGGCGTGGTCGTGGGCGTCGGCGTCAACGTCACTCTGCGCGAAGCGGAACTCCCGGTGCCGCAGGCCGGGTCGCTGGCGCTGGCCGGGGCCGTGAGCACGGACCGTGACCCGCTGCTGCGGGCGATGCTGCGTGCGCTGGAGGACTGGTACGGACGCTGGCGCTCGGCCGGCGGCGACCCCTCCGTCAGCGGACTGCAGGAGACCTACGCGGCGGGCTGCGCGACCCTCGGCCGCACCGTGCGGGCGGAGCTGCCGGGCGACCGGGCCGTGGTGGGCGAGGCCGTGGCGGTGGACGGCGACGGCCGCCTGGTGATCGCAACCCCGGAAGGCATCCAGGAACCGGTGTCCGCAGCAGACATCATCCACCTACGCCCCACCTGACCCACCGCTCGCCGGTTGCGCCCCGTAAGGGGCGCGGGGAACTGCGCGACCGGCCACGACGGTGCCGCGGACGGCAGACGGCCGATGTCTCCGAAGGGGGGCGCGGGGAACTGCGCGACCGGCCACGACGGTGCCGCGGACGGCAGACGGCCGATGTCCCCGAAGGGGGGCGCGGGGAACTGCGCGACCAGCCACGACGTGCCCGCGGCTGCGTACGGCGCCCAAGACCCCCAGACTGGTTGCGGGGGCAGGGGGGCTGCAAGCCCCCGGTGGGCCCCCGCCACAACCAGGGCCAACCGCACCGACACCGAGCACATCACCCCCGGCCGAACCTAACGGAGTGAGCTGGCGCACACCTGCCGTAGAGTTGAGGCCGGTCGATACGTGACCGCGGCAGATCGGAAGGGCAGCAGGCGTGACCGTCGACGACACGGGCTCCGGCGCGGACGCGGACGGCCGGGTGAACCCTCCCCCAGCGCCGTACGACCAGGGGGACCCCCAAGCCGCCGACCCTGGCGAGGATCCGCTCACCCTGCGCCTGGAAACCCTCATCCTGGGCGCCGAGCGGCGCTACACCCCCTTTCAGGCGGCCCGCAGCGCAGGCGTCTCCATGGAGTTGGCGTCGCGCTTCTGGCGGGCCATGGGCTTCGCCGACATCGGCCAGGCCAAGGCCCTCACGGAGGCCGACGTGCTCGCGCTGCGCCGCCTCGCCGGCCTCGTCGAGGCGGGCCTGCTGAGCGAGGCCATGGCCGTGCAGGTGGCCCGCTCCACCGGGCAGACCACCGCCCGGCTGGCCGAGTGGCAGATCGACTCGTTCCTGGAGGGGCTGACCGAGCCGCCCGAGCCGGGCATGACCCGCACGGAGGTCACGTATCCGCTGGTCGAACTGCTCCTGCCCGAGCTGGAGGAGTTCCTGGTCTACGTCTGGCGGCGCCAGTTGGCCGCGGCCACCGGCCGGGTCGTACAGGCCGGCGACGACGAGGAGATGGTGGACCGGCGGCTGGCGGTCGCCTTCGCCGACCTCGTCGGGTTCACCCGGCTGACCCGTCGGATGGAGGAGGAGGAGCTGGGCGAGCTGGTCGAGGCCTTCGAGACGACCGCCGCCGACCTGGTCGCCGCCCGCGGCGGCCGGCTCATCAAGACCCTCGGCGACGAGGTGCTGTACGCCGCCGACGACGCCGGCACCGCCGCCGAGATCGCGCTGCGCCTCATCGAGACGATGGCGAACGACGAGACGATGCCGGAACTGCGCGTCGGGATGGCGTTCGGCACGGTGACCACCCGGATGGGCGATGTCTTCGGTACGACCGTGAATCTCGCCTCGCGGCTGACGTCGATAGCGCCGCGTGACGCCGTGCTCGTGGACAGCGCGTTCGCCGAGGAGCTGATCCGCACCGGGGAGGCGCCCGCATCGGAGGCGGAGGCGGCCGAGGCCGCGGCGGCCGCCGAGAAGGAGGGCGAGGAGCCGCCGGCGTACCGCTTCGCGCTGCAGCCGATGTGGCAGCGTCCGGTCCGCGGACTCGGGGTGGTCGAGCCCTGGCTGCTCACCCGGCGTGACGGCGCGTCCTGACGGGAACGGCCGGTCACGAACCGCCGGCCAGCGACAGGCCGATGCACAGGTTGAGGATCGGCACGCATACGCCGCCTCCCGGCCGGTCCTGCGTCGGGGACGGAGACGGGGCGGGTGCCGGTGCGGCGGAGGTCCGGCCGGGTGCGGGGGTGGGTGCGGGCGGTGGCGCTGCGCTCGCGGTGGCCGTCGGCGGCGGGGTGGCGCCGGGCACCGCCGGGTCGGCCGTGGCGCCGGGCGCGTCCGCGCGCGGGGGCGTGACGGTGGAGGGTGAGTGTCCCGGAGCCGGTGTGGCGGAGGGGTCCGAGGTGGCCGTGCCCGGGGCGTCGGTGCCGTCCTGTTCGGGGGTCGCCTGGGGCCGGCCGGTCGGGGTGGTGCCGACCGTGGCGGCCGTACGCGTCGACCGGTCGGCGGTGGCGGCCTGACCCGGCCTGGGTTCCGCCTCGGCGGTGCCGGGTCCGCCGACCTGTGACTCGGGGGAGACCCTGACGAGGCTCAGCACACCGACGGCCAGTACGAGACCGACGGCGGCCAGTGCCCTGCGCGGGCGACGCCTACGATGCCGTCCCCGCCGCGCACGAGCCCCCGCCCCACCCTCGCCCCCCACCACCCCAGAGCCTGCCGCCCCCTTGACCGCCGGTACGTCCGCCGAGCCTGGTGTCGTTTCGGCCGCTGGTACGCCTGCCGAGCCTGGTGTCGTTTCGGCCGCCGGTACGCCTGCCGAGCCTGGTGTCGCCTCTGCCGCCGGTGCGTCTGCCGAGCCCGGTGTCGCCTCCGCCGCCGGTTCGTCCCCCGGACCGGCCGGCCCCGGCCCCGGTCTCGCCGAGTCGGCCGCGCCCGCTGCGTCCGCCGGCCCCACGGGATCAGGTACGCCCGCGGCTCCTGTCGGCGCGGACGTGTCGCTGGAGCCCGACGCAGCCGCCGCCCCCGGCGCCTCTGGCGGGCTGCTTGGCTTGCTGGAGTGATCGGAGCCCGGTGCGTCGCTTGGGCGTGCCTGTTCGGCCGGGTCCGTCGAGCCGGGGGTACCCGACGCCGCCGACGCACCCGCCGAGCCCACCGCCGCGGAACCTGGGGGGTCCGCCGAGCCGGGTGGCCCGGCCGCCCCGGTCGGCCCGGATGAGCCCGCCGGCCTCGATGGGCCTGCCGTATCCGGCGGACCTGCCGTTCCCGGCGACCCTGCTGTACCCGATGCCCTTGCTGTTCCCGGCGACCCTGCCGCATCAGATGCGCCCGCCGGGACCGCCGGTCCAGACGAGCCCGCCGTTCCCGATGGGCCTGCTGTTCCCGCCGGACCTGCCGCAGCAGATGTGTCTGCGGGGGCCGCCGGGCCCGAGCCCGACGAGCCCGCCGAACCGGATGCGTCCGCCGTCCCGGGGGCGCCTGCCGGGCCCGCCGACCCTGATGTCCCCGCCGGGCCCGCCGCCCCGGAGGGGACCGCTGAAGTGTGCGTTGTGTCTTGCGCGTCCGGTGTGTTCGGGTGCGCGCCCCTGTGCGTCTGCGTCATCGCGATTCCTCCCCGCTCGCGCCCCCCGATGCGCCATGGCGCAGCGCACGTTATGCGTTCGCTCGGGTGCTCGACGGGGAGTCCGGGGATTGTCACTCGAACGTGGACCTCCGGGTCACCTCTTTCCCCGGCGGGGCCCGGCTGCGATGATCGGGGCGTCAGTGAGTTAACCCGCGTTAACCGGAGGGTGTCATGAGCGAGGAGCGGTTCGGGGAGTTCGTACTGGTGCGGCGGCACGGTCACGTCGCGGAACTGGTACTGGACCGGCCCAAGGCCATGAACGCCGTCTCCACGGACATGGCCCGCTCCATCGCGGCGGCCTGTGCCGCGCTCGCCGCCGACCGGGACGCGCGGGTGGTGGTGCTGACCTCGTCGCACGAGCGCGCGTTCTGCGTGGGGGCCGACCTCAAGGAGCGGAACTCCTTCAGTGACGCGGACCTGGTGCGGCAGCGCCCCGTCGCGCGGGGCGCCTACACCGGCGTACTGGAGCTGCCCATGCCGACGATCGCCGCCGTGCACGGCTACGCGCTGGGCGGCGGCTTCGAACTGGCGTTGTCCTGCGATCTGATCGTGGCCGACGGCACGGCCGTGGTGGGGTTGCCCGAGGTGTCCGTGGGGGTTATCCCGGGCGGGGGCGGCACCCAGCTGCTGCCCCGCCGGGTCGGTGCGGCGCGGGCGGCCGAGCTGATCTTCTCGGCGCGGCGGGTGGCGGCGGCCGAGGCGCGTGAGCTGGGGCTGGTGGACCAGGTGGTGGACGAGGGCCGGGACCGCGAGGAGGCGCTGGCCCTGGCGGGCCGAATCGCCGGCCACTCGCCGGTCGGCCTGCGCGCGGCCAAGCGGGCGCTGCGGCTCGGGCACGGGCTGGATCTGCGGGCCGGGCTGGAGGTCGAGGACGCGGCCTGGCGCTCGGTGGCGTTCTCCGGGGACCGGGCGGAGGGGGTTTCGGCGTTCAACGAAAAGCGCACGCCCCAATGGCCGGGCGAGTAACCCGAGGAAACCCCCGACCGTCGGCCCGCCCCTTCCCCGACTGCCCTGCCGTCCCGGAAGGCACCCACCGCTCCCGCAAAGCCCCCACCGCTCCCGCAAAGCCCCCACCGCTCCCGGAAGGTACCCGTCGCCCCCAGGAGGTATCCGTCGCCTTTCCGGGGCACCTGTTCGGCATAACAATGTCCCCGTTCATACCAAACGTCCCTAACCTGGAGTGATGGGTGAGGACAAGCGGCTGGCGGCCGTCGTGGCGTTGGCCCAGGGGATGGCGGCGGCCCACGCGCCGGCGGAGTCCTGGCAGGCGGCGGCGAGCGGTGCCTGCCGGGCGCTGGACGGCAGCTTCGCCGCGCTGTCGGTGTGGGAGCGCGACCGGGGCCGGCTGCGGGTCCTCGTGAACGTGGGGGAGCGGGCCCCGGACGAGGAGGAGTTCCCGGAGAACGAGACCTACCCGGTGCACCAGTTCCCCGAGATCACCGAGTTCCTGCACGAGCGGTGGGCGCTCGGCGGCGGCCCGCACGCCTGGGTGGAGACCGCCGAGGGGACCGCGGCCGGACGCCCCGGCTACTTCCACCGGCGGGTCACCGCGCTGCGCCGCCGCGGGCGCGGCTGTTGCGTGGTCGCGCCGATCGTGCTGCACGGCCGCGCCTGGGGCGAGCTGTATGTGGCCCGGGGCACGGGGGCGCCGGTCTTCGACCGGGCCGACGCCGGCTTCGCCACCGTGCTGGCGGCGGTCGTCGCCGCCGGGATCGCGCAGACCGAGCGGCTGGAGGAGGCCCGGCGGCTCGCGTTCACCGACGCGCTCACCGGGCTCGCCAACCGCCGGGCCGTCGACATGCGGCTCGACGAGGCCGTCGAGCGGCACCGCGCGGAGGGTGTGGTGGTGAGCCTCGTGGTGTGCGATCTCAATGGGCTCAAGCGGGTCAACGACACCCGTGGGCACGCCGTCGGCGACCGCCTCCTAGAACGCTTCGGCTCGGTGCTCTCGTTGTGCGGGGCGATGGTGCCGGGCGCCCTGGTGGCCCGTCTGGGCGGCGACGAGTTCTGTCTGCTCGCGGTCGGGCCGCCCGCCGACGACGTGGTGAAGGCCGCGGACGAACTGTGCCGTCGTGCCGCGGACTTGGAGCTGGGGGAGGGGGTGGCGTGCGGGGTCGCCTCGACCGCGGACGCGATCGGTCCGGTGCGTTCCGCGCGCCGGCTGTTCCGGCTCGCGGACGCGGCCCAGTACCGGGCCAAGGCGGAGCGCGCCGAGCGGCCGGTCGTCGCGGGGCGGGAGGGTCCGGACGATCCGGTCGTGCGGCTGGCCGACGAGCCGTCGCCCGCGCGGGCCGAGCGGCGCCGCTTCCGCGGGCGCCAGCCGTGAGGCGGCGGCCGTGAGGCGGTGGCGCCGACGGCTCCTCCCGGGCACCCCTCGCGGGCCCTCCTCGGTAAGGGGCGAACCCGGTCCCCACTAGTGACAGTGTGACATTCAATGCGTACGCTCCTGAATATGGATATGCATACTGTGGTGGTGGGGACGTCCGGCGTCACCGCGTCCGACGTCCTCGCCGTGGCACGGGGCGACGCCCGGGTCGAGCTCGCGCCCGAGGCGGTGACGGCCCTCGCGGCGGCCCGGGAGATCGTGGACGCGCTGGCGGCCGAGCCGGATCCGGTCTACGGCGTCAGCACCGGCTTCGGCGCCCTGGCGACCCGGCACATCGGCCCGGAACTCCGCGCCCGACTGCAGCGCAACATCGTCCGCTCGCACGCCGCCGGCATGGGCCCGCGGGTGGAGCGGGAGGTCGTACGGGCCCTGATGTTCCTGCGGCTGCGGACCCTGTGCTCGGGGCACACGGGCGTGCGGCCGGAGGTCGCGCAGACCGTGGCCGACGTGCTGAACGCGCGGATCACCCCGGTCGTCCACGAGTACGGCTCGCTCGGCTGCTCCGGCGACCTGGCCCCGCTCTCGCACTGCGCGCTGACCCTCATGGGCGAGGGCGACGCCGAGGGACCCGACGGGACCGTACGGCCCGCGGGCGACCTGCTCGCCGAGCACGGCATCCGGCCCGTGGAACTGCGCGAGAAGGAGGGGCTGGCCCTCCTCAACGGCACCGACGGCATGCTCGGCATGCTGATCATGGCCCTCGCCGACCTCGACACCCTCTACAAGTCCGCCGACGTCACCGCGGCCCTGTCGCTTGAGGCCCTGCTCGGCACGGACAAGGTGCTCGCGCCCGAACTGCACGCCATCCGGCCGCACCCCGGCCAGGCCGCGAGCGCCGCCAACATGCTCGCCGTGCTCAAGGGCTCCCAGCTGACCGGCCTGCCCCGGGTGGCCGGCGCAGCCCGCAGCGGGGCGGCCGCCATCCCGTACGAGGAGCCGCGCGTCCAGGACGCCTACTCCGTACGCTGCGCCCCGCAGGTCGCGGGCGCCGGGCGGGACACCGTCGCGCACGCGCGTCTCGTCGCCGAGCGGGAACTCGCGGCGGCCGTCGACAATCCGGTGGTCCTGCCCGACGGGCGCGTTGAGTCCAACGGCAACTTCCACGGCGCCCCGGTCGGCTACGTCCTCGACTTCCTCGCCATCGCCGCCGCCGACCTCGCGTCGATCGCCGAGCGCCGTACCGACCGGCTGCTCGACAAGAACCGCAGCCACGGCCTGCCGCCGTTCCTCGCGGACGACCCCGGCGTCGACTCCGGGCTCATGATCGCCCAGTACACCCAGGCGGCTCTGGTCAGCGAGATGAAGCGGCTGGCCGTGCCCGCCTCGGCGGACTCCATCCCGTCCTCCGCCATGCAGGAGGACCATGTGTCCATGGGCTGGTCGGCCGCGCGCAAGCTGCGCACCGCCGTCGACAACCTGAGCCGGGTCATCGCCGTCGAGCTGTACGCGGCGACCCGGGCCCTGGAACTGCGCGAGGGAAGGACACCGGCGCCCGCGTCGCAGGCGGCCGTCGAGGCGGTACGGGCGGCGGGGGTGAGCGGTCCCGGTCCCGACCGGTTCCTGGCGCCCGACCTGGCGGCGGCGGACACGTTCGTGCGCGGCGGGGGGCTCGTCGCCGCGGTGGAGGCGGTCACCGGGCCGCTGCGGTAGCTGCCGCGCGGGGGCCCGGCGTCCGTCCGGGCTCCTGGCGGCACCCCGCGGTGCGGCAGGCGCCGGTCAAAGAAGCGTCAAGCGTGCCTAAAAACCGAGCCGTTCGCGGCGTACGGAGTAGCCCACGAAGCCGGCGCCGAGGGCGAGGAGCACGGTGCCGCCGACGACGTACGGCGTGGTGTCGAAGCTGCCGGTGTCGGCCAACTCGACACCGTCCGCGGTGCCGTCCGCGGCCGGTGCGTCCGCCGCGTCCGTCGCCGACACAGCTCTGGCCTGCTGGGTGATCTGCGCCGCCGGGGACTGCGTTCTCGCCGGGGCGTCCGGTGTCGCGTTCGCGGACGGGACGAACCACAGGGCGCCCAGGAGGGTGCCCGCGGCGGTGGCGGTCAGCAGCGGACGGCGAGCGGATGACACGGAATATCGATCCCCTTGTGACGCTGGCGAATTGGCCGTGCGGAGCGATGTTAGTGAAAGTCGCGGGTCACAGGAAAGTCACGGGAGGTTTCGGCCGTACGCTCCCGCCATGAGCACTCCAGAGACATCACGTTTTGTGCGCCTTCGCGTGGAGCTGGTCCTCGAAGTGGGGAACGCGGACGCTGTGACCAAGGCCGCCGTGCGCCGGGTCGCCGACGATCCGGAGATGCCGGATGCGGAACGCGCCCACGCCGAGGAGGCTGTGACGGAAGACACCGCCGAGGCCCTTGCCTATCTCGTCGATCCGTTCGACCTGGTCAGCAAGGTGCCGGGGGTCGAACTCCAGCAGGCGTCCTGGTCGAGCGAGCGGACCGAGTACGACCCGGATTCGCCGGACTGGGACCTGGACGAGGATGATGTCGGGGGCGACGAAGAAGACGACGGCATCGGCTGAGCGTTCCGGGGGAATTCATGACCCCGGACGGCAACCGCCGTCCGGGGTTTCGTCGTCTCACAGGGCGCACGGACCGAAGCTCGCACCACCCCGCTCCGGCGAACGTGGTGCGCCCCACACATCCGAAGGGTGTGGAACGGGATGAAACGGTCGTAGCGTTGAAGGCTCTTAACAGGGTTCTCGGGGTATTCGCGGATCGGCAACGATGGAGAAACGTGTGATTACGGACAGTAAGCGGCGCAAGGGTCTGCTGACCGCGTCCGCTCTGCTCGGTGGTGTGCTGGTGCTCACGGGGTGCTCCGGCGGCGATGCCAAGGCCGAGGGCGGCAAGGACACCTCGCAGGCGAAGGTCGACGAGGCGGCGGCCAAGAAGACGTCCGTGGCCCAGATCACGATCACACCCAAGGACGGCTCGAACAACGCCTCCATCAACAACTCCGCCGCCGTCACGGTGGCCAAGGGCACCCTGACGAATGTGACGATGACCACGGCCGACGGCACGGACGTCCAGGGCGAGCTGTCCGCCGACCGGACGAGCTGGAAGCCCAGCGCCCAGCTGGAACGCTCCACCACCTACAAGGTGGCCGCCGAGGCGAAGGACTCCGAGGGCCGCATCGCCCACGAGAACGCGTCCTTCACCACGGTCTCCCCGGACAACAGCTTCATAGGCAGCTTCACCCCGGAGGACGGCTCCACCGTCGGCGTCGGCATGCCCGTGTCGATCAACTTCGACAAGGCGATCACCAACAAGGCCGCCGTGCAGAAGGGCATCACCGTCACCTCCAGCAGCGGCCAGGAGGTCGCCTGCCACTGGTTCAACGCCAACCGCATGGACTGCCGCCCGCAGGACTACTGGACCGAGAACTCCACCGTCACCCTGAAGCTCGCCCTCGACGGCGTCGAGGGCGCGAGCGGCGTCTACGGCGTGCAGCAGAAGACGGTCTCCTTCCACATCGGCCGCAACCAGATCTCGTACGTCGACGCGCAGACCAAGCAGATGAAGGTCACGCAGGACGGCAAGACCGTCAAGACCATCCCGATCTCCGCCGGTTCGCCCGACAACAAGACCTACGAAGGCATCATGGTGATGTCCGAGAAGTTCAAGGAGACGCGCATGAACGGCGCGACCGTGGGCTTCACCGACGACGACGGCAAGGGCGAGTACGACATCAAGGACGTGCCGCACGCCATCCGGCTCACCAATTCCGGCACCTTCGTGCACGGCAACTACTGGGGCGCGAAGTCCATCTTCGGCGCGGTCAACACCAGCCACGGCTGCGTCGGCCTGTCCGACACCAAGGGAGCCAACGACCCGAACACGGCGGGCTCGTGGTTCTACAACAACTCGATCATCGGTGACGTCGTGGTCGTCCAGAACACCGGCGACAAGACCGTCGCCCCGGACAACGGCCTCAACGGCTGGAACATGGACTGGGCCCAGTGGAAGGCGGGTTCGGCCGTCTGAGCCGCCACGCGCCGCCCCACCGCTCGACCGATGCCGTCCCCGGCCCCCGGGGGCGGCATCGCTCGTTCCCGGCCCCCCGGTCACCGGCGCCGCGGGGACCGGCACAGCCTTCTCATGCGTCTCTTATCGCGGCCTTATGCAGTCATCAGGGTCCGTCCCTAGCTTGCGGCCCATGTTCTTCACCTACCTGAGGCGCGAACTGCGCCGCCGCAGAAAGGCGGCCCTGGTCGTCGCCTCCGGACTGGCGCTGGGTATCGCGCTCGTCATCGTCGTCACCTCCGTGTCCAACGGCATGGGCAAGGCACAGGACAAGGTCCTCCAGTCGCTCTACGGCCTCGGCACGGACATGACCGTCACCAAGGCCTCGGAACCGAGCACCAGCAGCTCGCAGCGCCCGCGCTTCCAGTTCGACGCCCGCGGCAGCGACGACGACTCGACGCAGAGCAGTGACCGGGTCATGGTGCAGGGCTTCACCACGCTGGCCTCCTCGACCGTCTCCGAGGTCGCCGACCAGCAGGGCGTGTCGAGTGCCGTCGGCGGGCTCAGCCTCAATGTGTTCAAGGTCAGCGGCCAGTTCACCCGCGGCCAGTTCCAGCAGAACCAGCAGGGCGGCGGCATGCCCGGCGGCGAGCCGGGCGGCGGCAGCGGCCAGCCGCAGGGCGAGGTCCGCGGCGGCGGCGCCGACTTCGACATCAACCAGTACACGGTCTACGGCACCGACGTCACCCGGACCGGGCTCGGCCCGCTGACCTCCTCGAAGATCACCAGCGGCCGCACCTTCAAGACCACCGAGACCGACGCCAAGGTGGCGGTGGCCGACTCCGCGTACGCCAAGGAGAAGAAGTACAAGGTCGGCAGCACCGTCACCGTCAAGGGCGTCAAGTACGAGGTGATCGGCATCGCCACCGCCGACAGCGGTGACGCGGCGGCCAACCTGTACATCCCGCTCAAGCAGGCGCAGACACTGGCGGACCAGAAGGACAAGGTCACCACCATCTACGTCAAGGCGGCCGACTCGCAGCAGATCGACGCCGTCAAGAGCGCCATCCAGAAGAACGTCTCGGGCACCACCGTCACCACCTCCGCCGACCTCGCCAAGACCGTCTCCGGTTCGCTGTCCACCGCGTCCAGCCTCGCCACCAGCGTCGGCAAGTGGCTGTCGATCGCGGTGCTCGTGGCCGCGTTCCTGGTGGCCGGTCTGCTCACCTCCTCCGCCGTCTCGCGGCGGGTGCGCGAGTTCGGCACGCTCAAGGCGCTGGGCTGGAAGTCGGGCCGGGTGACCCGGCAGGTGGTCGGCGAGGCCGTCGTCAACGGACTGGTCGGCGGCGCGCTCGGCATCGCGGTCGGCCTCGTGGGCGCCTACGTCGTCACCGCGATCAGCCCGACCCTTGAGGCACAACTCGGCAGCGCCGCCGGCCAGGCGGGCGGCCCGGGCGGCGGGGCCTTCATGGGCGGTCCCGGCCGGCAGACCGCGAAGTCCCTTGAGGTCGCGCTCACCGCGCCGGTCAGCGTCACCACCATCGCCGTGGCGGTCGCCCTGGCCGTCGCCGGCGGACTGATCGCGGGCGCCTTCGGCGGATGGCGGGCGTCCCGGCTGCGTCCCGCGGACGCGCTGCGGCGGGTCGAGTAGGCGCATCGCCGGCCGGCGGTCCGGCCCACCGACCCAACCCCCACCCGTATTCCAGGAGTTGTTCCACCCATGTACGAACTCACCGGCGTCACCAAGCGCTACACGCGCGGCAAGGACACCGTCCACGCTCTCGACGGCGTCGACCTGACCATCGGGGACGGTGACCGGCTGGTCATCCAGGGCCCCACCGGCGGCGGCAAGTCGACGCTGCTGCAGATGCTCGGCGGCCTGGACCGGCCCAGTTCCGGAGAGGTGGTGCTCGACGGCGTCGACCTGGCCAAGCTGCCCGAGGCGCGGCTGACCCGGGTGCGCAGCGAGAGCATCGGCTTCGTCTTCCAGTCCTTCAACCTGATCCCGACGCTCACCGCGCAGGAGAACGTCGAAACGGCGCTCGTCCCGCTCGGCGTGAAGTCGGCGGACCGGCGCGAACGGGCCGCGCAGGCACTGAAGTCGGTCGGGCTCGGCGAGCGGCTCGGACATCTGCCGTCCGAGATGTCCGGCGGCCAGCAGCAGCGCGTCGCCATCGCCCGGGCGCTCGTCAAGCAGCCGAAGGTGCTGCTCGCCGACGAACCCACCGGCAACCTCGACGAGGGCATGCGTGACGAGATCATGGATGTGCTCGAACGCATGTGGAAAGAGCACGGGCTGACGTTCATCATGGTCACCCACGACTCCTCGATCGCCCGCAAGGCCCCGCGTCTCGCGACCCTGCGCAAGGGAAAGATCACCGTGAAGGAGAACACCGGCACCTGATCGGGCGGAGGCCGTATAGCACCGGGCCCAGGTGTTCAACCGCGCGGTTTCGTAACGGTGTTCCGTCCGCGCCGTAACACTTTCCCGGTGCGCTTCTCACCTTTCTCTCATCTCTTGAGTCCGCTGAACACCCCCCGGCATACTGCGTGTTCCGGGGGGTTGACGCGCATGCGTACGGGATGTCCCCCGGCCGGGTGAACGGGGAATTCGCCCGGTACTCCATCTCCCAGGGGGAGTTTTGCGCAGACAAGTGAAAAAAGCGGCGGCGGCCACCGTGGCCACCGCCGCTGCCGTTGCCCTCGCCGCGGGAATGACCAGCCCGGCATCGGCGAAGCCCGAGCAGCAGCGCGCGGCCGGTGCCGCCTCCTCGCTCACGGCCAAGCACCGCGTCACCCTGATCACCGGTGACCGGGTCGCCGTGGACGCCAAGGGCCGCGTCGTCGGCCTTGACCGTGCCAAGGGACGCGAGCACATACCCGTCGAGATCCGCAAGGCCGACGGGCACACCCTGGTCATACCCGCCGACGCGGCACGCCTGGTCGCCTCCGGCACGCTGGACCAGCGGCTGTTCGACGTCACCGAACTCAACAAGGCCGCCACCCGCAAGGCACAGCGCAACGGCCTGAAGGTCATCGTCGGCTACCGCGGCACGGCCACCGCGGCCAAGTCCGACGTCCGTGACGCGGGCACCCTGCGGCACAGCCTGAAGTCCCTCAACGCGGACGCGGTGCAGACCCCGGTCAAGGACACCCCGGAGCTGTGGGACGCCGTCACCAACGGCGACCGAACCGCCTCCGGCATCGCGCATGTCTGGCTGGACGGCGTCCGCAAGGCCAGCCTCGACAAGTCCGTGCCGCAGATCGGCGCCCCCACCGCGTGGGCGGCCGGCTACACCGGCAAGGGCGTCAAGATCGCCGTCCTGGACACCGGGGTCGACGCGACCCACCCGGATCTGAAGAACCAGGTCGTCGAGTCGAAGAACTTCACCCCGGCCGCCGACGCCACCGACCACTTCGGCCACGGCACGCACGTCGCCTCCATCGCGGCCGGCACCGGCGCCAAGTCGGGCGGCACCTACAAGGGCGTCGCCCCCGACGCGAAGATCCTCAACGGCAAGGTGCTGGACGACACCGGCTCCGGTGACGACTCCGGCATCCTCGCCGGCATGGAGTGGGCGGCCCAGCAGGGCGCCGACGTCATCAACCTGAGCCTCGGCGGCTACGACACCCCCGAGATCGACCCGCTTGAGGCGGAGGTCAACAAGCTCTCCGCGGACAAGGGCATCCTGTTCGCCATCGCCGCGGGCAACGAGGGCCCCGAGTCGGTCGGTTCGCCGGGCAGCGCGGACGCCGCGCTCACCGTCGGCGCCGTCGACGACAAGGACGCGCTGGCCGACTTCTCCTCCACCGGGCCGCGCAACGGCGACGGCGCCATCAAGCCCGATGTCACCGCGCCCGGCGTCGACATCACCGCCGCCGCGGCCCCCGGCAGCGTCATCGACGAGGAGGTCGGCGAGAAGCCGCCCGGCTACCTGACCATCTCGGGTACGTCGATGGCCACCCCGCACGTCGCGGGCGCCGCCGCGCTCCTCAAGCAGCAGCACCCCGACTGGGGCTACGCCGAACTGAAGGGCGCCCTGACCGGCTCGACCAAGGGCGGCAAGTACACCCCGTTCCAGCAGGGTTCGGGCCGCATCCAGGTCGACAAGGCCATCAAGCAGTCCGTCATCGCCGAACCGGTGTCGCTGAGCTTCGGCACCCAGCAGTGGCCGCACACCGACGACCAGCCGGTCACCAAGCAGCTGACGTACCGCAACCTCGGCGACAAGGACGTCACGCTCGACCTGACCGCCACCGCCACCAACCCCAAGGGCCAGGCGGCCCCTGCGGGCTTCTTCACGCTCGGCGCGACCAAGGTGACCGTCCCCGCGGGCGGCACGGCCTCCGTCGACCTGACCGCCGACACCCGGCTGGGCGGCACCCTCGACGGCGCCTACTCGGCGTATGTGACCGCCACTGGCGGCGGCCAGAGCGTGCGCACGGCCGCCGCGGTGCAGCGCGAGGTCGAGTCGTACGACGTGACGCTGAAGTTCATCGGGCGGGACGGCAAGCCGGCCCCGTACTACAGCGCCGACCTGACCGGTGTCTCCGGCCTGGCCCAAGGCAAGTGGCTCACCCCGTACGACGCCTCCGGCACGGTGAAGGTGCGCGCGCCCAAGGGCACGTACGTCCTCAACTCCGCGGTCTTCGCCGACCCGGAGGACGCCACCAAGGGGATCGACTGGATCGCGCAGCCGAAGCTGAGCGTCACCAAGAACCAGACGCTCACGCTGGACGCGCGCAAGGCCAAGCCGGTGGACATCACCGTCCCCGCCACCGCCAAGTCCGAGTTCGCCATGCCCGAGTTCGACATCCAGACGAGCGACGGCGTGTACGGCTACGGCTGGTTCCTGGACTCCTACGAGAACTTCCACAGCGCCGGTCTCGGCCCGCAGATCACCGACGGCTCGCTGTACCAGCAGTGGGACGGGCACTGGAGCAAGGGCGCCAAGGAGCAGTACGACATCACCCGCGGCGGCTCCGTCAAGCAGCTCGCCACCGGCTACACCAAGCACTACAAGGCGTCCGAACTGGCCACGGTGAAGGTCGCCATGGGCGCGGCGGCGAGCGGCAAGAAGGGCGTGATCGGCGCGTACGGCTGGCTGCCGGGCGGCACCGGCTCCTCCTCCATCGGCATCCAGCAGTCCCTCCCGGGCACCCGCACCCTGCACCTGTCCGCGCAGGGCGGCGTGCAGTGGCAGTTCGACTTCGAGCAGGACGGCGGCGTCGACCCGGAGGGCTTCCCGATCGGCGAGGCGTACTACACGCTGGGCGGGCCGCAGACCTTCAAGGCCGGCAAGAGCTACTCGAAGACCGTCAACAAGGCGGTGTTCGGGCCGCGCCTGAACACCGAGTTCGGCCTGTTCCGCGAGGGCAACCAGATCTACGGCTCGGTGCCGCTGTTCGCGGACGGCGCCAAGAACGCCGGCTCCTCGAACTTCACCTCGGTGACCACGACCCTGTACCGGGGCAGCACCAAGGTGGGCTCCAACGACGACCCGCTGTTCGGTGAGAAGGCGTTCAAGGTCCCCTCCGGTGACGCCCAGTACAAGCTGACCACCTCGGTGAAGCGGAGCGTCAAGGTCGCCGCCGCCTCCACGCGGATCGACGCGAGCTGGACCTTCCGCTCGAAGAAGCCGACCGGCAGCACGATCGCCAAGCTCCCGGCCTCCACGGTCCGCTTCAACGCCAAGACCGGCCTCGACAGCCGGGTGACGGCCGGCCAGAAGGCCACCTTCCCGGTCACCGTCGAGGGCGCCGCCGCGGGCCGCAACCTGAAGTCCCTCACGGTGTACGTGTCGTACGACTACGGCCAGACCTGGAAGAAGGTCGACGTCAAGCACGGCAAGATCACCGTGAAGAACCCGGCCAAGGGGAAGGCCATCTCCTTCCACGCCAAGATCGCCGACAAGAAGGGCAACAAGTCGACGATCTCCATCTACAACGCGTACTACGCCAAGTAGCCGCCTGGTAACCGCACCCACCAGGGGCATGACGGACCCGGTCCGTCATGCCCCTGCGTGGTGTCACGGCGACGACGGCACGCGGGCGGCGTCCCGGCCCCAACTGGCCAGCAGACGCAGCCCGTCCGCGGACGCTGAACCCGGCTCCGCGTGGTAGGCGACCACCGACTGGTCGCCGTCGCCGGTCACCTTGAACGTCTCGAAATGCAGCGACAGCTCCCCGACCAGCGGATGATGCAGCCGCTTGACGCCATGGGTCTTCTCCTGGACGTCGTGCCGCGCCCACAGCCCCCGGAACTCCGCGCTCTTCACGGACAGCTCGCCGACCAGCGCGGACAGCCGCGGATCGTCGGGATAGCAGCCCGCGTCCATACGCAGGGTGCACACGATGTCGATCGCCTTCTGCTCCCAGTCGACGAACAGATCCCGGTACTCGGGCCGCAGGAACACCAGCCGGGCCCAGTTGCGCTCGCCCGCCGGCAGCTCCGCCCAGTCGCCGAAGACCGCCGCCGCCATCCGGTTCCACGCCAGGATCTCCGAGCGCCGCCCCACCACATACGCCGGTACGCCGTCCATTGTGTCCAGCAGCTGTGTCAGCGCGGGCCGCACCTGCTGGGCCCGCCCCAGCGCCTTCTTCTTGTGCTGCTTCCCCTTGGCGAGGTGCGTCAGATGCGCCTGCTCGGCGTCGTCCAGCCGCAGCGCCCGGGCGATCGCGTCCAGCACCTCGGCCGACACGTTCCGCCCGTTGCCCTGCTCAAGCCGTGTGTAGTACGCCACCGACACCCCGGCCAGCTGGGCCAGCTCCTCGCGGCGCAGCCCGGGCACCCGGCGGTGCCGGCCGAAGTCCGGCAGCCCCACGTCCTGCGGCTTCAGCCGGGCCCTCCTGGTGCGCAGGAACTCGCTCAGCTCGGCGCGCCGGTCCAGCGGACGGCCTGCGGATTCGGGCTGTTCGTCCATGGCCCCAGTATCGGCCGTATTCCATGGTCGTACGTCCCTGTTCCTGACCCCGCCAGTAGTAGGCACGCCGGTCGTAGGCAGAAGCGTGACCTGGGCGGACGTCCACCGGTGCGGCACGCTGGACGTCGTACCCGGCCGGAAGGCAGCCGGGCACCACCCCCCTGCTAGGAGAAACAACGGCATGACCACTGTTGCTGCGTACGCCGCTCCCGCCGCGAAGGCCCCCCTGGAGCGGACCACGATCGAACGGCGCGCGGTCGGTGAGTTCGACGTCCTGATCGACGTCAAGTTCGCCGGTATCTGCCACTCCGACATCCACCAGGCCACCGAGGGCTGGGGCACCGCGATCTTCCCGATGGTGCCCGGCCACGAGATCGCCGGTGTCGTCTCCGAGGTCGGCCCCGGCGTGACCAAGTACGCCGTCGGCGACCGCGTGGGCGTCGGCTGCATGGTCGACTCGTGCCGCGCATGCGACAACTGCAAGGCCGGCCTGGAGCAGTACTGCGTCAAGGGCGCGACCTGGACGTACAACGGCGTCGGCAAGGACGGCGAGCCCACCTACGGTGGCTACTCGCAGAAGATCGTGGTCGACGAGAACTACGTCGTCCGCATCCCCGACGGCCTCGCCCTGGACGTGGCCGCGCCCCTGCTGTGCGCGGGCATCACCACCTACTCCCCGCTCAAGTACTGGAACGTCGGCCCCGGCAAGAAGGTCGCCGTCGTCGGCTTCGGCGGCCTCGGCCACATGGGCGTCAAGATCGCGCACGCGCTGGGCGCGGAGGTCACCGTCCTGTCCCAGTCCCTGCGCAAGCAGGACGACGGCCGCCGGCTGGGCGCCGACCACTACCACGCCACCGGCGACCCGGAGACCTTCCAGAAGCTGAAGGGCACCTTCGACGTCATCCTGAACACCGTCTCCGCGCCGTTCGACTTCGCCCCGTTCCTGGCCCTGCTGCGCACCGGCGGCGCCATGGTGAACGTCGGCCTGCCCGAGGAGCCCGTCGAGATCACGCTGTCCTCGCTGTTCGGCAACCGCCGCTCGGTGACCAGCTCCAACATCGGCGGCATCGCGGAGACCCAGGAGATGCTGGACTTCTGCGCCGAGCACGGCCTGGGCGCCGAGATCGAAGTGATCCGCGCCGACGAGATCAACGAGGCGTACGCGCGCGTCCTGGCCAGCGACGTCCGCTACCGGTTCGTGATCGACACCGCCACCATCTGACCGGCCCGGCCCCGGCCGTGGGGCCCGGGAGCCGGCACCCCGGCGCTGACTTAAGCAAGCCTTGCCTTGGTTTGTGCCGGGGTATGTTGGTGGTGAGGAGGTCCCTACGATGACCGTGAACCTGAACCACACCATCGTCGCAGCGCGGGACAAGCAGGCCTCGGCCAAGTTCCTCGCCGACATCCTCGGACTCCAGGTCAGCCCGGACTTCGGTCCGTTCACGCCCGTCGAGATACCCAACGGCGTGACGCTGGACTTCATGGAGACGCACGACGACACCATCGCCCGGCAGCACTACGCCTTCCTCGTCTCCGAGGAGGACTTCGACACGATATTCGCCCGCATCGAAGACGCCGGACTGACCTTCTGGGCCGACCCGGCACACCAGCGCCCCGGACAGATCAACACCAACGACGGCGGTCGCGGGACGTACTTCGAGGACCCCAGCGGCCACAACCTGGAAATCCTCACCCGGCCGTACGGCAGCGGAGGCTGAGCCGGGAAGAGCGAACCGGGAGACGAAAACCCGGAAGAAAAAGGACGGCGCTGTCACACTCCCTCGCCGGGGCGGTTCATATCGGCAGGAGGGGCCCGCAGGAGGCCCACTCGACCCGACGAGGGAGCAGCCATGACGGCGTCGTCAACGTCACCCATCCTGGTCACGGGCGGAACGGGCACCCTGGGCGGCCATGTCGTACCGCTGCTGCGGGCGGCCGGCCACGAGGTGCGGATCCTCACCCGCAGGCCCCGGCCGTCCGCGGACGGCATCACCCACCTCACCGGCGACCTGCTGGCCGACGAGGGAGTCGAGGCGGCGGTGGCGGGAGCCCGGACGGTGCTGCACCTGGCGGGCGGCCCCAAGGGCGACGACGCGGCGACCCGCGCCCTGGTGCGGGCCGCGTCGGCGGCCGGCGTACGCCACCTCGTCTACATCTCCGTCATCGGCGCCGACCGGGTCCCGCTGGCCTGGGTGCGCTCGAAGCTGGACGCGGAGCGGGCGATCGCCGAGTCCGGCATCCCGTGGACGACACTGCGGGCGGCCCAGTTCCACGACCTGGCCCTCACCATGGTCGAGAAGATGACGAAGCTGCCCGTCCTGCCGGTCCCCGGCGGGCTGCGCCTGCAACCGGTCGACTCCCGCGAGGTGGCGGCCCGGCTGGTGGACCTCACCCTCGGCGCCCCCGCCGGCCTGGTCCCGGACCTGGCGGGCCCCCGCCGCTACGACCTGGCCGCCCTGTCCCGTCCGTACCTCGACCTGCGCGGCCGGCGCCGGCGTCCGACCCTGCCGGTCCGCATCCCCGGGAAGGCGGGGCGCGCCTACCGGGCCGGCGCCAACCTCGCCCTGGAGGGCGCGCAGACCGGCAAGCGCACCTGGGAGGACTTCCTGGCGGAGCGGCTGGGATAGCGAAGTCACCGCCCGCACGGGGCGGTCGGAGCGGTGCGCCGGCGGATCGCCGCGGCCGTCACCGCGTGCGCGGTCGCGTCGCGGACGGGGCAAGCAGCACGCGGCCACGCCGTGCCCGTACCGCCGGTTCCGCGCGTTCACGGGGGCCGCTCGCCGACTGCACCGGGACCATCGCGGTTTGCGGTCCACCGCAGGACAGGACGGCAACTCCGGCCCCGGGGCGGTCAGTTCGGCAAGGACGCCGGGCTGCCGCCGTTCGCCTCGAACCCCGCCACCGCCAGCGCCCGGTACACGGCGAACTCCGCGGCCGGATCGGCGGACAGCGTCCACGGCAGCGCGCCGACATGCCCGTCCACATGCACCAGCTCGTTCATCGCCTCCGCCCAGCGCTCGGCGCGGACCAGGAAGAAGACCAGCAGGTGACGCACATGGGCCAGCATCGGGTCGTCGGGGCGGGCCGCGTGCACCGCGTACAGCGCGCCGTGCATCGCCTTCGTGACGACCTCGCTCTGATAGAAGCCGCTGACCAGGTTCACCTCGGGAAGGTGCTCGAAGACCGCGAACAGGGGCATCGCGGCCAGCAGGGAGCCCTGCGGGGCACGGGCCGCGGCGGCCTCGGCGAACGAGTACGCCAGCTCACGCGAGCCGTGCCACTTCTCGCACCAGTAGTGCAGGGCCGCGAGATGGGCGCCCATGTGGGTCGGGGCGCGGTCCAGGATCTTCAGCCACAACTGCTCGAACTCCTCCCGCGGATACGCCAGTCCGCGGGCCACCGACAGCTCGATGATGTACGGGATCGGGTCGCCGGGCGCCAGCAGGGCCGCCTGCCCGCAGGCGTCCCTGGCCTCCTCCATGATGATCCGGAAGTCGTCCGTGCCCCGCGTGGACGTACGCCACGCCTGCTGCACCAGGAACTCCGCGTGCACCGCGGCGCCGCCCGCGTCCTTGGGCTGCTCGGCCCGCCACACCCGCAGCCACTGGCCGCCCGGCGTCTCGCTGACCCCGCCGGGCCGCTGCTGCAACTCCAGCGCCGCCGCGCCCGCGAAGGCCTGCACGCGCTGCCAGCGCTGCTCGCCCGCCGCCTCGGTGCCGGCCAGCAGCTGGGAGGCCGCCCGGTAGTCCTGGGTGCGCTGCACCAGGTCGAGGACGTCCAGGAGGTCCTGGTCGGGGCCGGGCATCCGGATGTCCAGGTCCTCCTCGCGCACAAAGCCGTAGTTCGCCGGGTCCGCCGCGTCCGGGTGGTCCGGTGAGACGCGCTCGATCACCCCACGCCTGCGCCGCAGGAGCGGGAGCACCACGAAGCTCAGCAGGAGCAGCGCCATCAGGACCCAGAGAATCGCCATACCTCAAGCGAACCAGACCCCTCCGACAATTGGCCAACCCACCCCATTTGACAGCGCCCCGAAGGGGCGCGGGGCTGTATCGATTTGCGGCTCCGCCGCGCGGGCGCGACCAGCCACGACGCTGCCGCAGACAACCGACGGCACAGCGCGGCACATCCCGCGGAGCGCTCCGCGCGCCGCAGGCGATCGCTAGGGAAAACCCTCCGGTTCGGGTGGGGCCAGGCGTGGCCCGGCGGCTGAAGGCGCGGGCGCACTACGCTCGGGAGCCATGAGCGACAGGCACATCAGTCAGCACTTCGAGACCCGTGCGATCCACGCGGGCAACACCGCCGACCCCCTGACCGGCGCGGTCGTCCCGCCGATCTACCAGGTCTCGACCTACAAGCAGGACGGCGTGGGCGGGCTGCGCGGCGGCTACGAGTACAGCCGCAGCGCCAACCCCACCAGGACCGCCCTGGAGGAGAACCTCGCCGCGCTGGAGGGCGGCCGCCGCGGCCTCGCCTTCGCGTCCGGCCTGGCCGCCGAGGACGCCCTGCTGCGTACGCTGCTCACCCCCGGCGACCACGTGGTCATCCCCAACGACGCGTACGGCGGTACCTTCCGCCTCTTCGCGAAGGTCGTCGCCCGCTGGGGGGTGGAATGGTCCGTCGCCGACACCAGCGATCCGGCCGCCGTACGAGCCGCCCTCACCCCGAAGACCAAGGCCGTCTGGGCGGAGACCCCCTCCAACCCGCTGCTCGGCATCACCGACATCGCCGCCGTCGCCCAGATCGCCCACGACGCGGGCGCGCGGCTCGTCGTGGACAACACCTTCGCCACCCCCTACCTCCAGCAGCCGCTCGCGCTCGGCGCCGACGTGGTGGTGCACTCGCTCACCAAGTACATGGGCGGCCACTCGGACGTCGTCGGCGGCGCGCTGATCGTGGCCGACCAGGGACTCGGCGAGGAACTGGCGTTCCACCAGAACGCGATGGGCGCGGTCGCCGGCCCCTTCGACTCCTGGCTGGTGCTGCGCGGCACCAAGACGCTCGCGGTGCGCATGGATCGGCACAGCGAGAACGCCACGAGGATCGCCGACATGCTCGGCCGCCACGCGCGCGTGACGCGCGTCCTGTACCCCGGTCTGCCGGACCACCCCGGTCACGAGGTCGCCGCCAAGCAGATGAGGGCGTTCGGCGGCATGGTCTCCTTCCAGGTCGAGGGCGGCGAGGAGGCGGCCGTCGAGGTCTGCAACCGCGCCAAGGTGTTCACGCTCGGCGAGTCCCTGGGCGGCGTCGAGTCGCTGATCGAGCACCCCGGCCGGATGACGCACGCCTCCGCGGCCGGCTCGGCCCTGGAGGTCCCGGCCGACCTGGTACGCCTCTCCGTGGGCATCGAGAACGTCGACGACCTCCTGGAAGACCTCCAGCAGGCCCTGGGCTGACCGTTGGCCAGCGCCCCGAAGGGGCGCGGGGAACTGCGCGACCAGCCACGATGTCGCCGCAGAAGACCGACGGCACAGCGCGGCACATCCAGCGGAGCGCTCACGCGCCCACGCTCACCAGCCGGTGAGCGGTGGAGTCGTCTGGGACGGCGGCTCCACCCAGGGGCGCGTCGTCGCCGCCCAGACCGTGAAGGCGACGGCCGCCGCCAGCAGGACCAGCCACAGCAGGCGCCGGGCGGCGGTCCTGCGCCGCAGCATGCGGCTGCCCCGCCGCACGGCCTCCGTGTGCAGGTCGGGCGGCACGGTGGGCGGCGGCATCCGCTCCAGGGTCCGCCGTGCGGCGGCCTCCCGCTCGGGCCGGTTCACCCGCGCCTCCCCACGTCCGCCCGCCTCATGACGGCGCCACCTTCGCGACGGCCGCCGCCGTGCCCCTCCGCGGCGGGTGCAGCAGCGTGGTCATCGCCCGTTCGCAGATCGCGCGGACCTGCTCCGCCGACAGGCCGAGCAGGGCCGCCGCCTGTTCCTCGGCGACGCCCTCGTACAACCTCAGGACGAGGATCAGACGCTCCCGCGGGCCGAGCACGGCCACCGGACTCGCGGGATGCGGGCGGGCACGCCCGAAGCCGCCGTACCGGTGCCAGGCCGAGCGCGCGAAACGGGTGGCGAGCTGCTGGCGGGCACGGTCGTAGGGATCGTCGCCGCGCAGCCGGTCCCAGCACGCGTACGTGTGCGCCAGCGCCAGCATCAGCAGGCGCCGCGCGCGTGGATTGTCGTCGGGCGCCTCGGCGGTGAGCAGCGTCGCGGCATGCAGCAACCGCCCTGCCGCGCCCGCGACGAACGCCTCGAACTCCCGGGCCCGGCGGGCGCCCTGGGACGCCTGCCGATCTCGCACCGCGCCTCCCCCTTGGCGGGGTCCCGTCCGGCACGCCGGGATTCGGCACCCGGTCGACCGCGGGACCCCGGTCTCATATGAGGACAGCGACGGCCCAAGGTCAAGACTCCGGCATCAGGAGGTCTGGGAAGTCTCCGGAGCCGGCACGCCGGACGTCGTCATCCGTGCGGACAGCGCACCGTTGAAGCGCGTCAGGAGCGCGCAGAACGTCTCGCGCTCCTCCGGAGCCCAGTCGTGTGTCAGCTCGGCCATCAGCTGACGCCTGGACGAGCGCACCTCCTCCAGCCGGGACGCCCCGCGCGGCGACAGTTGGAGCACCACCGCCCGTCCGTCCTCGGGGTGCGAGGTCCGCTTGACGAGCCCGGTGTCGACCAGCGGAGCCACCTGCCGGGTCACCGTGGACGAGTCGATCCCCATGCTCGCGGCGAGCGCCTTGACGCCCATCGGGCCTTCCTGGTCGAGGCGGTTGAGCAGCAGATACGCGGCGCGGTCCATGGAGTTGCGCACCTGTCCGACGCCACCGAGACGGGTCTGCTCCGCACGGCGGGCGAACACCGCCACCTGGTGCTGGAGCGTGTCGAGAAGACCGGTGTCACCGACGGTCGTCATGTCCATCGACATTTCAGGTGTTGTGGGCATGGCCGGGGGCTCACTTCATGAGGGCTGCTGGGATGGGGGACAGGGTACGCGGCCGGGGGGTGGACCGTACCGGCGCTGCACAAACCGGTCTCGGAGCTTGGTCACACCGGCTGTGCGCGGCTGTGAACTGCGAGACTTGGGCCATGAACCACAGCACGGCCCACTCCCCGCGTCCCGTCACCCTCGACGACGTCCGCGGAGCCCAGAAGATGCTCTCGGGTGTGGCGCGGGTGACCGCGATGGAGGGGAGCAGGTACCTGTCCCGGCTGGTGGGGGCGCCGGTGCAGCTCAAGTGCGAGAACCTGCAGCGGACGGGATCGTTCAAGCTGCGCGGCGCGTACGTGCGGATCGCCGGGCTGCTGCCGGAGGAGCGCGCCGCCGGTGTGGTGGCGGCGAGCGCGGGCAATCACGCCCAGGGCGTCGCGCTGGCCTCGTCGCTGCTCGGCGTGCACGCCACCGTGTTCATGCCGAAGGGGGCCCCGCTGCCGAAGATCAGCGCCACCCGGGAGTACGGGGCGGAGGTGCGCCTGCACGGCCAGGTGGTCGACGAGACGCTGGCCGCGGCGCAGGAGTACGCGGAGCGGACCGGCGCCGTGCTCATCCACCCCTTCGACCACCCCGACGTCATCGCGGGCCAGGGCACGGTCGGTCTTGAGATCCTGGAGCAGTGCCCCGAGGTGGGCACGATCGTCGTCGGCATGGGCGGCGGCGGGCTCGCGGCCGGCATCGCGGTCGCGGTGAAGGCGCTGCGGCCGCAGGTGCGGATCGTCGGGGTGCAGGCGGAGGGCTCGGCCGCGTATCCGCCCTCGCTCGCGGCGGGGCGGCCGGTGGCGATCCAGCACCCGGTGACGATGGCGGACGGCATCAAGGTGGGGCGGCCGGGGGACGTGCCGTTCCGGATCGTCGCCGAGTCGGTGGACGAGGTCCGCACGGTCTCCGAGGACCAGCTGTCGGCGGCGCTGCTGCTGTGCCTGGAGCGGGCCAAGCTGGTCGTCGAGCCGGCCGGGGCGAGCCCGGTCGCCGCGCTGCTGGGCGAGCCCCACGCCTTCGCCGGGCCGGTCGTCGCCGTGCTGTCCGGGGGCAATGTCGACCCGGTGCTGCTCCAGCGGGTGCTGCGGCACGGCATGGCCGCGCAGGGCCGCTACCTGGCCGTACGGCTGCGGCTGACCGACCGGCCGGGCGCCCTCGCGACGCTGTTGGGGGTGTTGTCAGTGGTGGACGCTAACGTGCTCGACGTGAGTCATGTACGGACCGATCCGCGGCTCGGGCTCACGGAGGCGGAGGTGGAGCTGCACCTGGAGACGATGGGGCCGGCGCACTGCGCCGAGGTCGGCCAGGCCCTGCGCGAGTCGGGTTACACCGTCATCGACTGAGGCGGCGCCGACCGCGCGCCGGGACCTGACGCCCGGGTCAGGAACGTCCGTGTCACTCGTTCGGCGAAATCCCATTGAGAGACGCGATACATCGCGTTATGTTGGTCTCGCTTCTCGGCAACACGCTCGCAGCTTCGCTCACCCGTCCTCCAGAACCCGGCAAGCAACTGCTGCAACTCCTGCAACTACTCCTGCAACTCCTACGACGTGGAGACACACATGCCAGGCGCCATCTATGCCGAAGGTCTGGTCAAGACCTTCGGCGACGTAAGGGCACTGGACGGCGTCGACCTCGATGTCCCCGAGGGCACGGTCCTCGGCCTGCTCGGGCCGAACGGCGCCGGCAAGACGACGAGCGTCCGCTGTCTGACGACCCTGCTGCGCCCCGACAGCGGCAAGGCCGTCGTCGCGGGCGTGGACGTCCTCAAGCACCCCGACACCGTGCGTCGCTCCATCGGCCTGTCCGGCCAGTTCGCGGCCGTCGACGAATACCTCACCGGCCGCGAGAACCTGCAGATGGTCGGTCAGCTCTACCAGATGAGGGCGAAGGCCGCCAAGGCCCGCGCCGCCGAACTGCTGGAGCAGTTCCACCTCGCGGAGGCCGCCGACCGGCCCGCGAAGACCTACTCCGGAGGCATGCGCCGCCGGCTCGACCTCGCGGCGGCCCTCGTGGTGTCGCCGCCAGTGATGTTCATGGACGAGCCGACGACCGGCCTCGACCCGCGCAACCGCCAGCAGCTGTGGGAGGTCATCAAGCAACTGGTCTCCGGCGGTACGACGCTGCTGCTCACCACCCAGTACCTCGAAGAGGCCGACCACTTGGCCCACGAGATCGCGGTGGTCGACCACGGCCGGGTCATCGCCAAGGGCACCTCCGACCAGCTCAAGGCCCGCACCGGCGGCGAGCGCGTCGAGGTCGTGGTGCATGAGCGAGAGCACATCACGACCGCCGCGGAGGTGCTGACCGGCTTCGGCAAGGGCGACACCACGGTCGAGGAGCACACCCGCAAGCTCACCGTGCCCGTCACCGGCGGCGCCAAGCTGCTCGCCGAGGTGATCCGCGAACTGGACACCCGCGGCATCGAGATAGACGACATCGGTCTGCGCCGCCCGACCCTCGACGACGTCTTCCTGTCCCTGACGGGACACCTGGCCGAGACCACGGACGGGGCGGACGAGACGGACGGGGCGGACCCCGCGGACGGCGTCCGGACAAGCCGCAAGGACACCCGCAAGGAGACCACGAAGTGAGTGCCGCCACCGACACCCCGCCGACCACAGCGCCCGGCAACCCCTTCGGGCAGTCCGTCCGCGACTCGCTGATCGTCGCCAAGCGCAACCTGATCCGCATGACCAGGATCCCCGAGATGATTCTCTTCGGGCTGATCCAGCCGGTGATGTTCGTGGTCCTGTTCACCTACGTCTTCGGCGGCTCGATGAAGATCGGCGACAGCACCGACCCGGACGTCTACAAGAACTTCCTGATGGCGGGCATCTTCGCCCAGACCGTCACGTTCGCCACCGCGGGCGCGGGTGCCGGCATCGCCGACGACATGCACAAGGGGCTCATCGACCGGTTCCGCTCGTTGCCGATGGCGCGCGGCGCGGTGCTGACCGGGCGTACCGTCGCGGACCTCGTGCAGACCGCCCTGACGCTGGCCGTGCTGGCGATAGTGGCGCTGCTCGTGGGCTGGCGCCCCGGCTTCGCGGACTCGACCAACGTCGCCAAGGTGCTCGCCGGCTTCGGCCTGCTGCTTCTTTTGGGCTACGCCTTCACCTGGATCGGCGCGCTCATCGGACTGTCCGTGCGCACTCCGGAGGCGGCGACCTCGGGCGGTCTGATCTGGCTGTTCCCGGTGACGTTCATCTCGAACGCGTTCGTGGACTCCAGCCAGATGACCCCGTGGCTGCGGCACATCGCCGAGTGGAACCCGTTCAGCGCGATCGTCCAGGCATGCCGTCAGCTCTTCGGCGACCCCGGCGTGTCCGCGTCGGGCGCCTGGCCCATGCAGCACCCGGTGTGGGCGTCGCTGATCTACTCGATACTGATCATCGTCGTCTTCCGCACCCTCGCGGTGCGCAAGTACCGCTCGGCGACCGCCTGACGGGCGGCGGCCGCACGGGGGTCGGCCACCGCCCGGCAGCGCGCGGCCCCCGGCGTCGAGGGACGCCGGGGGCCGGGGACGGCTGGGGTCAGCCCTGGTAGGGCTCGGCCTTGAGGATCTTCACCGAGGCCTTCTTGCCGTTCGGCAGTTCGTACTCCGCGTCCTCGCCCACCTTGTGGCCGATCACGCCGGAACCCAGCGGGGACTGCGGGGAGTACGTCTCGATGTCGGTGCTCGCGTATTCACGGGAGGCGAGCAGGAACGTCAGCGTGTCGTCCTCGTCGCCGTCGAAGGCGATCGTCACCACCATGCCGGGGGCGACGGCGCCGTCCGCCGATACGGGAGCCTCGCCGACCTTGGCGTTCTCCAGGAGCTGGGTCAGCTGGCGCACACGGAGCTCCTGCTTGCCCTGCTCCTCCTTGGCCGCGTGATACCCGCCGTTCTCCCGCAGGTCGCCCTCCTCGCGCGCGGCCGCGATCTTGGCGGCGATCTCCGTGCGCGCAGGACCAGACAGGTACTCCAGCTCGGCCCTGAGCTGGTTGTACGCCTCCTGGGTCAGCCAGGTGACGTTCTCGCTGGTCTGGGTCACAGGTGCTCCTCGTCGGTACTGGGAATACAAAGCATCGCCCTACCCAGAAGAATGTTCCTTCACGGATGGGCGAAACCACGAGCCTAACAATTCAACGGCAGAAGGGGGAGGACATAAGCCGTCAGAATCGTGTCAGTGCAGGTCAGGGCCTATGCGACACGGATGACCTCACTCGGCGTGGCAGCCCAGCAGCTCGGCCGTGCTGCCCCGAGAGGTCGTGCGCAGCGTGACGACCTTGTCGATGCGGGTGGCCGAGCCGGTGAAGCGGAAGTCCGCCCGGCCGACCTCGGCGCCGTCAGCCGCCTGCGAGCGCACCGTGCAGTAGCCGTCGGTCCCGGCGTCCTTGTGGACCTCCAGATGCACCTCGACCGCGTCGTCCGCGGCCTTGAAGGTGATCACCTGCCCGCTGATCTCGCTCTGCGCGACGTAGTGGTAGGCGAAGTAGCCGACCAGCGCGAGCAGGGCCGCGCCGAGCGCCGCGCCGACGATCTTGAGCTTGTGATCGGCGCGCTCGTCCGACGAACGCCCGTACCGGCCCTCGGGCAGCCGCGTGCTCGCCGTGCTCATGCTCGTCCTCTCGGCAGGAACGGGACGGGAGTCCCGACAAGGGCCACGGACCGGACCGTGGAATTATTCGCCCCCCGATTCGGTCACTATAGAAGCCGCCCGCGTGCCACTGGACCGCAACCCCTCTGAGACGTTCCCGCGGCACGGCACTATTGGATTGCACCCGAGGACCCGGGCGCCGACCTACCGAGGATTGAGTCTTGACTGACCAGCTGCGACTGATGGCCGTCCACGCGCACCCCGACGACGAGTCGAGCAAGGGCGCGGCCACCATGGCGAAGTACGTGTCGGAGGGGGTGGACGTGCTGGTCGTGACCTGCACGGGCGGGGAGCGCGGCTCCATCCTCAATCCGAAACTGCAGGGTGACACCTACATCGAGGAGCACATCCACGAGGTACGCAAGAAGGAGATGGACGAGGCCCGCGAGATCCTCGGCGTCAAGCAGGAATGGCTCGGCTTCGTCGACTCCGGGCTGCCCGAGGGCGATCCGCTGCCGCCGCTGCCCGAGGGCTGCTTCGCCCTGGAGGACGTCGACAAGGCGGCCGGCGAGCTGGTGAAGCAGATCCGCTCCTTCCGGCCCCAGGTGATCACCACCTACGACGAGAACGGCGGCTACCCGCACCCCGACCACATCATGACCCACAAGATCACGATGGTGGCCTTCGAGGGCGCGGCGGACGCCGAGAAGTACCCGGAGGCCGAGTTCGGGCCGGTCTTCCAGCCGGTCAAGCTCTACTACAACCAGGGCTTCAACCGTCCGCGCACCGAGGCGCTGCACCAGGCGATGCTGGACCGCGGCCTGGAGTCGCCGTACGGGGACTGGCTCAAGCGCTGGTCGGAGATCGAGCGCGTGGAGCGCACGCTCACCACGCACATTCCGTGCGCCGATTTCTTCGAGATCCGCGACAAGGCGCTGATCGCGCACGCCACGCAGATCGACCCGGACGGCGGCTGGTTCCGGGTGCCGATGGAGCTGCAGAAGGAGGTCTGGCCGACGGAGGAGTACGAGCTGGCGAAGTCCCTCGTCGACACCTCCCTCCCCGAGGACGACCTCTTTGCGGGCATCCGCGACAATGCCTGACATGAGCTTGAGCCTGGCACTGACGCAGTTCGTCCCTCTCGCCAAGGAGGTCGACGAGAACAAGGTCACCCCCGGCGTCCTCGGCTTCATCGTCTTCGCGGTGATGGCCCTGGCGGTCTGGGGTCTGATGAAGTCGATGAACAAGCGCATGCAGAACGTCGACTTCGAGGAGGCCCCGGACCCCAAGGCCCAGTCCGGGACCCCACCGACCGCCCCAAACCCCCGCCACAACTAGCACTCGCCGCGCGGGGCGGGTTCCGTCCGGGTGGGCCTTCCCGGTCCGGTCGGCCCTTGCTCGTCGCACGGTCGTCAGCGGCGGGTCCGCCGCTCACCGCGGGGCCGTTCGTCCGGTCGACGCCACCGCCGGCGTGGTACCGACGGCTCGGCGCCATCGTGCGGTCGGTACCGGCGGCTCGGCGCCATCGTGCGGCTGGCACCGGCGGCTCGGCGCCATCGTGCGGCTGGCACCGGCAGGCCAGACGCCCACCGCTGGGCGGGGTCTGGCCGAGCGGGCGCTCACGGCGCGGCGCCACCGGCAGGCCCCGTGCTCACCGCGAGGACCGGCTCCGCCCCGTCGGCGCCATCGCGCGGCTCGGCACGGGTAGCCGCGCGCTCACCACATGGTCGCCTGCGGCAGGCTCGGGCTCACGCAGAGCTGGTTCGGTCCGGTCGCCGTCATTGTGTGGTTGGCGGCGGGCTTGCGGGCAGCGGGCTTATTGGGGGGCTGGGGTGGGGACGCCCATGATTTCGCGGGCGTGGCGGTTGGGGACCATGCCGAGGCGCCAGGCCTGCCAGCCCGCCTCCAGTTGTACGCCGCGCTCCAGCAGCAGCCCGTACGCCGCCAGATAGCCGGCCAGCTTGGCGTCCCGGTTGGCGTGCGGCGCACGGCCCAGCTGGGCCAGTTCCTCCTGGGCCACCGCCGTGCCGACCTCCACCCCACCGGGGGCGGCATAGGGCAGCAGCGTGCAGCGCAGGAAGCGGGCCCAGTCCTCGCCGCGCCGGTCGCCGTACGAGGTGAACAGGCCGATCGCCTCGTCGCACAGGGCCAGTGCCTGCTGGGTGCGGGCGTTGCCCGCGTCCACGACCGCCAGTTCCAGACAGGTCCACGCCTCGCCGTGGGTGACGCCGATGCGCTGGAAGTCGGCGCGGGCGTCCACCAGGAGCTGGCGGGCGAACCCGGAGTTGCGCAGCGAGCCGGTCCGGGCGGCGCGCTGGTCCCGGGTGACGCGGGCCGAGTGGTGGCGGGCGCAGGCCAGGCCGTAGACGTCCCGCATCCGGGAGAACATCGTCCGCGACCGCTCCAGCTCGCGTACGGCACGGTCCAGGTCGCCCGTCTCCTCCAGGGCCTGCCCGAGGTAGTAGAGCGTCCATGCCTCGCCGCGCGCGTCCTCGTTGTCCCGGTGCCGGACGGCGGCCTGCCGCAGCGCGTCGGCCGCCTGGGCCGCGTCGCCGTCGAGGAGCCGGGCCCGGGCCAGCTGGGTGAGGGCCCACGCCTCGCCGCGGGCGTCCCGGGTGCGGCCGTAACGGTCGAGGGCGGCCTGCAACTCCCGCTCCGCACGCGGTACGTCGCCCATCCGCAGCGCCAGCTGGCCGAGCTGGAAGTGCGCCCATGCCTCGCCGTGCACCGAGCCGCCCTCGCGGTGCAGGACCAGGGACCGTTCCAGCAGGTCCAGGGCCTCCGGCAGCCGGGCCCTGTCGCGCTGGACCGCGGCCAGGGCGTGCATCGTCCACGCCCGGTCGGTGGCCAGTTCGGGCGCCGCCTGGAGGTCCAGCGCCTCCTGGAGCTTGGCGGCGGCCTCCGTGAGGCTGCCCTGGTGGTGCAGCGTGATGCCCAGGGAGCACAGGGCGCGGGCGGCGCCCGCGTCGTGATGGGCCTCCAGATACAGGTCGACGACCGAGCTGAGCGTCGTACGGGCCTTGTCCAGCTCGCCCAGCTGCCGGGCGGCGATGCCGGTGCGCCACTGCACCGAACGGATCAGCAGGCCCTGGTCGACGGCCTGGGCCAGCTCGCTGATCTCACCAAGGCGGTACAGGTCGCCGCGCAGCAGGCAGTAGTCGCACAGCGCGCCGAGCAGGTTCAGCACGGCCGCCTGGTTGACGCCCTCCGCGTGGCGCAGCGCCGCCGTGATGAAGCTGGACTCGTCGTCCAGCCAGCGCAGGGCCTCGTCCAGGGAGGTGAAGCCGTGCGGCCCGAAGCGGTCCGAGCGGGTCGACATGTTCCCGTCGACCAGGCGGAGCACGGAGTCGGCCAGCTCGCCGTAGTTCTCGATCAGCCGCTCCTGCGCCGCCGTGCGCTGCGCCGGGTCCTCCTCGTCCAGGAGCCGGGCGTGGGCGAACGCGCGGACCACGTCGTGCAGCCGGTACCGGCGGCCCCGCACATGGTCGATCAGGCCCGCCCGGGCGAGCGCGGCCAGCCGGCGGGAAGCCTCCGCCTCGTCCGTGCCGAGCAGGGCGGCGGCCGCCGCGGCGCCGAGGGAGGCGCGGCCGGCCAGGGCGAGCCGGCGCAGCAGCCGGCGGTCCGTCTCCGACTGGTCGGTGTAGCGCAGCCACAGGACGCGTTCGACCGGATCCACCGGGCCGTACGCATCGAGGTCCGTGGCCAGCCGGCGCGGTGAGCGCGGGCCGAGCGACGAGCCGGCGATGTGCAGGGCCAGCGGCAGCCCGCCGCACAACTCCCGGACACGGTCCGCGGATTCGGCGTCGTAGGGACCCGAAGCGTCCTGTGCGGCGGCGCCCAGCAGCTCCTCCGCGCCCGCCGCGTCCAGCGGTTCGACCGGCAGGTGGTGCATCCAGGCCGGGAGGTCAGCGGGCAGCCGGAGCGGCTGCTCGGCGGTGATCAGGACCAGGCTGTCGGAGCGCTCGGGGACGAGGGTGCGGATCTGCTCGGGGTCCGAGGCGTCGTCGAGAACGATGGTCACCGGCAGGCCGGTCAGATGCTGGTGGTACAGCTCGCTGAGCCGCTTCAGCTGCTGGTCGGGGGAGGAGCGCTCACGGAACAGCAGTTGTTCGCGGGGTGCCCCGAGCCGGTTGAGCAGGTGCAGCAGGGCGTCGCGGGTCGGCAGCGGCGGCTCCTCCCGGCTGCCTCCGCGCAGATCGACCACGACCGCGCCGCGGAAGTGGTCCCGCAGGTCGTGTGTGGCACGGACCGCGAGCGTGGTGCGGCCCGAGCCCGGCCTGCCGTGCAGTACGACCACCGTCGGCCGGGTCTCCGTGCTCGCCCGGGCCGCCTGCACCCACTGCCTGAGCCGCGCCATCTCCGGCCGGCGCCCGGCGAACGGGCCCTCGGGTTCGGGGAGTTGCCCGAAGGACTCCTTGAGTACGGTGCGCCTGCGGGCCGCCGCGCTCTTGTCCGAGCCGCGCAGTTGCGGGCCCGTCTTCTTCGGGCCCGTGGAGGCGCTGAGCACCCGCTGCTGGTCGAGGAAGGGCCGGATGCCGCGTACCTCCAGTGCCGTCAGCCACTGCAGCCGCAGCTGTTCGGGCCCGCCGGGCTGGCCGGCGGCGCCCGCGCGGTGGTGTGCGGCCGGCAGATGGGAGCCGGCCACCTTCACCACGGTGGCGGCGGCGCCCACGACGCCCACGGCCACGCCCGCGCCGAGCGCCGTGCCCGCCCCGGTGCCCAGCGACAGGTCGGTCACGGCCGCGGCCACCGCGGCAACGCCTGCCACCAGCAGGGGAGTTCCGGCGCCCTCCTTCGCATACCGCTGTCCGAAGGTCAGCCGGCCGGCCTCCGTCTCGTCGAGCGCGTGCGTGTACGCGGCGTACTCCTCGGCGGCCGTCTGCGCCATGGCGTCCAGCGAGCCGCGCGCCCGCGACAGCAGTACCTGCCCGTCGATGCGCCCGCCCGAGCGTCGTACCTCCTCCTCGACGGCCCGCACCACCAGCCGCTCGGCCTCGGCCCGATGGCTGTCCCGCATGTCCCGTCCCCCTTAGGCGGCAACTCCGTTGGCTACGAGTGTCCTTCGCCTGAGGCGTGAGCGCGAGGGGGCGGCGATCACGGAGGGCGGCGAACGTACGGAAGCGGTCGAGCGGGACCGCCGCGACCGTACGCCCTACGGTCCGGATGTCGGAGACATCCCGGCAATGGGACAGGTGAACCGGGCCACGGCCAAGCTCGGTGCGCGGGTCCGCTCCCAGCCGGCGGTCATCGCCGGGGCCCACCGGCCTCGGCAGCGGACGGGCGGGGGTCGCCATCCCTGTGCGGACACTCCCGTGCGGACACTCCCGTGCGGACACTCCCGTGCGGATCAACGAGACCCGCGGCGCGTCCGTGTCGCGGGCGGCCCCAACGGCGCACCGCCGCCCGGATCCCGTGCCGCTCCCCGGGCGGTCGGTGCCGCCGGACAGGGGCAGGGGACTTGGGCGGGGCAGGAGTCCAGTGCCGGGGCAGGAGTCCAGTGCCGGGGCGGGAGCCGGGGGCCGGGGCGGAAGCTGAGGGGCCGGGGCAGGAGTCCAGTGCCGGGGCGGGAGCCGGGGGCCGGGGCAGGAGTCCAGTGCCGGGGCGGGAGCCGGGGGCCGGGGCGGGAGTTCAGGGGCTGGGGTGGAAGCCCAAGGCCGGGGCAGGAGCGGAGGGCCGGGCAGGAGTCCAGTGCCGGGACGGAAGCCGGGGCCGGGGCCGAGCCCAGTGCCGGGGCGGAAGCCCAAGGTCGGGGTTCAGTCAGGTCCGACACACGCACCGGCGGGGCCCGTGGCCGCCGGGGTGCCGGAGCGTTCCCGCGTGCGCCCGGTCGGGCCTTGCGCCGATCGAGGTGGCACGGGCGGGACCCCGGCCGAGGGCCGGGCGTCGGGGCGATCGACGGGAGCCCGTGCGGCAGTATGGGGGTATGCCGAACCGACTGGCTCATGAAACCTCTCCCTACCTGCTCCAGCACGCCGACAACCCGGTCGACTGGTGGCCCTGGTCGGACGGGGCGTTCGAGGAGGCACGGCGGCGGGGGCTGCCGGTGCTGCTCAGCGTCGGCTATTCCAGCTGCCACTGGTGTCACGTCATGGCGCACGAGTCGTTCGAGGACGCGGCGACGGCGGCCTTCATGAACGAGCACTTCGTCAGCGTCAAGGTGGACCGCGAGGAGCGGCCGGACGTGGACGCCGTCTACATGGAGGCCGTGCAGGCGGCCACCGGGCAGGGCGGGTGGCCGATGACCGTGTTCCTCACGCCGGACGCCGAGCCCTTCTACTTCGGCACCTATTTCCCGCCGGCGCCCCGGCACGGGTCGCCCTCGTTCCGGCAGGTGCTCGAAGGGGTCCGGCAGGCATGGGCGGAGCGGCAGGACGAGGTGACCGAGGTCGCCGGGAAGATCGTGCGCGACCTCGCCGGGCGGGAGATCGACTACGGGGGCGCGCGACCGCCCGGCGAGCAGGAGCAGGCGCAGGCCCTGCTCGGGCTGACCCGCGAGTACGACCCGCAGCGCGGCGGATTCGGCGGCGCGCCGAAGTTCCCGCCGTCCATGGTCATCGAGTTCCTGCTCCGGCACCACGCCCGCACCGGTTCCGAGGGCGCCCTGCAGATGGCCCAGGAAACCTGCGAGCGGATGGCGCGGGGCGGGATCTACGACCAGCTCGGCGGCGGGTTCGCCCGGTACTCCGTCGACCGGGACTGGACAGTGCCGCACTTCGAGAAGATGCTCTACGACAACGCCCTGCTGTGCCGGGTCTATGCGCATCTGTGGCGTGCCACCGGTTCCGGGCAGGCCCGCCGGGTCGCCCTGGAGACCGCCGACTTCATGGTCCGCGAACTGCGCACCGCCGAGGGCGGGTTCGCCTCCGCGCTCGACGCCGACAGCGACGACGGCAGCGGGCGGCACGTCGAGGGCGCGTACTACGTGTGGACGCCCGAGCAACTGCGTGACGTGCTCGGGGACGACGCTCCGCTCGCCGCCCAGCACTTCGGGGTGACCGAGGAGGGCACCTTTGAACACGGCCGTTCCGTGCTGCGGCTCCCGCAGGGCGAGGGCGTGGCGGACGCGGAGCGGATCGCCTCGGTGCGGGAGCGGCTGTTCCGGGCACGGCAGGACCGCCCGGCCCCGGGCCGCGACGACAAGGTCGTCGCCGCCTGGAACGGTCTCGCCGTCGCCGCGCTGGCCGAGACCGGCGCCTACTTCGACCGGCCCGACCTGGTCGAGGCCGCGGGCGCCGCGGCCGATCTGCTGGTCCGGGTGCACCTGGACGAGAGCGGCCGGCTGGTCCGCACCAGCCGGGGCGGCCGGGCCGGCGGCAACGCGGGCGTGCTGGAGGACTACGCCGATGTCGCCGAGGGCTTCCTGGCGCTCGCCTCCGTCACCGGCGAGGGAGTCTGGCTCGACTTCGCCGGACTGCTTCTCGACCAGGTGCTCGCCCGCTTCACCGACCCGGACGGCGGCGCGCTCTACGACACCGCGGCCGACGCCGAACGGCTCATCCGCCGCCCGCAGGACCCCACCGACAACGCCACCCCGGCCGGCTGGACCGCCGCCGCCGGCGCCCTGCTGAGCTATGCCGCCCACACCGGTTCCGAGCCCCATCGCACCGCCGCGGAGCGGGCGTTGGGGGTGGTGGCCGCCCTCGGGCCGCGGGTGCCGCGCTTCATCGGCTGGGGGCTCGCCGTCGCGGAGGCCCTGCTCGACGGCCCGCGGGAGATCGCGGTCGTCGGCCCGGACCTGTACGACGAGGCGACACAGACCCTGCACCGCACGGCGCTTCTGGGTGCCGCCCCCGGCGCCGTCGTAGCCGCCGGGGTCGCGGACGGCGACGAGTTCCCGCTCCTCGCCGACCGGCCCCTGGTGGGCGGCGCGCCCGCCGCCTACGTCTGCCGGAACTTCACCTGTGACGCCCCGACGACCGACCCGGAACGGTTGCGCACCGCGCTGAGCACCTGAAACGGCATGCCCCCAGCGGCCGGTACGCGAGAGGCGGGCGAATCGCCGAGGTCAACGGCGGGGGCGACCCGCCGTGGCCGGACCGCGAGCGCGGCGGCAGCAGTTGCGGCGAGGGGGAGGTGACGGGACGTCAGGCCTTTCGGCGCGGGCCGGCGAACTCGTCGAGGGCGCGTTCCACGATGGCTTCCAGCTGTTCGTGGTGGGCGCCCTTCCAGTAGGCGCGCCCGCACTCCCGGCACTGCGCGAAGACGTCGTACGAGCGGTGCGTGCCCCCTTTGAGCTGGTCGGCCACCTCGTCCTTGGTGGCCGCCCGGAGCAGGCCGTTGCAGGCGGTGCAGCGCGTCCAGGGCCGCAGCTCGGGCGCGAACCGGTCCAGGACGTCGCGGAGTTGGTCGCCGGGCCGGGTGCTGTAGACGAAGGCGCCCGCCCACAGTTCGCGGCGGCGCAGCAGACCGCGGTCGCGGCTGAGCATGACCCGTTTTTCGGCCGCGGAGCGTGCGGCCAGCGCCGGGTCGCCGATGTCCGTCGACTCGTAGGCCGTGTCCACGCCGAGCAGCCGCAGCCGCCGGGCGAGGGTGCCCAGGTGCACGTCGAGCAGGAAACGCAGCGGGGCGCCCGGGATCCGCTGGGGCCGCTCCACCGCCCGCACCAGTACCGTCTCACCCGCCGCCGGGACGTGTGACACGGGCACCGGCCGGCCGTCCACCACCAGGGCGCCGACCTCGGTGAGCGGGACGCCCAGGGACTCGACGACATGGCCGAGGGTGGAGACGCCGTCGGTGGCGAGCGCGCAGGCGCCGTGGCGCCGGGCGTGCGGGACGAACAGCCTCAGCAGGGGAGCGACTTCCACCTGGATCTCGGGACCGTTCACCCGGCCAGGATGCCACGGGCCGGGCCGCGGGCCTCAGGGCTTTTCGACGGGCAGGCCGTGCTCCAGGACGTCGAGGGCGCGGTCGATGAGGTCGACGACGTCGTCCCGGTGGTCGTTCTCGGCCCAGTACAGGGAGACCTCCATCAGGCCGCCGACCAGGGACATCGCCCAGACCCGCACCTCCAGGGAGTCGGGGTCGCGGCCGGTGCGCTCGCCGATGGCCCGGCACAGCAGACGGCCGGTGACCGACATGGTCTCCATCGTCCGCGAGCGCACCGCGGGCACCTCGACCATCAGCTTCGTGCGCAGCCGGGTCACCTCGGGGCCGTCGCTGAGGCCCAGGCTCGCGGCCCGCTGCATGACGTACCGCAGGGACTGCGGCCACGGCTCGTCGGCGGGCCGGGCGCGCAGTTCCTCCAGGATGATCGGGTCCCACTCGTCGGTGAGGACGATGTCCTCCTTCGTGGGGAAGTAGCGGAAGACCGTGGACGGCGACACCTCGGCGCGCTCCGCGATCTGCTCGACCGTGGTGGCGTCGTACCCCTGTTCCGAGACCAGCCGGTACGTCGCGGCGCGGATCGCCTCCCGCGTCTTGATCTTCTTCCGTTCCCGCAGACCGAGCTGGGGACGGTCGGCGGGGGCGCAGGTGGCACCGTCCCGTTCGGGCGGCGGGGAGAGCTTGGGGGAGCGTGCGGCCGTCATGGAGGTCATTGTCGGACATCCGCCGGGGGTGTGACCACGGCCGGGATCTCGCCGGCCGCTCCCCGGGCTGCCGCGGCACCCGGCAGGAACGCGGCGGCCAGCAGGGCGGCGGCCAGGGACGCGATGCCGCACACCACCAGGACCAGGCCCATGGCGTGCACGAACGCGCTGTTCGCGGAGGCCGCCAGCTGGGTCGCGCCCGACCGCTCGGCGATCAGGTGGGCGGCGACCACGGACTCCCGGGCGGTGTGGGCCGCCGGCCCGGGCAGCCCGGTGACGTCGAGCCGGTCGCGGAAGGCGCCCGCGAGCAGGCTGCCGAGCAGGGCGATGCCGATCGCCGCGCCGACCTGGCGCAGGGTCATCAGCAGTCCGGAACCTCCCCCACTGCCTCAAGGGCGTGGGGGCACCCCCAGCCGGCCCGTTCGGCGGGCAGTGCGCCGAGGGCGCCGTCCATCGCCGGGACCATCGCGAAGCCGAATCCGAGCCCGGCGACCGACAGCCACAGCGCGGTGAATCCGTAGCCGGAGTCGACGGTGGTGCGGTGCCGAGGAACGCCGCGAAGGCGAGGACGACGAGTCCGGCGCTGACCACGGCCCGCGCGCCGAACCGGGCGACGACCGGCTGGGCGCCCCGGGCGGCGATCAGCAGGCCGCCCATCATCGGCAGCAGCCGCACCCCGGTGCCGAGGGCGTCGTTGCCGAGGACGGCCTGGAGGTAGGGGGGCAGCACGAACAGCAGACCGGACAGGACGAACGTCACGAGGGTCGCGGCGACCGAGTTGACCAGGAAGCCGCGCTGGCCGAGCAGGGACATGTCGAGCATGGGACGGGCCGCGCGGCGCTCGCGCACCACCAGGGCGGCGAGCAGGACGACGGCGGCGGCGACGAGGCCGAGCACCAGCGGGTCGCCCCAGCCGCGCTCCGGTGCCTCGATGATCGCGTAGATGAGGGCGCGGAGGCCGGTGGCGGTGAGCGCCGTGGAGACGGCGTCGACCTTGGGGGAGGCGGGGATGGGGCCCCCTGTTCGAGCGGAGTCGAGAACTTGGGGGAGGGTCTCGGGCAGCAGGAAGAGGCAGGCGGCGATGCCGATGGCGACCATGGGGACGTTGATCAGGAAGACCGAGCCCCACCAGAAGTGGTTGAGCAGCCAGCCGCCGAGGATCGGGCCGAGCGGCATGCCGAGCGCCGAGGCGGCCGAGATGACGCCGACGGCCTTGGCGCGCTCCCCGGGTCCGAACAGCGAGGGCAGCACGGACAGGGCGAGCGGCATGACGAGGGCGCCGCCGACGCCCATCACGGCGCGAGCCGCGATCACCGCGTTCACATCGCCGGCCAGGCTGCCGACGAGCGAGCCCGCGAGGAACACGGCGAGCCCGGCGATCAGCATCAGCCGTCGGCCGAACCGGTCGCCGAGCAGTCCGGCCGGGAGCATCAGCGCGGCGAAGACGACGACATAGGCGTCCGCCATCCTCCCCCAGTGCTAAACGCCTGGGGGGACCCCCAGCTGCTCGCCGGTGGTGGCACCGAGCTGTTCGGCCATGGTGGGCAGCGCCACGTTGAGGATCGTCCATGTCGAAGCCGAGTACCAGCATGCTCGCGACCAGGGCGCCGAGGGCCCACCAGCGGCGCGGGTCAGGGGTCGGGGTGACGCTTTGAGTGACAGTAGCCCTGAAATGAGAGTAGCTGTCAAAAGATGGTTGATGTCAATAGAGGGCAATTTTCGGCGCACACGAAAAGGGCCACGGCTCGCAAGCCGTGGCCCTGTCTGCGGGGGTGCGGGTCTACGCGTGCTGGTAGGCCACCAGGGAGATGCCGACGTAGTGCACGACGAAGGCGGCGAGGGTGAACGAGTGGAACACCTCGTGGAAGCCGAACCAGCGCGGTGACGGGTTCGGCCGCTTGATGCCGTAGATCACGCCGCCCGCGCTGTACAGGATCCCGCCCGCGATCACCAGGACCAGGACCGCGATGCCGCCGCTGCGCAGGAAGTCCGGCAGGAAGAAGACGGCCGCCCAGCCCATGGCGATGTAGCAGGGCGTGTAGAGCCAGCGCGGTGCGCCCACCCAGAAGACGCGGAAGACGATGCCCGCCGCTGCGGCGGCCCAGATCCCCCACAGCAGCCACTGCCCCTTGGCGCCCGGCAGGAGCAGCAGGGTCAGCGGTGTGTAGGTGCCCGCGATGATCAGGAAGATGTTGGCGTGGTCGAGACGGCGCAGGATGCCGTCCATGCGCGGGCTCCAGTTGCCCCGGTGGTACAGCGCGCTCACGCCGAACAGCAGGCAGGCGGTCAGCACGTAGATGCCGCAGGCGACCCGGCCCCGGCTGGAGTCGGCGAGCGCGGTGAGGATCAGGCCCGCCACGAGGACGGCCGGGAACATGCCGAGATGCAGCCAGCCGCGCAGCTTGGGCTTGATCGGATGCGGCAGTGAGAGCGCGGTGGGACCGCGGCCGGCGGCCGGCGGGTCCAGGGGCGCGTCGGGGGCGGGCGCAGTCATGCCCGGCATCGTACCTACGGAACCGTAAGTTGCGTATCAGCGGAGGCTGATGAGCACTTGATAGTGGTCATCCTCTCATGGACTCGCACGAGACAGGACGTAAAGAGACCGCCAGGTGAACGCTACGTGCACGTAAAGAAACGGGCCGGAACCCGCTGATCGTGGCGTTCCTCACGCCGCTCACCTGTGCGGCCCTCTGGACAGATGCGCAGTCGCGTCGGATGATCAAATGAGTGCAGTCGGCACCGGATGAGCGGCTACGAAGCATCCGGGCCGCAGCCCCCATGGGGCCAAAAGAAAAAAATCCCTCATTTAGGAGCAATCGTGGCGCGCGACATCGCGGCTCCCACCGTCATCCCCACCAACCATCAGGAACTGATCTCGTGGGTGAACGAGATCGCCGAACTGACCCAGCCGGACAACGTGGTCTGGTGTGACGGATCCGAGGCCGAGTACGAGCGACTGTGCGGGGAGCTCGTCAGCAGGGGCACCTTCAAGGAACTCGACCCGGTCAAGCGCCCCCACTCCTACTACGCGGCCTCCGACCCGACCGACGTCGCCCGGGTCGAGGACCGGACGTTCATCTGCTCCGCGAAGGAGGAGGACGCCGGTCCGACCAACCACTGGATGGCCCCCGAGCGGATGCGGGACGTCTTCACCGGCGAGAAGGGCCTGTTCCGCGGGGCGATGCGGGGCCGCACCATGTACGTGGTGCCGTTCTGCATGGGCCCGCTGGGATCCAAGCTCTCCGCGCTCGGCGTGGAGATCACCGACTCCGCGTACGTCGCCGTCTCGATGCGCACCATGACGCGCATGGGCCGGGCCGTCCTCGACGAGCTGGGCTCCGACGGCTTCTTCGTGAAGGCCGTGCACTCCGTCGGCGCACCGCTCGGCGAAGGCCAGCAGGACGTCCCCTGGCCGTGCAACCAGACCAAGTACATCTCGCACTTCCCCGAGGACCGCGAGATCTGGTCCTACGGCTCCGGGTACGGCGGCAACGCGCTGCTCGGCAAGAAGTGCTACGCGCTGCGCATCGCCTCCGTCATGGCCCGCGACGAGGGCTGGCTGGCCGAGCACATGCTGATCCTCAAGCTCACCCCGCCCACCGGTGAGGCCAAGTACGTCGCCGCGGCCTTCCCGAGCGCCTGCGGCAAGACGAACCTCGCCATGCTGGAGCCCACGGTCTCCGGCTGGACCGTGGAGACCATCGGCGACGACATCGCGTGGATGCGGTTCGGCGAGGACGGCCGCCTGTACGCGATCAACCCCGAGGCCGGCTTCTTCGGCGTGGCGCCGGGCACCGGCGAGCACACCAACGCCAACGCGATGAAGACACTGTGGGGCAACGCGGTCTTCACCAACGTCGCGCTCACCGACGACGGCGACATCTGGTGGGAGGGCATGACGGAGCAGGCCCCGGCCCATCTGACCGACTGGAAGGGCAACGACTGGACGCCCGGGTCGCAGACCCCGGCGGCCCACCCCAACGCCCGCTTCACCGTCCCCGCCGCGCAGTGCCCGATCATCGCGCCGGAGTGGGAGGACCCGAGGGGCGTGCCGATCTCCGCGATCCTGTTCGGCGGGCGCCGGGCCACCGCGGTGCCGCTGGTGACCGAGTCCTTCGACTGGAACCACGGCGTCTTCCTCGGCGCGAACGTGGCCTCCGAGAAGACGGCCGCCGCCGAGGGCAAGGTCGGTGAGCTGCGCCGTGACCCGTTCGCCATGCTGCCGTTCTGCGGCTACAACATGGGCGACTACATGGCCCACTGGATCGACGTGGCCAAGGACAAGGACCAGTCGAAGCTGCCGAAGATCTACTACGTCAACTGGTTCCGCAAGGACGGCGACGGGCGTTTCGTGTGGCCGGGCTTCGGTGAGAACAGCCGGGTCCTGAAGTGGATCGTGGAGCGCCTTGACGGGAAGGCGGAGGGCGTCGAGACGCCCATCGGCATCCTGCCGTCGAAGGCGGCGCTGGACACCGCCGGCCTCGAACTGACCGACGACCAGCTGGACTTCCTGCTCACCGTCGACCCGGAGGTCTGGCGCGAGGAGGCCGCGCTGGTGCCCGAGCACCTCAACACCTTCGGCGACCACACCCCGCAGGAACTCTGGGACGAGTACCGGGCCCTGGTACGGCGCCTGGGCTGACCCCAGCGGAAACAAGACTCCGCGGCCGGTCCGGGAGAGTGCCCTGACCAGCGATCGTCACGGCCGGCCGCGGTGCCCGGACCGGCGAGGCCCCGCACAACGGCGTACGGGGCCCATGGCCTGCCGGCCCCTCCCGTCAGCCCCGACGGAAGCAACCCGGCAGGCCTTCGCCCCCGGCCGAAGCGATCAGCAGGCTCTCTTACGAGGAACCCCAGGGCTGCCCTGGGAGGAATCGCATCCTAGTGACCGCGGCGCGGAGCGCCGCGGTGTCGTTCGTGCATGCTCAGCCCGCGCAGCAGCCGGGTGCCGTGTCCGGCGGAGCCGGTGCGGCATCACGCCGTGGTGGGTTCACCCGGACAGGTGACGCATGGTGGACGCACGCCGGGCGATCGTACACGTGTGTAGGTTTGGTGATCGTGAAGCTGGTGGTGCAGGTCAAGTTGCTGCCGACGCCTGTGCAGGAGTCGGCGCTGGAGGCGACCCTGCGTGCCTGCAACGAAGCGGCAACCTGGGCGAGCGGCGTGGCGTTCGAGAAGGGTGTGACGAGCACCTTCGCGCTGCGTGAGCACACCTACCGGCAGATCAAGGCCCGCTGGGGGCTGGGGGCGCAGGCCGCCCAGCACGTCATCAAGAAGACCTGCGACGCGTACGCCACGCTGAAGGCCAACCTCAAGGCCGGGAACCTGGGCAGGCCGGGCTCGAAACGCTACCGCAGGGCGGCGGAGAAGCCGGTCGCCTTCCGCCCGGAAGGCGCGCAGCCCTACGACGACCGCATGCTGTCCTGGCAGATCGACCAGCGCCGGATCTCGATCTGGACGACTGCCGGGCGGGTCAAGGGCGTGGCGTTCACCGCCTCACCGGAGCAGATGGCCACCCTGGCCCTGTACCGCAGGGGCGAGTCCGATCTGCTGTGGCGGGACGGCATGTGGTTCCTGAACGCCACCTGCGACGTTCCCGAAGCGCCGCTGAACACCGATCCGGTGGACTTCCTCGGCATCGACCTGGGCATCGTCAACATCGCCACCACCAGCGACGGCGAGATCATGGCCGGACGCGAGCTCAACCGCGTCCGCACCCGGGAACGCACGCTCCGTACCAAGCTGCAGAAGAAGAACACCCCGTCCGCCAAGCGCCGACTGAAGAAACGCAGGCGCAAGGAAGCACGACGGGCAAAGGACATCAACCACAAGATCGCGAAGCATGTGGTGGCCGAGGCAGAACGCACCGGTCGCGGGATCGCCCTGGAGAATCTGACGGGCATCCGTGAGCGGGTACGGCTTGCAAAGCCCCAACGGGCCACCCACTCCAGCTGGGCCTTCGCCCAGCTGGGGCAGTTCATCGCGTACAAGGCCCGCAAGGCGGGGGTGCCCGTCGTGCACGTCGATCCGGCGTACACCTCCCGCACCTGCGCCGAATGCGGACACATCGACAAGGCGAACCGGGTCTCCCAGGCCTGGTTCGCGTGTTGGTCCTGCGGATTCGTTGATCACGCGGACCGGAACGGCTCCTGCAACATCCGTGACAGAGCATGGGAGTTGTGGCGACGCGGGGCGCGGTCAACCGCCCCAGACCCACTTTCCGAACCGGAGCGTGGGACAGGACGCAAACGCAGCACCACAGTCAGTGGCGCCCGTTGTGTAAGCCCGGGACTCTAGTCCTGGGTCGTTGACTTGGAGCGGTCTTCCAAGTAGCGGGTGTGGGATTCCTGGCGGCGGGATTCTGCCTCGCGGAGTGTGGAGGCCAGGCGTTCGGCCTCGTCGTGCAGCAGGGTCAGCTGGCGCTCCAGGTGGCGCTCCGGCGGCTCGGTGCCCGGCGTCAGCCGCGTCCACCACCGGGTGCGCACGAACGTGTCGACCGCCTCGGGGATGTCCTGCCGCACGGCCCGCGACAGCGCGTGCATGCCCTCCGGGTCCTGCGCCAGCACCTCGGTGACCCACCCCGGATCCAGTAGGGCGGTCAGCAGCTCGATGAGTTCGGTCAGCCGTCCGGCCGCCGCGGGCGGCAGGTCGACGTCCGCGAGATAGCCGCGCAGGGTCTCGAAGTCGCCGCGCAGCTCGTCGAGTTGGGCGGTCGGATCCGGGAAGTCCGGCAGCGCGGGCCGCTCCGGCGGGGCGATCAGCGCGCCCGCCCCGTACAGCCCGGCCACCACGACGGGCCAGTACGGTCCCGCCACCCCGGTGAAGGTCAGCGCGAGCCCCACGAGGCCGCCCACGCCGCCCGCGATGTTCTTGCGGGACTCCAGATAGCCGAGGAACCTACTGGTAGCCACGGATCTCCTCGAAGGCTCCGTCGAGCGAGCCCTTGCGGGCGTCGAACAGACGGCCGCCGGTCAGGTCGGCGATGTGCTGCAACTCCGCCCGGTCGGAGTCGCCGAAGAGGATGGGGAAGACCGGGGTCTCGCGTTCGGCCTGGGTCAGACCGCGGTAGAACGCGTCGAACTCCGCCGCCTCGGCGCCGGTGGTGTTCTCGCCGTCCGTCATCAGCACGATCGAGGTGAAGGTTTCGCCGGCGCCGCCCAGGTGCTCGTACGCCTTCTCCAGCGAGGTGTAGACGGCGGTGTCGCCCTGCGCGGACAGCGCGTCGGTGTCCTTGCGGATGGCGTCCAGACCGCTCTTCGGGTCGGACGGGCTGACGACATGGGTGCGCACGCTCTTCACGTCCGAACCGAACGGCATCAGGGTGACCTCCTCGCGCCGGCGGAAGTCCCCGGTGAGACCGGTGAGGGCCCTCTTCAGCCGGTCCAACCGGTCACCCCGCATCGAGCCCGAGGTGTCGAGCACATACACCGTGCGCGAGGGGCGGCGCAGTTCGTTCTCGTACGAGTCGAGCAGCCCGTCGGCGACCGACCGGCTGCCGGGGAACGGCAGTTCGCGCCGTCTGCCGGTGTCGAGGCCCGCGGCCGGTTTGACCGACGGGACGACAGGACGGCGATGGGTGCGCTCGGTGATCAGCCGCTGCACCGCGTCGCCGCGCAGCGCTTCGGCGAGCCGGCGCACGTCCTGGCGGGCGGCGGAGCCGGCGGAGGCGAGCGAGGAGAGCGGGTAGTCGGCGGTGAGCACGCCGTCGGTGGGCCGGATCACGGTGAGTCCCGGGATGCCCTTGAGGACGGACTCGTAGTTGAGCAGCGCGTCGACGTTGCCGCGCCGCGCGTACGCCGACGCCAGCCAGCCCGAGGACCCCGAGGTCAGCTGCTGGCCCTTGAAGAACTCCTTGAGCCTCGGCGTCGCCTTCGCCACGTCCGCGTCGGTCAGCGCGGACTGGGCGCCGGACAGCGCGGAGGCGACCGAGACGAGCGCGGAGAAACCGGAGTTCGACCGGGCCGGGTCGGTCATGCCGTAGGTCAACTTCCCGTCCTGCACGGCCTGTTCGATCCGCGCCCAGGTGACCTGCGCCGGCTTCCAGTGCAGCCGGGTCAGCGCCTCCTGCCGGACGCCGATCGCGACCGGACTCGACATGATCGGCGTCTCGGAGACGACCTTCTTCGCGGCGTCCGGGCGCAGCCGCAGATAGTCGTTGGACGACAGCCACAGCGCGTCGTACGCCCCGTCGGCCCTGCCCTTCGCCACCAGGTCGATCGCGTCGAGGGTGCCCAGATAGGTGGGGCGGACGGTGATGCCGGTGTCCTCGTGTATCCGCTCCAGCACCGGCGCCATGTCCGTGAGTTCGCTGGAGGCGAGGACGCGCAGGGTGCCGGGCCGGGGCGCGTTGCCGCCGTCGGAGGGGTCCTTGTGCTCCTGGGAGGTGCAGGCGGTCAGGAGTGCGGCGGCGGCCGCGAGGACGGCGAGTCGTCGTCTCACGCGAGCCCTCCGTCCAGGGCGCCCTGCCTGCGGCTGCGCTCCAAGTAGGTGCTGGCCTGCCGGAGTTCGGCGGTGAGGCTTTCGACGGTCGTCGCCATCGCCTCGGTGGCCTGCACCTTGTAGGTGTCGATCGCGTCCAGGGTGCGGTAGATCTGCTGGAAGGCGGAGCGCAGGGTCTCGGCGCCGACGGCCGGGTCGGCGGCGATGCGCTGGATCTCGCCGCTCTGCGTGCTCAGCATCTCGGCGTTGCCGCGGATCAGGTCCTCGGTCGTCCCGCGCAGGGCGTTGACCTGCTCGATGACCTTCTTCTGGTTGTCCAGGGCGGAGGCCAGCATCACGGAGATGCGCAGCGCCGAGACGGTCGTGGTGGCCGCCCGTTCGACGCCCTTGATCAGCTCGTCGTTGTTGCGGCGTACGACATCCATGGCGAGGTAGCCCTGCGCGCACACCGCGAGCTGGGTGAGCAGGTCCTGGTGTTTTTGCCGGACCGGGAAGAGCACGTCGGCGCGCAGGCCGTCGGCCCGCTCGGGGTCGCTCGCCGCCACCCCGTCGATGTGCCCCGCGACGGCGCCGTCCAGGGCCTCGGTGAGCACGACGTACTCCTGGAGCTTGCCCATGGTCTCCCACAGCCGCACCCGCTCGGTCTGCAATGCGGCGTTGTCGCGGCGCAGTTCGTCCTGGCCGCCGCGCAGCGAGCCGACGATCTTGTTCAGGGTGCCCTGTGCGGAGGCGTACTTGGCGACGTGGTCGCGCAGCTTGTTGCCGCCGGGCAGCCGGGACAGGAACTTGCGGCCCTTGCTCGCGGGCAGATCGCGCGGGTCGAGGTCGTCGACGACCCGGCGGAGTTCCACGAGCGACCCGGCCACCAGGGACTGGGCGTCGCCGCCCTTGCCGGGCAGGCTGCGGACCGCGCGTTCCAGCATGCGGTTGGACTGGGCGGCGGCGCTGCGCATCTCACCGGCGCCGAGGGCGGTGATCTCGCCGACCTTGCCCGCGAACTCGGGCGAGCGGGTGTCGAGGGCGGCCAGCCCCTCGACGTACGCGGCGGCCTTGCGGGACATGTCCTCCCGGACGCTCGCCTCGACGGGCACCAGGCCGCCGGCCTTCTCCCGGGGCACGGGCGCCACGGCCTCGGGCGGGGTGAGCGTGAGGACGTCGTCGCCGCTGAGCGTCGGCTCATGGCCGCTCGGGCTGATGTGGTTGAAGCTGCTCATAGGTATCCCCCCGGATCAGCCGCGTGCCCGGCGGGCCATCTCGTGCAGCACCTCGGAGGTGGGCACGGGCGCCTGCCGGACACCGGTCAGCTTCTGGTTGAGGTAGGCGGCACGGTCGGCCGTGGCCGCGATGAACTCGGCGGTGTCGCCCTGCGGGCGGAAACCGTGCCTGACGGCGAGCTTGCGCAGTGTCGGGTCGGTGCTGAGCAGGTCCCCGAGCGCGCGGCCCTCGTCGGTGAGCGGCACGACGGTGTGGTCGCTGTTGACGGTGGTGTCGGGGTAGAGGACGACCAGGTCGTCGACCGACTTCTGTTCGCCGAGGAGCGTGGCGACCTGTGACTCGTACACCAGCACCAGCGGATTGCCGGCCCCGCTGATGAAGTCCCGGAACGGGCCGTCCGAGCTGGACTGCTGGGCGCCCTGGACGGAGACCAGCTTGCGCAGCAGGGGTGCGGTGCGGTCGACGTCGGCCGTGCTCGCGGCGACCTTGCCGCCGCCCGCGACGTAGGAGGCCGCGGCCAGGTAGAGGGCGCCGGAGTTGGAGGACTCCGGGTCGGTGCTGGCGATGTAGAGGGTGCCGGTCAGTTCCCCGTGCCGGCCGGCGCCCTTGAGCTGCTGCCAGGTCCGGTCGTGGCGGGCGGCGTCGAGGTAGGCGGCCATCTTCAGGGTGCCGCGGCTCCTGCCGTCGAGCGTGGCCAGCCCGTTCGCGGCGAGCACGTCGGCCGCGCTGCGGTGCGCCACCACGACGAGCGGCGAGTAGAAGGGGCGCGGCAGCGGCTCACGCACCCGGTACTTCTTCGCCAGTTGACCGGCCGGGGCCTGGCTGGACGGGAAGGCGAAGTCGTACCCCTTGAGGTCGAGTCCTTCCATCGCCCAGGACCCCGATGACTCGGTCTTCACGGTGAAGCCCTTGTCGGCGAGGGCCTTCACCACGTCGGGATCGGCGAAGAACTCGGCCTTCTCCGATCCGATCACTCCCTGCACGGTCTTCGTTGCCGTGCCCTTGTCCTCGCCCTGTCGGCCTGCGACGACGGCGGTCACCACGCCGCCGATCAGCAGCACCGCGAGGACTATTCCCGCGATACGTCTCACACGAGGGAGACTGCTCCCGGAATTCAACGTTCCATGGGGAGCGTGGTGAACGGAGGGTGTCGGGCCGATCCCGTTATGCAACAGGAACAGGCCATTCCGTTCGGCGGGGTGAAACGGGGTGAAGCGGGCTGGGGCGCCCGGTCCGCGCGTCGCTGCGGGTGCGCGCGGACCGGGGCCGTCGGGGGACCCGGGTCAGGGGTCAGCGGGCCGCGCTGAGTTCCGGCAGGGCGCTCAGTGCGGCGGCGTGGGCGTCCATGCGCTCGGCGGACAGGATCGCCGCCGTGGTGTCTGCGCGGGACGCGGCGACGACCAGGGCGCGGCCGGCCAGCGCGTGCGCCCGCTGGTGCAGGGCGGCCGGGCGTGGGTCGGTCGCGGCGCCGGACGCGCGGGCCGGCGCGTGCCCGCCCCGCAGCCGGGTCACCTGCTCGGCGAGCCGTGCGGACGCCGTGTCCAGCTCGTCGCAGGGCGCGAGGGCGCGCAGCTCGTCCGTGACGGCGAGCAGTGCCGCGAGGTGTCCGGCGAGCTGGATGTCCAGCTCCTCCTCGCGCGACCGGTGGGGGAAGTCGGAGGGGGTGCCGGCCATCGGGTTGCCGTGCGGGGACCGGGGGGACGGTCCGGTGCGGATCGGTTCGTACATGGGAGATGGCCTCCTGTGCTCTGACAGGAAGCCATCCTAGCTTAGAACTCGTCTAAAGTTGACCCTGATCGCGCAAGCGGGTCGGGCGGCTACCCGGGGTGAGGTGCGGCGGTACGGCTACGGCTGGGCGTAGCCGTCTATGGCTGGGCGTAGCCGTCCAGGAACGAGCCGATCCGGGTCACCGCGTCCCTCAGGTCACCCGCCGACGGCAGCGTCACCACACGGAAGTGGTCCGGTTCCGGCCAGTTGAAGCCGGTGCCCTGGACCACCATGATCTTCTCGCGGCGCAGCAGGTCGAGGACCATCTGCCGGTCGTCCTTGATCTTGAAGACGTTCGGGTCCAGGCGCGGGAAGAGGTAGAGCGCGCCCTTGGGGCGCACGCAGGTGACCCCCGGGATCTGGGTCAGCAGATCGTAGGCGACGTCCATCTGCTCCTTCAGCCGCCCGCCCGGCAGCACCAGTTCGTTGATCGTCTGGCGCCCGCTCAGCGCGGCCACGACGCCGTGCTGGCCCGGCATGTTCGCGCACAGCCGCATGTTCGCCAGGATCGTCAGGCCCTCGATGTAGGAGTCGGCGTGCGCCCGCGGCCCGGAGATCGACATCCAGCCCACCCGGTAGCCCGCCACCCGGTACGCCTTGGACATGCCGTTGAACGTCAGCGTCAGCAGGTCCGGGGCGACCGCGGCCGTCGGGGTGTGCGTGGCACCGTCGTAGAGGATCTTGTCGTAGATCTCGTCCGAGCAGACCAGCAGGTTGTGCCGGCGGGCGATGTCCGTCAGGCCCTTCAGCATCACCTCGTCGTACACCGCGCCCGTCGGGTTGTTCGGGTTGATGATGACGATCGCCTTGGTGCGGTCGGTGACCTTGCGCTCCACGTCGGCGAGGTCGGGCATCCAGTCGGACTGCTCGTCGCAGCGGTAGTGGACGGCGGTGCCGCCCGAGAGCGAGACGGCGGCCGTCCACAGCGGGTAGTCGGGGGCCGGTACCAGGACCTCGTCCCCGTCGTCGAGGAGCCCCTGCATCGCCATCACGATCAGCTCGGAGACGCCGTTGCCGATGTAGACGTGCTCGACGTCGGTCTCGATGCCGATGGTCTGGTTGTGCATCACGACCGCGCGGCGCGCCGCGAGCAGGCCCTTGGCGTCGCCGTAGCCGTGCGCCGACGACACGTTGCGGAGGATGTCCTCCAGGATCTCGGGCGGGCACTCGAAGCCGAACGCCGCCGGGTTGCCGGTGTTCAGCTTGAGGATCCGGTGTCCGGCCGCCTCCAGCCGCATCGCCTCCTCGAGCACCGGGCCCCGGATCTCGTAACAGACGTTGGCGAGCTTGGTCGACTGGATCACCTGCATGTCCGCGAGCTTACGACCCGGTAACGGCCCTTGGATGGTGTTATCCGCCACGTGAGACACCCGACCGCCGACCGACAGACCCACGGCACCCGCGAAACCCCGCCCACCCGGTCACCTTTCTGGCCGCCCCCCACATCCACCAGAACGAGTGACACCATGCGCCTCCGCGCGAGCGACGTGCGCGGCTGCCGGTGCCCCGTGCGCCTTGTCGATGGCTCCCCGGGCGAGGGCCGGGTGCGCGGGTACGGGCCCGGGGGCGCTTCGGTCGACTCGGGGTGGGGGAGTGGGGTCCGACGGGGCGGGGGTGGTGCGGAGCCGAGTCTGCTGGGTGAGGGGGCTCGGGGCGGTGTGGACGCGGAGGTCGTGGCAGGGGTGGTTCGTGGGGGAGGACAGGGGGTGAGTCGGCGGCTGGGTGGATGCCCGGGTGTGCCTGTGCCGTCGGCGGCGGTCGTGCGTGGCCTCCGGCAGGCGCGCGTAGTGAATCGGGCTTGCCGCGGGTGCCGGGGTGAGTGGCCCCGATCGGAGGATGGACGGCAGCCTCGGCGCGGGGTCAACTTGGGGTGGTTTTGGGGGAGTCGGGGATCTGAGGGCGGCGGGTGAGGGTGCGTACGGGTCCTTGCTGTTGACCTTTGTGCGGCTTCAGAATGTGCATGACAAAACTGCGGGCGGCCGGAAGATCTCCGGTCGCTTACGTCTGCAGAGGGGACCCCCACATGAAGAAGCCTCTCCTTGCCGCGCTCGCGACCCTGGTGATCACCGGGGCGGGCACGGCACCGGTGGCCGCGGCGACGGACACCACCGCCCCCGCGAAGGCCGCCGCGCCCGCGATCCAGGCCGTCGACTTCGCCGGCACCGTCGCGCTCAGCAACTGCTCCGGCTCCGTCATCCGCTTCCCGAACTCCGCCGACACCGACCCGGCCCTCGTGCTCACCAACGGCCACTGCCTGGAGACCGGCTTCCCGGCCGCCGGCCAGGTCATCGTCGACCAGGCGTCCAGCCGCACCTTCGGCCTGCTCAACGCCTCGGCCACCCAGGTCGGCACGCTGCGCGCCAGCAAGGTCGCGTACGCGACGATGACCGACACGGACGTCACGATCTACCAACTGACCACCACGTACGCGCAGATCAAGAGCACGTACGGGATCAACGCCCTGACCGTGCAGAACACGCACCCGACCGCCGGCACCGCCATCACGGTCGTCTCCGGCTACTGGAAGCGGACCTACGCCTGCAGCATCGACGGCTTCGTCTACCGCCTGAAGGAGGGCAGCTGGACCTGGAAGGACTCCGTCCGCTACACCTCGGCCTGCAACACCATCGGCGGCACCTCCGGCTCCCCGGTGATCGACAACGCCACCGGCAAGGTCGTCGCCGTCAACAACACCGGCAACGAGGACGGGGCCCGTTGCACCGTGAACAACCCCTGTGAGGTCGACGAGGCCGGCACGGTCACCGTCCGCCAGGGCATCAACTACGCCCAGGAGATCTACCAGATCCCGGCCTGCTTCACGACCGGCAACAAGCTGAACCTGAGTGCGGGTGGCTGCGCCCTGCCCAAGCCGTAGCCCTCCGCTTGGGGCCGGTGATGGTTCGTTGTCGGCTGCGGACGCGTCGTGGCTGGTCGCGCCCGCGCGGCGGAGCCGCATATTGACACAGCCCCGCGCCCCTTCGGGCGCTGTCAGGCGGGGGTCGGGCGGATTGTGCGGTTGGCCGGGGCGTCTGTGCGGCTGCGGCGGCGTCGTGGCTGGTCGCGCCCGCGCGGCGGAGCCGCATGTTGACACAGCCCCGCGCCCCTTCGGGGCGCGGCCCAGCTGGCGGCGCTGTCAGGCTGGGGTTCGGCGGATTGATCGGCCTGCCAGTACGTCCGTGCGGTGGCCGGCCTCGATCACGAAGCGGCCGTTGATCAGGACGTGTGGGATGCCGGTGGGGAGCGTGCGGGGCTGGTCGAAGGTGGATCCCGCCGCGACCGTCTCGGGGTCGAACAGCACCAGGTCGGCGCGGTAGCCCTCGCGGACCAGCCCGCGGTCCGGCAGACGCAGCCGGGCCGCGGGGCGCGAGGTGAGGTGCGCGACGCACTCCTCCAGCGACAGCACCCCCAACTCCCGTACGTAGTGGCCCAGATAGTGCGGGAAGGTGCCGTACGCCCGCGGATGCGGCTTGGCGCCCTGCAGAATGCCGTCCGAACCGCCGGTGTGCGCCCCATGCCGCATGATCGCGCGGACGTTCTCCTCGTGGCCCACGTGCTGGAGGATCGTCGGCCCCAGCCGGTCCTCGACCAGCAGCCTGCGGGCCGTCGTCCAGGGTGTCTCGCCGCGCCGCCGCGCCGACTCCAGGACCGTGCGGCCGACGTGGTCGGAGAGGGCCGGGTCGGTCACCCCGGAGATCTCGATCGTGTCCCACGCGACGGGCACGCCGTGGCAGCCGTCGGAGCCGACGACCTCCAGGTGGTGCCGGATCCGTTCGGCGGTCGCCTCGTCGGTGAGCCGCCCCAGGATCTCCTCCGGGCCGCCCTCGCTCGCCCAGCCGGGCAGCAGCGCCGCGAGCGTCGTACAGCCCGGGGTGTAGGGGTAGGTGTCGAGGCTGATGTCGGCGCCGCCGGCGATCGCGTCGTCCAGGAGAGCCAGCAGCTCGGGCGCGCGGCCCTCGTTCACACCGAAGTTCATGGTGGCGTGCGCGAGGTGCAGGGCGCAGCCCGCCGCACGGGTCAGCTCCACCATCTCCGCGTACGCCGCGAGCGCGCCCGCGCCGTAGGAGCGGTGGTGCGGGCAGTAGTAGCCGCCGTACCCGGCCACCACCCGGCACAGTTCGGTGAGTTCCGCGTCCTCGGCGTACATGCCGGGCGTGTAGGTGAGCCCCGACGACATGCCGACCGCGCCCTGCTCCATGCCCTCGGCGATCAGCTGCCGCATCCGGTCCAGCTCGGCGGGCGTGGCCGGGCGGTCCGCCCAGCCGACGGCGAGCGCGCGCACCGTGCCCTGCGGGATCAGATAGGCGGCGTTGACGGCGATGCCCCGGTCCAGCCGGTCCAGGTACTCGCCGACGGACCGCCAGTCGAAGTCGATGTCGTCGCCGTACCCGTTCCAGCCGGTGATCGCGCGGCGCACCGCGTCGAGCGTGCGGTCGTCGACCGGCGCGTACGACAGCCCGTCCTGCCCGATGACCTCCAGGGTCACACCCTGCGCGGCCTTCGCGCTGTGGTCGGGGTCGCGCAGCAGGGCGAGGTCGCTGTGGGCGTGCATGTCGATGAAGCCGGGGGCGAGCACCAGCCCCTCGGCGTCCAACTCCCGGCGGGCCTTGGGGCGTTGGCAGCCCGCCTGGGCCGCCTCCTGGACGATGGAGACGATCCGGCCGCCGTCCACCACCACATCGGCGCGGTACGAGGGTGCCCCGCTGCCGTCCACGACGTCCGCGTCCCTGATGACCAGCTCTTCCACCGGCTGCCTCCTAGAAGAACGTGCGGATGTAGTCGACGACCGTGCCGTCCGCCTCGGCCAGCGGGATCAGCTGCCACTTGTCGAACGACGTGCACGGGTGGGACAGGCCGAGCCCGATCCAGTCGCCGACCTCCAGGTCCGCCTCCGGTTCGGTACGCAGCCAGGCGTGCTGGTCGGACAGGCCGGTCACCGCGATGCCGCTCGCCGGCCGTTGTGTCCCGTTCCTGCGTACCACCTGGGCGAAGGGCAGGTCGAGGTCGTGGGCCGCGTCCCGCTTGCCCGCGTTGGCGAAGGCCTGCCCGGCGCTGGGGCGGGAGACGATCTGCGCCCACAGCCGGAAGGCGGGCTCCAGGGCGCCCTCCTCGGGGACCCGGTTGAACGGGGTCACCTTGCGGTAGTGACCGTCGTCGTGCGAGACGTAGGCGCCGGAGCGGAGCAGCTTCAGGACGGGCCGGGACAGTGCGGGGAGGCCGGCGAACACATCGGCCACCGCGTCGAACCAGGCGCTGCCGCCCGCGCTGACGACGATCTCCCCGGCGTCCGCGAACCGGCCCGCCGCATCGAAGTCCACGGCGAGCGCGACCAGCCGGTCCAGCCATGCGTGCACCCGCTCCGGGTCGGCCCGCGGCACCTCGCCCTCGTACCCGGCGACACCGACCAGCCGCAGCGTCCCCGCGGCGGCCACCGCGTCCGCGACCGCCGCGCACTCCGCCTCGGTCCGCACGCCGGTGCGGGCGTCCTCGCCGGCGGCCAGCTCGACCACGACGTCCACGGGGCGGGCGGCCCCGCGCAGCGCCGCGTCCATCAGCTCAACGCCGCGCACCGAGTCGACGTAGCAGACGAAGCGGAAGGACGGGTCAGCGGCGAGTTCGGCGGCGATCCAGCGCAGCGCCGCCGCGTCCACCAGCTCGTTGGCGAGGAAGACCCGCTCGACGCCGAACGCCCGCGCCACCCGCACCTGGTGCGGCACCGCAAGGGTGATGCCCCAGGCGCCGTGCGCGAGCTGGCGGTGGAAGAGCTGCGGGGCCATGGAGGTCTTGCCGTGCGGGGCGAAGGCCAGGCCGTGCCGGGCCGCGTACGTCTCCATGAGCTTCAGGTTGTGCTCCAGACGCTCGGCGGACAGCGTGAGCACGGGGGTGGCGAAGCCGTCGGTGAACAGGTTGCGGCGCTGGGCGGCCAGCTCGCCGACGGTCAGCCCCGCGGCGTCCGGCGGGAGACCCTTGAAGCGGTGGTCGACGCGTTCCTCGGCCAGGCGTGCCAGCGCCTCCGTGCTCATGGAACCTCCCTGATCAGGTCTGTTGCTCATGTTGCAACGACCGTTGCGTATATCGCTCACTGCTGTCTAACATCTCGGCCAACGCGGGGTCAACGGAGCCGCCATGACCCGCGTACGCACCGAGGAGCCGCGACGATCGTGACCGACACCGGACCCCGTACGAACCCCGACGTCGTGGACGTCGTCGCGCTCGGCGAGTCCATGGTCACGTTCCTGCCCACCCGCACCGGCCGCCTCGCCGACGTGCCCTCCTTCGACCGAGCCATCGGCGGCGCCGAGTCCAACGTGGCCTGCGTCCTCGCCGCCGCCGGGCACTCCACGCGCTGGGTCAGCCGGGTCGGCGCCGACGGCTTCGGCGACCATCTCGTCCGGGCGATCGGGGCATACGGCGTCGACGTCGCCTCGGTGCGGCGGGATCCGGCGCGCCCCACCGGGATCTACTTCCGCACCGCCGGCGACCGGGCCGGCGACGACCACGAAGTCGCCTACTACCGGGCCGGTTCGGCGGCCTCCGCGATGACCGTCGACGCCGTGGACCTGGCGGCACTGCGGGCCGCGCGCATCCTGCACCTGTCCGGGATCACGGCCGCGCTCTCCGCCGGCTGCCTCGACCTGCTGCGCGCACTGACCGCGCCCCGGCCCGGACGCCGGCCCCTCGTCTCCTTCGACGTGAACTTCCGCCCGGGCCTGTGGCGCGACGCCGCCGCGCCCCGTGTGCTGCTGGACCTCGCCCGCCGCTGCGACCTGGTCTTCGTGGGCACGGACGAGGCGGAAGCGGCCTGGGGCGTCCCACCGGACCCCGACGCGATCCGCGCCCTCCTCCCGGAACCCCGGACCCTGGTGGTGAAGGAGGGCGCACGCGGGGCGACCGTCTTCGACACGGACACGTCCTTCCCGGTCTCGGACACCCGTGCCTCGGTCCCGGTCTCGGACGCTCGCGCCTCGGCCGCCGCTTCGGACACCGGTGCCCCGGTCCCCGCTCCGGACTCGGGCACGCGTACCTCCGTCGCCGCCGGGGACACCCGTGCCACGGCCCCGGCCTCGAAAGCGGACACCCATGCCCCGGTCCCCGCTTCCGACTCGGGCACGCGTACCTCCGTCGCCGCCGGGGACACCCGTGCCCCGGCGCCGGCCTCGAAAGCGGACACCCGTGCCCCGGTCCCCGCTCCGGACTCGGGCACGCGTACCTCTGTTCCCGCCGCGGACACCCGCACCTTCGTGCCCGCTCTGCATGTCGATGTCGTCGCGCCCGTCGGGGCCGGGGACGCCTTCGCCGCCGGGTTTCTTTCGGCGACGCTGCGCGGGCTGCCCGTGCGGGAGCGGATCAGGTCCGGGCATCTCATGGCCGCCGCCGCGCTCACCGTCCCCGGCGACCTCGCCGTGCCCCCCTCCAGGGAGCACGCCGACCGGCTGATCGCCCTGGACGACGCGGCCTGGGGGAGACTTCGACTCGGCCCCGGCTGGACACACGCCGCGGGCCGGGCCGATGAGGAGGTACCCACGCCATGAGCCAGACCGTCGACCGCGCGCTGAGCATCCTGCCGCTGCTCGCCGAGGGCCCCGCCGACCTCGGCCAGGTCGCCGACCGGCTCGGCGTGCACAAGTCCACCGCGCTGCGCCTGCTGCGTACCCTGCACGAACACGGCCTCGTGTACCGCCAGGCCGACCAGCGCTACCGGCTCGGTGCCCGTCTCTTCGCCCTCGCCCAGGAGGCGATGGAGAACCTGGACGTCCGCGAGATCGCCCACCCCCACCTGGTCCGCCTCAACGAGGCCTGCGGACACACCGTCCACCTCGCCGTCTACGAGGAGCACGAGGTGCTGTACATCGACAAGGTGGAGAGCCGCTACCCGGTGCGCATGTACTCGCGGATCGGCAAGCCCGTCGCCATCACCGTCGCCGCCGTCGCCAAACTGCTCCTCGCCGACCTGTCCGACGCCGAGCGCCGCGCCCTCGCGGAACAGCTCGACTACCCCATGTACACGGCCCGTTCCACCCCCAACGCCCCCGCCTTCCTGCGGGAGTTGGACAAGGTCAGGGAACAGGGCTGGGCCACCGACCTCGGCGGCCACGAGGAGTCCATCAACTGCGTCGCCGCCCCCATCCGCGGCGCCGACGGCCGGGTGGTCGCCGCGATGTCCGTCTCCGCGCCGAACGTCGTCGTCACCGCCGACGAACTCCTCACCCTGCTCCCGCAGGTGCGCCGCACCGCCGACGCCATCAGCGGCGAGTACTCCGGCAGAACTCCAGCGAAGGAAACCCCCGCATGACCGAGAAGACCGCGCTCACCCCCGCGACCCACACCACCCCGCCCGCGAAGTTCTCGCACGGGGTCAAGAAGGGCAACATCCTCCAGGTCGCCGGTCAGGTCGGATTCCTCCCCGCCGAGCCGGGCAAGCCGCCCACGTCGGCCGGCCCCACCCTGCGCGAGCAGACCCTCCAGACCCTCGCCAACGTCAAGGCGATCCTGGAGGAGGGCGGCGCCAGTTGGGACGACGTGATGATGATCCGCGTCTACCTCACCGACGTCGCGCACTTCGCCGAGATGAACGACCTCTACAACACCTACTTCGAGGAGCAGGGCCTCACCCAGCCGCCCGCCGCGCGCACCACCGTCTACGTCGGCCTGCCCGCGGGACTCCTCATCGAGATCGACGCGCTCGCCGTCCTCGGCTGACCGCACCCGCACCCCGCATCCGTACCCCGCCGCACGGCGCTCCCCACCCCCGGGGCGCCGCGCCGCGATCTCCCCTGCCCGAAAGCACCGTGTACGCCCCCAGAGGACCCCCGCATGCCCCCCATATCCCTGCCGCTCGCCGCCGCCGCGCCCGCCGCGCCACCCCACACCGGAGGGCTGCTCCTCCTCGTCGACGGCACCACCGGACTGCTCGTCGTCGCCGCCATCGGCATCGCCCTCCTGCTCTTCCTGATCATCAAGGCGCGCCTGCAGCCCTTCGTCGCCCTCCTCGCCGTCTCCATCGCCGTCGGCCTGCTCGCGGGACTGTCGGTCACCGAACTCTTCGGCACCGTGCAGCGTTCCGACGCCGTCTCCACCATCGAATCCGGCATGGGCGGCATCCTCGGCCATGTCGCGATCATCATCGGCCTCGGCACGATGCTCGGCGCGATCCTCGAAGTCAGCGGCGGCGCCGAGGTGCTGGCGTCCCGGCTGCTCGGCCTGTTCGGCGAGCGGCGGGCACCCCTCGCGATGGGGCTGACCGGCCTGATCTTCGGCATCCCCGTCTTCTTCGACGTCGGCATCTTCGTGCTCGCGCCGATCGTGTACGCCGCCGCCAAGCGGTCCGGCAAGTCCATCCTGCTGTACTGCCTGCCGCTGCTCGCCGGCCTGTCCATGACGCACGCGTTCCTGCCGCCGCACCCCGGCCCGGTGGCCGCCGCCGGGCTGCTGCACGTCCAGCTCGGCTGGATCATCCTCATGGGCGTCGTCTGCGGCATCCCCGCCGTGCTCGCCGCGTGGGCCTTCTCCGCCTGGATCGGCCGGCGGATCTTCGTGGCCGTACCGCAGGACATGGTCGAGGCCGCCGAGGAGGCGCGGCGGGCGGTGGTCGAGGAACAGCGGGCGGCCGGTACGCGGGCGCAGGAGGAGCCCGTCCCGCTGGGCACGGTCCTCGCCATCATCGGCACCCCGCTGGTGCTGATCCTCGCCGCCACCTTCTCCTCGATCGCCCTCGATCCCTCCACCACCCGTTCGGTGATCGAGTTCTTCGGCAACCCGTTCGTGGCGCTGACCATCGCGCTGCTGCTCGCGTACTACCTGCTGGGACTGCGCCGTGGCTGGTCCCGCAGGTCCCTGGAGACCGTGTCGACCTCCTCGCTGAAGCCGGTCGGCAACATCCTGCTGGTGGTCGGCGCGGGCGGTGTCTTCGGTGCCGTGCTCAAGGCGAGCGGCGTCGCGCAGGCCCTGTCGGACACCTTCCACGACGTCGGCCTGCCGGTGATCGTGCTCGCCTACCTCATCTCGGTCGTGCTGCGGGTGGCCCAGGGTTCGGCGACCGTCGCGATCGTCACCACGGCCGGCATCGTCGCCCCCCTCCTCGCCGAGGGCGACCACTCGCAGGCCTTCGTCGCGCTCGTCATCATGGCGATCTCGGCCGGCTCCATCTTCGCCTCGCACGTCAACGACGGCGGCTTCTGGATGGTCGCCAAGTACTTCGGCATCAGTGAACGCGACACCCTGAAGACATGGACCGTTCTGGAGTCGGTCCTCTCGCTCGCGGGCTTCGCGGTCGCGGCCGTACTGAGCCTGTTCGTCAGCTGAGTTGAGCGGACCTGAGCCCGGTCGCGTGACCAGGTTGAACGGGGGTGACGGGTGGGCTGACTGGTTCCGGCACAGGAACGTCGTCCATACTGCCCGCGTGGAGCAGCGCATAGGATCGAGCAGCCAGCCCCTTGAGGGCGCCGGATTCGACCCGGCCTTCATTCCCGGGATCACCGCACCCGTGCCGGCGGACCGGCAGGACACCGAGGCGGAGGACGCCGTCGAGACCGAGGAGACGACCTCGGCACGCGACACGGAAGCGCCCGCCGCCAAGGCCGAGGACGGCGCCGAGGCCGCGCAGGACAAGGCGGAGGCCGAGGGCGAGGACGAGCAGGTCGGTGACGAGGGCGAGCAGGACGGCCCGGTCTTCGAGGCCGCCGACCGCCGCGCCCGGATAGTCGCCGACCGCGAGGGCGTCCGGCTCCGCCTCGACGAGGAGTCCTGCGAGTTCCGCTGGGACGAGATCGGCGCGGTCGAGACGGAGGTGCCCCGTTTCGGGAAGCGTTTCACCGTCACGGTGCACACCCCTGACCGCCGCTGGTACCCGATCGAGATCGAGGCGCCGGCCAGGACACGCTTCAAGGAATGGGAGGAGCAACTGGACGCCGTACTCGACGCCTACTTCGAGGACTAGCGACGCCCCTGCCGGGGCCCTGCTCGGCCGCGAAGCGGCCCGGCCCGTCCGACGTTCCTCCACGGTGAGGGACAAGTGCCGTGCGATGAGGTGCGGGCCGGGCCGTCAGGCGACCGCCGTCACCTCCGCGACCCGGGCGAACTCCTCCTCCAGGCGGTCACGCCCGAGGGCCGCGAACTCGCGGTCCAGGTCCGCCGGTGTCACCCCGCGGAGCTCCACCATCGTGCGAGCGGCCCGGACCCAGGGTGCCCACTGCGAGCCGTACTTCACCTGCTCCATGTGGCACCCGGGGACGGGCTGGAGTGTCAGTGGGTGGTGGAGGGGACCGACGACTCCCCACGCGGGTACGTGCCTGGCCCATGCCGCGACGAACCGGCCACCGTGCAGGGCGTGGCAGAGCTGGATGGAGATCCCGGCGCATGGTACGCACACCGGCGGGCTCGTCGTGCGCTCGCCTTCCCGGATCGGGCCGACGCTGTCCCGCAGAAGAAAGAGGTGCGGGCCGTGTGGGTCGGGCGGCATGCGGGAGCAGACCTGGCACATCATGTTGAGCATTGCCCGGCGCTGCCGGTAGGGGTGGACGTTCCGGAGTTGTGGGCTGCCCCGGCGCTGCTTGGGCCGGAGGGCGTACCGGGCCCAGAGCACGCCGAAGCTGTCGCGGTCGTACGGGGTTTCATCCGTGTAGGCGATTCCCGGGGCCATGCGGCGGCGGGTGATCGGGCAGGTCAGGAGTCTTTCCTCGCTCCATCCGGCGATGTAGGGGACGACTCCTGGCGGTGCCGGAGGCAACACGATCGAGAACCTTCCTGTGTCGAGACGAGGGTGACGGCCCGGCACACCGCACGGCATCACGGGGCCGGGTGTGCCGGGCCGGGCCCGTCGGCCCCCGTGGGGGAGAGTCGGGAGCGGGAAGCCGACGGGCGCCTGGAGGCTCCGATCGCTCCCTGGGGCGCGAGCGACCGGAGCCGGTCATCGGGTCAGCGGCCGATACCGGCCACAAGGGCGCCCATGAGGGCGGCAAGGACCAGCGCGTAGAAGAACTGGCCCCACGGACTGTCCGGCCGTATGCGCATCGCTGCCGCTCCTCCCGATGGTGGCGTCGAGTTGAAAGGGAACCGTCTGTGAGGCGGACGGGTCTTGCGCTGGTCCACGGAGATCACCGCTCCGCCTTCGGGGCGCAGTCCGTGTGCCAGTACGCCACCAGCGGAGAAGCGTCACGGCGGGCCAGCATGCCCCGGCGGCACGCCTCAAGGCTCTTGATCGCATTACCGCATGACGGGCACGTTTCACCGGGCGGGGCGTACGTCGTGTATTCCATCTGCCGCGCGTCGCTGCCTACTTCGGCGCGCTGGAGACTTCGCGCGAGTCTGGTTGTAGCTTTGGGCACTGTCGTCAACCCCTTGATGGTTGGTGGCCAAGCCCCCGGACGTTCGCCCGTCGCGGGGGTCCTTACTGTTCGGCACACAGGTTGTGCCGTCTGAAGAGCTTCAGCCGGGCAGGGTGCCTCGGGGAACCGCGAACGGGGAACCCCGCAAGGCATTTGGGGAACCCTGTTGGGGTTCACAGGGCTACCCTGAGGGGGAGATCACTTCCGTCTCACCAGGGGCGCTCATGGATGACCGGACAAGCCGACGCAGCCGGTATGCGCTGACGATCCCTGACACGCTGCTTCACAGCGACGGCATGCGCCGCGCCTGCGCGGCCCGCGACTTCCAAGAGATCTTCCGTCTCGTCAACAGGCGTACGGGTTCTAGTTATGCGGTGATCGCCTCAGCAGTCGGCAAGATGACTAGTGGCCGCGTGAGTGACATCATCCGTGGCGTCCGCAGTATTCGAGGACAAGAAGTGATCGAACGGGTGTGTGATGGATTTGGCATCCCCGGGGAAATGCTGGGCGTTCCTGAACGGCCGTGGGAGCAACCACTTCCCACCGACCCTGCGTCAAAGAGAGATACAGAGCTGGATTGCTCGACCGAGGCTATCGAAAACCCCGACCTGATAACTGTTGCAAGTCTGCGGCAACAGGTTCAGATTCTTGATTCACGGTATGCGACTGAGCCGTCTACTGTGCTGGTTGCCGAAACCGGAAGGCTCCTGGGAAAGCTCACTCAGTGGCTGGGCCGCAGCGCTCCGTACCCTGTAAGCCGAGATTTGCAGGCTGCTGTGGCCGAAACCTCCACCTTTATGGGGCAATTAGTTTGGGATGCTTCGGGGAGAACTGATCACGTCACGGCTCGTACTTACTTTGGCCAGGCGGTCAACGCAGCGCGAGAATTGGGAGATCCCGTGTCGGAAGGGCTGGCGCTGCTTCGTACGTCGTTCGTAGCCCTTTACGGAGAGAAGAATCCTTCCGCAGGACTTGAACTGACCCTGGAAACAGCGGAGAAGGTACAAAAATCCAGCAATATTCTGAGCGGACTTGCGTTCCTGCACTCCGCAGAAGCACACGCCATGCTGCGGCGGCGAATTGAGTGCGAAAGATCACTCCGTGCGGCGGAAAGGTTCCTCGGACGGGCCGAGCCGAGTGATGCGGGATTTTCCATGGTGTCCCCGGGGCAATTCGGCCGCCTTGCCGGTTCGTGTTTTTTGTTTCTCGGTGATGCCCCCAGGGCTGAGGCTCTACTACAAGAAAGCGTCACCGAGGTTCGGGAAAAATCAAAGTCTCAAGCGATCGTCCTTGGGAATCTGGCACTGGCGCGTATCCAACAGAAGAAGGTTGATGAGGCTGTTGGAGCCCTCCACAGGGCGATTGAAGTCGTGGAAGGGAACCGCGGTGGTGGCGGACTGAACCTGATCTTCAAGGCGGGAAAGGAACTGCAATCCTGGAACGACCTTTCAGATGTGCGGGACCTTAACAGTCGACTTTTTGGATTGATCGCAGCTTGAGGGAGGGAATGGCGAGTGAATGCCGATGAAACCCGGAAGGAGAAGCAGAAGATTCGGGAAGGGGTATGGTCGCTGCTTGACAGTAAGAAGGCAGCATTGACCGAAGCAGCCGGACGCATCCCGTATTTCTTTGGTGCGGAATCCGCCGCTCTCCGCCTCGCCGCCCATCCTGCATGGAAGGTGTCTCGTGTCATCAAGGCAGTTCCGGACAAAGCTCAGATGCCAGTGAGAGAGCAGGCTCTCAAAGAAGGAAAGCGGGTTTACATGGCAGCACCAAAACTTGCCGCCGCCAAGCCCTTCTATTTTCTGGATCCCGAAACTCTTACCATTTCTGCCCGTGAAGCCGCCGACAGGCGAACAGCGGCTCAATATGCGATCCCTGTAGACCTTGATGAAATGCCACCCGTTGATCTGGTTGTATGCGGCAGCGTGGCCGTCAACTCGCGCGGGGCTCGACTCGGCAAAGGTGCTGGCTACGCGGATATTGAAGTGGCCCTTCTGCAAGAAGCTGGACTGATGGGGCCAGACGTACTCATCGCAACTACGGTGCATGAGTTGCAAGTGATCGATAGAGAGCTTCCGGAATCTGCCCATGACTTCCGGGTCGACCTGATTATCACGCCGGAGAGAATCATTGAATGCCCGCCCCATGAGCGGCCTCGGGGGATTATCTGGGACTCTCTGAACCCGGAGATGATCGCGGAGATCCCAGCTCTGTCAAATCGAAGGTCTTGAATGGCAGCGCTGATTGTCTCCAACAGATCGCCCGGCCGATCGGCCGCCCTCATGTGCCCTCCCTGTGCCCTGGCCCGTCCGGCCGTCGGCAGTAGAGCGCCCCGCTCGCTTCATGCCCGCCCTTCCCCACGTTGCGGGCGCGCCTGCGTGTCCGCGGACGTTATCAACGACGCGGCCCGACGTCTCATGTCCCGGACCGCCTCGCACGCACGTCGAGCAGCCCCGCGGGTACCAACTGGCGCCGCTCTCGGTGCCGGGCCGCCGCCGCGGGCCCAGGCTCATGACGGCGCCGACCGTCAGGGCGTCAGCGCACCAGACGCACGCGCGTCCGCAGACCTGGTCCTCGCTCAGGTCGCGGATCGGTGGGAGCGGTAGAAGCTGGACTGCCCCCACGGACGTCGGAGTTGTAGCGTGCGGCATGTCGACTCCTTCGCAGTCGGCCACGCCCCGGGAGGCCCGCCGCCTCGCCGGGGCTTCGTCGTGCCTGCCGACGGTAGGAACGGGGGTGTTGCAGCCGCCACAAACTTGCACCATCTTGCACTTCAGTTCTCTGGCGGGCTGTGATGGCTGCTTCGCATTCCAGGGTTGGAAGGCAGACGAAGCACTGGAGGACGAGGTGCGGTCCACCGGCCCGCTCCCCGACTACGAGGCTGTGGTGCGGATCCCCGCACGCATGGCGCACATCCTCAAGGAGGCATGCAATGCCATCGAGCATCCCGACGTCGTTCGATGAACAGCTCGCCGCCGCCCAGCGGTCGGCTGTCCACCTGGAGATGCGGGACGCCTACTACAGCAACCCCCGCTTCGAGGCATGGCTGAAGGGCGAGCGTGTCGACTGGGACGACCGGGCCTCCTGGTGGCGGCCCTTTCACCAGGACATCGCCGACGCTGTCGCCCGCGGCGTCCAGGTGCGGCGGGCCCGGGTCGTGTCCGAGCCGGTCACCGACTACATCCGGTGGGAGCACCACCAGACCCGCGCCAACGTCGAGGCCGGCGAACAGGTGCGGTGGCTGCCCCGTCGTGATACCGCCGATCTGCTGATGCCGGGCTGCGACTTCTGGATCTTCGACGGCCGGGTGATCCGCGTGCACAACTTCTCCGGAACCGGCGACTGGCTCGGCGAGGAGTTCTACGACGACCCCGCCCTGGTCGAACTCAACGGCACAGCCTTCGAACGCGTCTGGGACCGGGCCATCCCGCACGACCAGTACCAGATCCGATAGACCGAGCGCGACAGAACGACCATGCCACCCACATCCCCGTCGTCCAGCGTGCAGGCTGCGCGCGCCGCGCTCGCCGCTCGGCTCCGCGAGATCCGGCTGGACGCGGGGATCACCAAACGGGAGCTTGCCGCCCGGTGTGAGTGGAGCGAAGCGAAGTCCTCGCGGATCGAGAACGCCCGCACGGCGCCCTCCGACGACGACCTTCGCGCCTGGTGCCAAGCCTGCGGCGCCGACGACCAGCGGCTGCTGAGCTGCTTGAGCCCGGTGCGCTGGAGCCGCTTCCACTGGACGTACATGGAGTCGGCCTGCCGGTTCGCGGCGACGAGGTGATGGAGGGGACCGACGACACCCCACGCGGGCACGCGCCTCGCCCACGCCGCCACGAACCGCCCACCCCGCAGGGCGTGGCAGAGCTGGATGGAGATCCCGGCGCACGGCACACACACCGGCGGACTCGTCGTGCGCTCCCCCTCCCGGACCGCCCCACAGGAGTCCCGCAGGAGAAACAGGTGCGGGCCGTGTGGGTCCGGCGGCATGCGGGAGCAGACCTGGCACATCATGTTGAGCATCGCCCTACGCTGCCGGTAGGGGTGGACGTTCCGCAGCTGTGGGCTGCCCCGGCGCCGTTTGGGCCGCAGGGCGTAGCGGGCCCACAGCACGCCGAAACTGTCGCGGTCGTACGGGGTTTCATCCGCGTAGGCGATCCCCGGGGCCACGCGGCGGCGGACGATCGGACACGACAGGAGCCGTTCCTCACTCCATCCGGCGATGTAGGGGACGATGCCTGGTGGTGCCGGAGGCAACACGATCGAGAGCCTTCCTTTGTCGAGACGAGGCCGGCGGGCCCGCCGGCCCCCGCGGGGGAGAGTCGGGAGTGGGAGGCCGGCGGGCGCTGTGGGGCTCCGGTCGCCACCTGGGGCGCCAGCGACCGGAGCCGGTCAAGGGGTCAGCGGCCGATACCGGCCACGAGGGCGGCTAGGACACTGGCGCCAGGAGCACAGGCCGTACCTGTCCGCGGTCACCGGGGCTTCCGTTCGTCTCGGTGGCGGGGACACTGGCAGAGCGGGTACCTGTCCGTGGCCGGTGTCAGCCCCTGGGCGGGCGGGACGACGACCCGTACGTTGTCACGGGTGACCGTCCCGTAGCGGTCCACCTGGTAGACCCGCATGGTCATGTGGCTGAGCGGCGGGCTCGCGTGCGGGGACCGCGCCCCTGCGGTCGTCTGCCGGCGGGTCACCGACGGTTGTCCCTGACGAGTCGGTACAGGCTGCGGCCGACGGTGCAGTTGGCGGCTGTCGCCTCCGTCTCGCAGAGGTCGCATGTGGGCGTGTGGGCGAACAGGCCGCGGTGCGCACGGTCGGCGACGCACTTCCGGCAGGCGCGCGGGAAGCACGTACCCGCGTCAGCCTTCTGCTCGCCGAGGTCGACAGCCGTCTCGATCGTCAGAGGCTCGCCGCACCAGACGCACACGCGGCCGGCCGCGCGGTCCTCGTCCAGACCGAGCAGGGCCGGGAGCGCCAGGACGTCCAGCACTTCCAGCTGGAAATCTACGGCTGTTCTGCTCATCGGGTGCTCTCCAGGGGCAGCGGCACGAGCACACCAGGTCCGAGCCGGGGGCCGCGCAACCGGTTGGGTGTGCATGTTGTTCATGCAGCGATCGTGCCGCCGTGACCTGCTGCGCGGCAGTGTGTGCAAGGGGTGAGCGGCGTTACCGCTTTCGCACACTGTGTGATCGGAGTGGGGGTACGCTCCACACACTGAGTGATCCGGGGGCACGCATGGAACCGAACACACTCCTTGACGCGCTGCTCGACGAGGCAGGAATGTCCCGATTAGGACTCGCCACCCGCGTCAACAACGCGGCAGCAGCACAAGGAACACAGATGCGCTATGACCACAGCTCCGTCATCCGCTGGCTCAAAGGCCAGCGGCCCCGGGGCCGCACTCCCGAGCTGATCGCCGATGTCCTCTCCGGACGGCTCGGCCGGGGCATCAGCCTTGACGACATCGGGATGGGCACCCGATCTACGCCGCACCCAGCAGGGACTCCGCTTGAGGGGTTCATCGGCCGGGCGACCGCACTGTGGCGCGGCGACCACCAGCAGCGCGAGGACGTCCAGCGCACGCCCGTGATCACCGGCCTGCCCGCCGTCGGCCCCGTCTGGGAGTGGGAGAACCCGCCTGACGACGTGGACGTGTCCAGCCGTGGCACCATCCGCGTGGGCCTGCCCGACGTCGAGCATTTGCGGACCGCGCGTCGGCACTACGAGCAGATGTACCGAAAGGCGGGCGGCGTCGGGACTCGGGGCCGTGTCCTGCGGTTCCTGACAGAGGACACGGCGCCGCTGATGCGCGGCACCTATACGGACGCCACCGGCCGCGAGTTGCTCCGGGCCGTCGGCGGGCTCGTCGCCGTTGCCGGGATCTGCGCCTACGACTCCAACGCCCAGGGCCTCGCGCAGCGCTACTACCACCAGGCCCTGAGGCTGGCGAAGGCGAGCGGGGACAGGGCGTTCGGCGGGTACGTGATAGCGCTCCTCGTCAACCACTCCCTCTTCATGGGCGAGTACCGGCAGGCGGTCGCGTTCGCCGAGGCAGGGCTGCGCACTGCCGGACACGCCATCAGTCCGGCCCTCGCCTGCGACCTGCACGCCATGCAGGCGAAGGCGTACGCCCGCATGGGCGACCAGACGGCCGCCCACCGGGCCATGCAACAGGCGGAGATCGCATCCGGGCAGATCCGCCCGGACGAGGAGCCGGACGAGACCGGGTACATCCAGCCCGGCCTGCTGGAGACCGCGATGGCGGACACTCTGATGCGGCTTGGTGACACCGGGCCTGCGCAGCAGTACGCCGCCGAGGCCGTTGCCGTCCAGACCCACGCCCGCGGTCGGGTGCACCGGCTTGCCACCCTCGCCGACTGCGAACTGCGGGCGGGGGAAGTCGACCGTGCCGCCGGCACCGCGATGCAGATGCTCGACACCGTGGCAGGGATGGAGTCGCATCGGCTCTACGACCGGCTCGTCGGCGTACGCCGCAACCTCGCCACCACCCGTAGCGGGTCAACGCGCGAGGTCGTCGACCGGATCGACGAGACTCTTCGCATCCCGCTGTAGCCGACTGTGGTCGGATAGGGCGCGTCCCCGAAGGAGAGGCAGCAGGGTGTCAGTGTGGCGGAACCTCGGCGAGCGAACCGTGTACGAGAGCCGGTGGGTCAAGGTGAACATGGCCGACGTGGAGCTGCCGGACGGCCAGCACCTTGACCACACCGTGATCCGGCTGCGGCCCGTGGCGGTGGCCACGGTCGTGAACGAGGCGGACGAGGTGCTGCTGCTGTGGCGGCACCGGTTCATCACTGGCGCGTGGGGCTGGGAGTTGCCGTCGGGTGGGACCGGTGAGGGCGAGGACCCCGCGGTCGCGGCGGCGCGGGAGTTCGAGGAGGAGACCGGGTGGCGGCCCGGCCCGTTGCGGCTGCTCCTGGCGGTCGACCCGATGCCGGGGATCTCGACGTCGCATCATCGGGTGTACTGGTCGGATCACGCCGAGCAGGTGCGCACCGTGCCGGAGGATGCTCACGAGTCCGCGCGGCGAGAGTGGGTGCCGCTTGCGAAGATGCCCGAGTTGGTCGCCCGTGGTGAAGTGCGGTCGGCCAACGCGGTGGCGGCGCTGCTGATGCTGCACCATTTGCGCCTCGGGTGATCGAGGACATGACGAAATGGCTCCCACGGCCGAAGGCAGCAGGGGCCAGACGATCAGCGAAGAAGGTACTGGGAGGCAGCCTTCAACCCACCGTCTGCCACCCAAGCCACCATGACCGGAGCCTTGCACCACTGGCACAGCGGACGCCCGCCGGAGCCGTACTTGTAACCGTCCGGCCGCCAGGGGCAGACGCGGAGGGGGCGGTGGCCGAAGCCGCCGCCCCCGGATGCCGCGGGGCGTTACGGGAGTGCGTGCACGTGGGGGCCCACCGTGTTTGACCAGGCGTTGCCCGAGGTGGCGTCCCAGTTGGTGGACCAGGTCATCGCTCCCCGCAGGTCGGGGTAGGTCTTCGACGGCTTGAACGAGCCGCAGTTCGTGCCCTTCGTCAGGCAGTCCAGGGCGTTGTTGACCACCGTCGGGGAGACATAGCCGCCGCCCGCCGCGCGCGTCGACGCCGGCAGGCCCAGGCCGACCTGCGACGGCGCGAGACCGCCTTCGAGCTGGATGCAGGCCAGCGCGGTGAGGAAGTCCACCGAGCCCTGGCTGTACACCTTGCCGTCACAGCCGAGCATCGAACCGCTGTTGTAGTACTGCATGTTGACGACCGTGAGGATGTCCTTCACGTTCAGCGCCGTCTGGAAGTACCCGTTCGACGTGGACTGCATGTCGATGGTCTGCGGGGCCATCGTCAGCACCAGCGACGGGCCCGCCTTCGCCGACAGCGAGCGCAGCGCCTGCGTCATGTACGTCGCGTTCAGCCCGTTCTCCAGGTCGATGTCGACGCCGTCGAATCCGTACGTCCGCATCAGCGAGTACACGGAGTCGGCGAAGTTCGCCGCGGACGCCGAGTCGTTCACCGACACGGTGCCCCGCTCGCCGCCGACCGAGACGATGACCTTCTTCCCGGCGGCCTGCTTCGCCTTGATGTCCGCCTTGAACTGGTCGACGGTGTAGCCGCCTAGACCGGCCGAGTCCAGGTTGAAGGTGACCGCGCCCGGCGTCGACGTCGCGTCCGCGAAGGCCACCGCGATGATGTCGTACGCCGACGGCACGTCGGAGATCTTCTGGACCGTCGCCCCGTTGTTGAAGTTCTGCCAGTAGCCGGTCACCGCGTGCCGGGGCACCGTGCCTCCGCCTCCGCCGTTGCTCGTGGCGGTGGTGGCCGTGACCGCGGCCGACTTCGGTGACTCGCCCGCCGAGTTCGTCGCCGTCACCTGGAAGGAGTACGAGGTGGCGGCGGCGAGGCCGGTCACCGTGGCCGACGTGCCGGTCACCGCGGTGACCTTCGTGCCGTTGCGGTAGACGGAGTAGCCCGTCGCGCCGGACACCGCGCCCCAGGACAGGGAGACCGAGGAGGATGTCGTCCCGGAGACGGTGAGGCCGCTCGGGGCGCCCGGCACGGTCGGGGCCGGGTCGCCGCCGCCCCCGCCGTCCGGCCCGTAGACGGACACGTCGTCCGCGACGTACGCGGCCTGGCCGTACCAGCCGTGCGTGTAGACCGCTACGGACGTGGTGCCGGAACCCGTGGTGAACGTCGTCGTCAGCTGCTTCCAGGAGGCCGAGTCGGGCGTCCAGGTGGAGACGTCGGTGGTGCCGGTGCCCGTCACACCCAGGTAGGTGTAGCCGCCCTGCACCCACGCGCTCAGCGTGTACGTCGAGTTGGGCCGTACCGCCACCGTCTGGGTGCAGCGCGCGTTGTCCTGCCCGGCCGGCGTCGCCTTCAGCGCGCCGGTGCCCGAGTGCACCGGCGAGGAGACGGTCGTACCGCTGCCCGCGGAGCAGGTCCAGTTGCTCAGGCCGGACTCGAAACCGGCGTTCTTGACGTTGTTGACGTCCGCCGCGGCTGCGGGTGCGGCGGCGAGTCCCGCCACGGACAGGGCGAGCGCGGCCGTCACGGACCAGGTCCGTATCCGTCGTCTCTTGCGTCCGGGCATGCCTGGTGCGCGGTCCACTGGGGCCTCCGGGTGGGGGAGTGGGCGGGGAGAAGTGGGGGAGAACGGACGGTGGCCACCGCTGGCCTACAAGTTGGTCCAGACCAATCCCGGTGTCAAGAGGTCCAGACCAAAATCCCGTGTGCGCGGGAAGTTTGGTCCAGACCAATCCCGGTGTCAAGAGGTCCAGACCAAAATCCCGTGTGCGCGGGAAGTTCAACCTGTCCCGGTTTGAAGCGAGTTGTGTGAAGACAGATCCCGTTCAGCCGCACAAACGGTGTTCTCCGGTCACAGAGCCGTGGATACAGTGCTCACGTAGTCACGCAGTGAAGTCGTCCCGGCGCACCGGAGTCACCCCGGTGGGCCACCGGATGTGAAGAGCGGGGAGCTGCGCGTGCCAACTGCCATCGCCGTGACCAGCGCCGACATGGCGCTGTCCGCGCAGGACGAACGGACCATGCCCGCCGTCGTGCTGCACGACCTCGACAAGCGGCCGCTCGACCACGCCCTCGCCGAGCTGAACGGGCTCGTCGAGCAGCACGGGCATCTCATCGTCGTCGGCTCGCAGTCCGCCCCCGCGGCGGTGACCCAGCGGCTGCACACCCTCCGCTCGCTCCTGGAGAGCGAGCGGATCGCCCTGTTCCGGCCGGCTCTGCCGCCCCTCGGAATCGCCGTCCTGGCCCGCCAGTTGCGCCAGCTCGCCTCCTGCGACCTCAGCCCGGGCGTGCTCGCCTCCGCGGGCCGGCTGCTCACCCACTACATCCACGCCGGCGCGGTCCTCGGCTCGGTCGCCAAGCTCGACCGGATACCCGTGGGACTGAAGGCGCACGCCAAGTCCTGGGTGCCGGGCAGCCAGTTCGCGGTGGTCGCCCACCCGCAGCCGCGGCTCGTGCGCGTCGGCCCCGAAGCGACCCTGCCAGGACCCGAGTTCAACACCTGGATGCTGGTCGCCAAGGGACAGCTGCAGTCCGAGTGGGTCGGCACGCTCGCCACGTCCTGGGGCGCGCACGGGCTGCGCGAGGCCCCGCTGCCGGCCGAGTCCGCGAACTGGTGGGGGACGGGCCGGATCGTGGAGTTCTGCGGCTATCTCGCCGACCTCTCCGTCCTCTACCAACTGGTCACCTCGGTGCGGCAGAGCACCTGTCACTGGTGCGGCGTCGACGTGATCGGCGATCGCTGCGTCTTCTGCTCCGCCACCCCGCCCGGCCATGAACCACCCGCCCCACGGGCCCTCGAACAACGGACGCCCGCCTGACCGTCAGACACCGAGACACCGAGACACCGGACACCGCGACACCGCTCACCCATACGACTGCGCACGACCGATTCCCCCAATGAGGTTGCACGGTTCATGAACTCCCGTCAGCGCCGCGGCGTGATACTCCTGGTCCTGTCGGTCCTCTGCGCCCTCGGCGCGTTCGCCGGCGTGCTCTCCGTGATCGACGACGTGAAGTCCAAGGTCGGCCCCGAGGTCACCGCGTACCGGCTCAAGTCGAACGTGGCGCCCTACACGCCGCTGACCACCGGCCAGTTCGCGAAGATCCGGATGCCCGAGCGCTGGCTGTCGGCCAACGCCGTCACCGATCTGCGGCAGATCCGCGGCAAGATCGCCGTGACCACCCTGCGCGAGGGCTCCCTGCTGCAGAGCGACATGATCGTCGACCAGCCCGCCCTGCGGCCGGGGGAGCAGGAGGTCGCCATCATGATCGACGCGGCCACCGGCGTGGCCGGCAAGATCACCCCCGGCTCCCGGGTCAACGTCTACGCCACCTTCGAGGGCAAGCAGCAGGGCGACCCCGACCAGTCCAAGATCATCGTGACCAACGCCCGGGTCCTCGACGTCGGCAAGCTGACCTCCCTGGAGCCCGACAACAAGAACCAGCAGCCCACCGACGCCGTCCCGATCACCTTCGCGCTGTCCACCATCGACGCACAGCGCATCACCTACGCCGAGTCGTTCGCCCAGCGGGTCCGGCTCGCCCTGGTGGCACCCGGCAGCGAGACTGCCGTGCCGGACAAGGACCGCACCTACGAACTCGCGACGGACAAGTGAGAGGCGGCCCGCATGCCCACCAGAATCCTCCCGGCCGTCGGTGACCCGGACGCCGTACGCTCCCTCATCACCCTGCTCAGCCAACTGCCGGACGCCGAACCGCTCCCCCCGGTCGGCGACTCCACCCAACTCGTCGACACCCTCGCCCGGCTCGCCGCCGAGTCCGTCGACGAACTGCCCGAGGTCGTCGTCGTCCACGAACGCATCGGGCCCGTACCCGCCCTCGAACTCGTCCGCGAGATCGCTCTGCGCCACCCCGCAGCCGGCGTCATCCTCGTCACCACCGACGCCGGACCCGGCCTGTTCTCCGCCGCCATGGACTCCGGCGCCCGCGGCCTGGTCACCCTCCCGCTGAACTACGACGAACTGGCCAGCCGGGTGCACGCGGTGGCCCAGTGGTCCCAGGGCGTACGCCGCCATCTCGGCCACGGCGCCGATGTGTTCGGCGGTGTCGGCGGCACCGTCGTCACCGTCAGCGGCGCCAAGGGCGGAGTCGGCGCCACCTTCGCCGCCGTCCAACTCGCCCTCGCCGCCCAGGCGTCCGGCCGGTCCACCGCCCTGGTCGACCTCGACCTGCAGACCGGCGACATCGCCTCCTACCTGGACATCCAGTTCCGCCGCTCCGTCGCCGACCTGGCCGCCATCACCGACATCTCGCCGCGCGTCCTCGCCGACGCCGTCTTCCGCCACGACACCGGCCTCGCGCTGCTGCTCGCCCCCGGCGAGGGCGAACGCGGCGAAGAGGTCACCGACCGGGCCGCCCGGCAGATCATCGGTGCCCTGCGCTCCCGCTACGAGGTGGTCGTGGTGGACTGCGGCGCCCAGCTCAGCGGCGCCGGCGCGACCGCCGTGGAGATGGCCGGGACGGCGCTGCTGCTGACCACCCCCGACGTCGTCGCCGTACGGGCCGCCAAGCGGACCGTGCGCATGTGGGACCGGCTGCAGATCCGCAAGGCGGAGGAGACCACCGTCGTCGTCAACCGGCACACCAGGAGTACGGAGATCCAGCCGCAGCTCATCCAGCGCATCACCGGCACGGCGCTGGCCCGTACCACCGTGCCCGCGGGCTTCAAGGAACTCCAGGGCGTCGTGGACGCCGGACGCGTCCACGAACTCGACAGCCGCAGCGCGGTGAAACAGGCGCTGTGGGCGCTCGCCGGTGAACTCGGCCTGGCCGGGGCGCCCGAGGCACCGACGCACCGCGGCCGACCGCGCGGCGACCGGGGCGCGGTGAGCTTCCGGCGCCGGAAGGAGTGACCGCCATGGACCGGCCGGCACGCGACCGGGGACAGGTCAGCATCGAACTCCTCGGCATGACCCCGCTGATCCTGCTGACCCTGGTGCTGATGTGGCAGTGCGTCCTCGTGGGGTACACCTACACGCTCGCGGGGAACGCTGCCGACGAGGCGGTACGGGCCGGGACGGCCGCGGCGCCGGGCGAGCGGCAGGCCGCCTGCGAGCAGGTGGGACTCGGGCAGCTGTCGCAGGCGTGGAAGGGGGATGCCACGGTGACGTGCGGGGGGAGCGGCTATGTGACCGCCGACGTGTCCCTGAAGGTGCCCGTCCTCTTCCCGGGGACCATCGCCTTCCCGGTCACCGTCCACGGCCACGCGGGCGCGGTGGAGGAGGCGAAACACTGACATGCACGACTTCGCTGGCCGCGACTGGAACGGCGACACCGGCCCTTACCCCCAGCCACCCCCTCCGGGCCCCCTCCCAGACGAGGAAGCAGGCACCCGAGGCGGGCGCGAAGGGCTACGCGTCCGGCGCGGGGACGGTGATGCGGATGTGCGGCGCCGGGGTGACGGGGTGCGGGTCCTGGGTGGGGGCGGCGATTCGGGAGTCCGGCGGCTGGGTGGTGGGGGGCGTGTCTGGCGTTTGGGGGGTGGCCTTGCTGTGGGGCGTCGGGGTTCTGGGGTCCGGGTCGGTCGGGGTGCCCCCGAGCGTTCTGTCGGCCCCGGCCTCCGTACCCTGCGTGCTCGGTCCTCCGGGGCTGCGTCCTCGGGCTTGGAAGTCCGGCCCCTGGGTGGTGGGGGGCGTGTCTGGCGTTTGGGGGGTGGCCTTGGCGTGGGGCGTCGGGGTTCTGGGGTCCGGGTCGGTCGGGGTGCCCCCGAGCGTTCTGTCGGCCCCGGCCTCCGTACCCTGCGTGCTCGGTCCTCCGGGG